>NZ_JAIWIH010000042.1:0-54914 GCF_052851135.1 Streptomyces sp. BRA346 | reverse complement strand
GCTTCGCCTCCGAGGTCAACCTCACCGTCCTGGACCACCAGAACGTCCTCGACGACTCCGGCCTGATCGACGACGCGACGTACGACGACATCGCCTCCACCTTCTGACGCCGGCACGTATGGCACGGCGTACGGCAGACGCAAGGCGGGCGGGCAGAGGACAAGGTCTCATCTGCCCGCCCGCCCCTGTCCGGCGTCAGCCGTTCCGGTAGCGGAGCAGCAGCATGGCGGCATCGTCCTGCAACGGGCCCTCCACATGCTCCATCAGATCCCGCCGCACTGCGGCCAGCGTCGCGTCCGGGGCACGGTCCGCGAGTGAGCCCACCCGCTGCTCCAGCGGATAGAAGCCTCCCGAAGGAGCACGAGCCTCGGTCACCCCGTCGGTGTAGAAGAGCACCTGGTCACCCGGTGTGAAAGGCACCTCGTACGGCTTCGGCCCCGATGTCTCGTGCATTCCCAGTCCCAGCGGCAGTGCCCGCCCCGGTGGCTCCAGATACCGAACCTCCCCGTGCTCCGGCAGAATCAGCGGCGCGGGATGACCGAAGTTCAGCAGGGTGATATGAGCGCCGTCTCCCGCCTGGGCCAGCACAGCCGTGACGAACCTCTCCCGGGTCAGATGCCGTTCCAGAGCCCGCTCCAGTCGTTCACCGACGGCCTTGAGGTCCGGTTCGTCGTACGCCGCCTCACGGAATGCACCCACGACCACGGCCGCGGTTTCCACCGCCTCCAGCCCCTTGCCCTGCACATCCCCGACAATCACCCGCACCCCCTGTGGCGAGGTCACCACCTCGTACAGGTCTCCGCCGATGCGGGCCTCGGCCACGGCGGAGGTGTACGAGACCGCCACCCGCAGTCGCCCCGCACTCCGCGGCACCGGCCGCAGCAGCACCCGCTGGGCCACCTCCGCGATCGACCGGACGCTGGCCAACTCCGCCTCACGCCGCTGCCGCAACACCGCCGCCACGAGACCAGCGGCCGTGACGCCCGCCACCGAGAGCAACGCGGTGAAACCGCGGCGGGTGCCGAACAGGCCGTCGAACACGCTGAGCCCCAGGCACAGGACGACAGCAACCACACCGATGACAGCCGTGCGCCGCCACCCTCCGGTGAGCCCCGCGAAGGCCGGCCCCAGCGACACCAAGGGCAGCAGGCCCACCCCAGGTCCCGAGGTGAGGTCCAGTACGGCCACGACCGCCATCACCCCGAAGGGTAGAACGGCCAGGAGCAGGGAGTCCTTCGGATCGTTCTCCTCAGCCAATGAACACTCCCGGGGCGTCGCGTGGAACGTGTACCGCCGCCACCGGCGCCGGCGCAGGCAGTGGACGGATCTCTTGAGCCTAAGCAATGGAGTGGGAATACGGGGGCACATCCCGGACACGACGTGATCAACCCAAGCTCGTGATCGCTCCACCGGTGGGAGCCCCGCGCCCCAGGAGGCGGCGCGAAGGCGACGACCGTCGGCCCTTGCGCTCAGCATCCGCCCTTACCCGCAGGATGCCGGACTTGAAGCACCAGCAGGCCGTAGACGACGCACGCGAAGCCCTTCGTCCCGAACCAGACCGCCGCCAGCTTCTCCCGCCGCGCGAAGCGCGCGCCGACCAGCGAGATCAACAGCGCGCCCAACACCGGCAGCGCCGCGAACTTGCTCAGCTCCGCCGACCGCCTCGCGGCTCGGCGCCGAGCGCCGGGAGCCGCATCAGTCCGTTCACTAGCAATGCAACACAACGCGACGCCCAGCGCCAAGCCGCAGACCGCACCGACCTGGAAGGACGTCGTCCAGTCCAGCCCCGCCAGGAAGTGGGTGATGAGCGCCATCCCCACGAACCAGGGGATGCACAAGCCAAGCACGCGCGGGGTTATGCCAGGCGCCGCGCAGGGCGAGGAACGAGGCGTGCATGCCGTCGGTGAACGGCACCGCTCGCACGACGCGGCCCTCGCCATCTACCTCATGCGCCGCAGACGAGGGTCAGTGCCCTGGGAGGGCACTCCACACCGACATCACCCGGCCGGGCCGCAGAATCCTGATTTTGCGCCCTTCGCACGACGGGCAGCGTGCGTGCGCCAGTGGGGATTCGACTCGGTGCCCATGGACGAAGTAGACGGTATGCCGCAGACCGTGGACATCAGCCGGGTGCCGGATCTCGTACTCCTCCTCCCAGCCATGCCCGCACGTGAGACAGACGAACGCATAGGCTTCGAGAGTCGAGTCGCCTGCTTCTCTCCCGTTCATGATCACCGTCCCTACCGGCCCGAAGGAGCCAGAAGACTGCCCTTCCCTTCTAATTATTGCACTATGCAAACGGGTCGTCGAGGTTGAGCCCCATCGCTTGGCGAGCTGACCACACCGCCCTTGCGGCGGAAGGCCGCCAGGTGACCTCGGGCGCTGGCCACGGCCTTCTGTACGCGGGTGGAGCCGGTGACTCCGGTCATGCCGTCCAGGGCTCGTGGCCAGACGCGAGGGTGGACACCGGGTCGCCGCCAGTAGCCGGTGTCGCGTCCCGAGGCGAAGAACCATTTGGTGCCGCGGGCCACCGTTTTCTCCTTCTCGCCGTTCTCGTAATAGAGGCGGGCGGCAGGGTCGACCCGGTGGGTGCGGAGCTCGCCGGTTGTGGTGTCGACGGTCTGGGTGTGCTCGGCTTTGGAGGGAGCCTTGGGGACGGTCGCGTCGCCGACGAGAAGCTGGCGTCGTTCGGGCCGGCACCAGTTGCGGGCGGTGTCGATGGGGAACAGACCTTGCTCCAGCGCCTGCTGGATGGCACGACGCTCGAAGAGGCCTTGCAGCACATCAACGTTTGGGGCCAGAAGATGCTCCTCGGCGTACAGGTACTGGCCGCGGCTCGGAGGTGTGGTGGGCAGCAGGGCTGCGGTCCTGCGCCCTGCGTTGCGACGTACTGATGCGCGCAATCTGCTCCACTGCTTGTCGGTGAGCGCACCGACAGCAGAGCGTTTGGATCCGGTGACGGGCATGAGCGAAGCGAGCAGTAGGCAGACGACAGGCGGGTAGCGGCAGGGACAGCCGCCCGTCTGAGGCGTTACCAGGTGTTCCGCCATTTCGTAGCTGAGGGGGTACTCGAGGCAGTCCTCGATCCTGTGGGGCTCGAATCATCGGCGCGCCTGGTCAAGAGGCATATCTGTACTTGTTGATCACGCCGCCGAGGAGGCGAGTGCGCAGGACTTTGCGGCTGGTCGGCTCCAGGACTGTAGGTGGTGGCCCGTGAGCTTGGGGGAGTAGTTGGCGTCGGGCCCGGTGGGGGCGGTGCGCGTTGTAGTGCCTCTGGTACGCGGCCAGGACCTGGCGTGCGTGAGCTTCGCCGAGGATGAGTGTGTGGTCGAGGACTTCTCGGCGGAGGGTGCCGATCACTCGTTCGTAGTGGGCGTTGGCTTTGGGCGCGCGGACCGGTGTCTTGATGATCTCGATGTCCTCGGCCTGGAATACGGCGTCGTGGAGGAAGTCGCAGGCGATCAGACCGGTGGCCTGCGCAGAGAGGAATTCTCGCCAGGTTGGGCCACTGCGGTGGGGTGTCGGATCGATTCCTGCGGCGTGGAGGATCTGCCAGGCGGTCGACGCGGCGATCGGGTGTCCGAGCCGGGCCAGTTCACCTTGAATCCGGCGCTGGCTCCATCGGCTGTTCTCGCGGCCGACATCCGGTAGAGAAGCGACACGACCGTCGAACCAGGATCGCAGTGCTACGCGGAGGCCGTGGCCTTTTGACCAGCAGTGACGATTATTCGAGCCCGACAGGGTGAAGGCACCTGGGGTGAACGTCGAGGAGAACCGAAGACTTGTGACCAGGCCCCGACCTGCGCGGATGATGTACCGGCATCCGCAGTGCCGATCATGGTGCCGGCGGGCTGCCCCACGCGAGCCGCACTGATCAGCCAGTCTCATCGAGCGGGCCCCGCGCCAGTTCCGCAGCGTCGTGGTGTTGACCCCGAGGTCTCACCGCTCCCCGGCGACCATGGCACCCGTCCCCGTCAACAGAACGCTGTTCTCGTCAGGAGTGGAGGAAGCCGAGGTCCACGAAGCCGGGCTCCTCCTCGTCAGAGTCCATGTACGAGTCGACGTCCGAGGCTGCGGCGAGGCGCAACTGCCAGGTGCGGATGACGCTGTGCAATGGGGTGAGGCTGTAGCTGTGGCGAGAGTCCTCCAGGGCCTTCGCCCAGTCCCGCTCGAAGGCCGGTGCCCAAGTGTCGGCACGGTGGTCGGTGCGCAGCTGGGCATATATCTGCGCGGGGGCGGTCGGGGCCGGCGGGGCGATGGCTTCCTCAGGCTGCGTGCTCATCGGTTCCTCCAAGCGGGTGGCACCGACACGATAGCCGCCATCGGGATGATGGAAAAGAGGTGCTCACTGCTCCAACGCCCTTTCTCAGTTCAGGAAATCCCCGGGTTCCTCCTCCTGTCCCTCCTCTTGGCGCCGGCAGTCGTCGGCGACTGCCGGTTAGTCGCGTTCGGCGTTGTTCTTCGGATGAGAACTCAGACGCCGCCTCAAAGCATCCAGCGAGCCGCGCAGAAGGCATCTCTCATCTGTACGAGAGGCACTCTTATACCGCGGATTCGATGAGAACTCACGGCAGTCGCCTCCCCGCGAAGCGGCTCAGTCGGCAGCCGTCATGGTGAGGGGAAGGCTGGTGGTGCCCCGGATGAAGTTCGACCGCAGGCGCCGTACCGGGCCGGAGACCGCGAAGGATATTCGACGGTCGGTCATGTGCCGTACCAGGATGCCGAGTTCCACCTGAGCCAGCATCGCACCAATGCAGCGATGGATACCAACGCCGAACGACAGGTGCCGGTTCGGTGTACGGGTGATGTCGAAGGTGTCCGGATCAGGAAAGCGGGTCTCGTCGAAGTTCCCCGAGGCGTTCCACAGGGTCACGGTGTCACCGTCCTGGATCAACCGACCGTCGATGGTGAATTCGCGGACGGCCTGGCGCATGACGTAGGCGTTGGTCGAACTCCAGCGGAGCATCTCGTTGACCGCGCTGTCCGTGAGTTCCGGGTCGGCCTGGAGAAGTGCCTTCTGCGCCGGGTTCTGGTGCAGCGCGAGAATGCCGGCGCAGGCCGTGTACGAGGAGGTCTCGTTGCCGCCGACGGCGACATTCAAGCAGTTGAAGAGGATGTCCTCCTCCGGCCAGGGGCGTCCGTTCCGCCGGGCTTGCAGCAGCATGCTGACGAGGTCGTCCTTCGGGTTCTTCCTGCGATCCGCCAGAAGTTCCGCGAAGAATTCGAAGATTTCGGCTTGGACCACCGCGAGCCCGATCCGTTCGTCCTCCCCGGGGTCGACGAAGACCGGGTCCCGGAAGCCGATCATGCGCCGGGTCATGCCGATGAGCTCATGGGCGTCGGTGTGGGAGACGCCCATCATGGTCATGATGGCGCCGGCCGGGAGCTCCGTGGCGATGTCGGTGGCGAAGTCACAGCCGCCGTCGGCCACGGCGCGGCGCACCGCGGTATCCACCAGAGTGGTCACCTGGTGAGCGATCCGTCGCAGCATCCCGTTGCTGAAGGCACGGTGCACCTGCTGGCGGATGTGTCGCTGGCGCGGGAGGTCGGAGGCCACGAGCATCCGGCCGGCGGAGGGATCAGCGGCGCTGCGGAACGATCCGCCCAGCATGGGCCCACCCTCGGAGCTGAGCGAGGTGTGATCGTTGTACGCCGTCTCGATGTCCGCGTACCTGGTGAGCGCCCAGAAGCCGCCGCCGTCGGGGAGCGGGTGCCAGTGCACCGGGTCGTTCTCCCGCAGTTGCCGGAAGATCATCGGGGCGTCCTCGCCGAGGAACAGTTCGGGGTCGGTGAGGTCGATCGTGGGCGTGGTCATACGAGATCGTCCTCCTTCTCGGACAGCACGAGACCGGTTTTGGAGCGGACCAGATCGGCAAGTGCCGACAGCTCACTGGTCACCAGGATTTCCCGGTTGCTCACCTCCACGCCCAGTTCCTTGACGATCCGCCGCCGGAGCCGGAAGGCCTGGAGGGAGTTGCCGCCCAGAGCGAAGAAGTCATCGGTGAGGCCGACCTCGTCCACCGAGATCAGGTCCTTCCAGAAGTCGGCGAGCCGGATCTCCACCGGGTCACTCGGTGCCACCCGGTCGGCGCGGTGCTTCTGGTGCTCCGTCACGATCTCCCGGAGCCGTCCCAGATCCCGCTTGCCGCGGTCGTTGGAGGGCATCTCCGGGATGCTGATGAAGGCGCTGGGAACCATGTACTCGGGCATCGAGGACGCGGCCGCTTCCCGCAGGTCGGCGAAGGAACTGTCGCCGTACAGCACCACGAGTGCGGCGAGATAGCGGTCGACTCCCTCTCCTCCCACGACCACGGCCACATCACGCACATGGTGGTGACGGGCCAGCTGGCGTTCGACCTCTCTCGGCTCGACCCGGTAGCCGCGTATTTTGACCTGGTCGTCCGCCCTGCCGACATAGCGCAGCAGTCCGTCCTCCCCGCGTACCGCCAGATCCCCGGTGGCGTACAGCCGGCCGCCCGGAGTGCCGTGGGGGTCGGGAAGAAACCTCTCCGCTGTCAGTCCCGGCTGGCCGTGGTAGCCACGGGCCACGCCCGGGCCCCCGATGTGGAGTTGCCCGACGGAACCCGGTGTCACCTCGTCAAGATTGTCGTCCAGGACGTACAGGCCGATCCCCTCCAGCGCGCGGCCGATCGGCACGCTGCCGTCGTGTTCCGCATCGGTGACCGGGTGGGCCGAGCAGGCTGTGGCCGCCTCAGTGGGGCCGTACAGGTTGACCAGTTGCCCGGTGAAGCCTGCCGCGAGCAGGTCACGGCAGGCGCCCGGCGACACCACGTCGCCGCCGGTGGCGAGGATCCGGAGTGAGGAGAAGGTCTCCGGTTGCTCATGGGCCAGATGGTTGAAGGCCAGCGTCGGTACGAGCATGGCGGTGATCCGGCGCTGCTTCAGCTCGCGCCGCATGTCGCCGCTGATCAGGTCCGGCATGGTGGGCAGGGTCACCACTTCGGCGCCTGCCGCGAAAGCGCACCAGGTCTCCCAGTGGAAGGCGTCGAAGGCGAGGTTCGAGACATGGCCGACCCGGTCTTGCGGAGTGAGCGCGGGCAGCGTTGGGTTTTCGGCGAACTGGACCAAATTGCGGTGTTCCAGGAGCACCGCCTTCGGTATTCCCGTGGATCCGGAGGTGAACAGCACACTCGCGGCCTGCCGGGGCGTGGCCGCCGCGGCGGGTCCGGGCTTCGGATCGGCGTGGTCGTCCGCCACGTACTCCATGACCCGTGCCGTGGCCAGATCGTCCAGCCGGCCTGTCATCTCCGGGTGGGTGATCACCACAGAGGCGCCGCTTCGGTCGATCAGCAGACGCAGCCGGTCGTCGGGGGCCGCCGGGTCCAGCGGCACATACGCGGCCCCGGTCTTGAGGACGGCCAGCAGGACGACGAACGGGGCGACCCCGCGGGGCAGCAGATAGGCGATGTGGTCGCCGGGGCGGACGCCGCGTGCGAGGAGCGCCTGGGCGAGCCCGTCCGAGCGCCGGTTGAGCGCAGTGTAGGTGTAGGTGAGCTCGCGGTCGGAGACCGCGGGCCTGGCCGGATGGCGTTTCACCGTACGGCTGAAGAGTTCCAGCAGGGTGCCCTCGTCGCCTTCCGGCGGGGCGAGGGCGCCGGGGAGCCGTTCACGGCCGCGCCGGTCGGCCTCTGCCAGGCACGAGGCGTGACTGCCCTGATGGCCGGCCGGCCGCCAGCCCGGTGGGACCGGCCGGGTCACGGGCCAGACGCTGAGGTCGCCCTCGGTGTTCTCGACCAGCGAGTGGTTCGCGGAGCCGCTGTCATGCATGGACGTTCTCTCCTGCTCGGTGGGGGGAGGCTGCCGGCACGTCCGCCGACAGGGACGGGATGTCGACCCGGATCCGGAATTCCTCCGCCATACGGAGGAATCCGGGGCGCCACCGCAGGTTTTCCGGTTCCGTGGCGAGGGCTATCCGTGGGTAACGCCGCAGCAGGGTTCCGATGGCGCACTCCGCTTCGATCTTGGCCAGCCTGGCTCCGAGGCAGTAGTGGATGCCATGGCCGAAGCCCAGATGGATGGTGTCGGGCGACCGGGTGATGTCGAAGCGGTCCGGGTCGCGAAATGCCCGTGGGTCGCGGTTGGCAGCGGCGGTGGCGATGATGACGGACGAGCCCTTGGGGATGGTCACCCCGCCGATCTCGATGTCCTCCAGGGCGACCCTGTTGATGCCCGGGTTGATCGGCCCGTCGTAGCGCATCACCTCGTCCGTCATGGAGGACAGCAGCCCGTGGTCGGCGCGCAGGGCGGCCATCTGCTGGGGGTTCAGGTGCAGGGCGAGGACCGCGTTGATGATCAACTGCACCGTGGTCTCGTGCCCGGCGAAGATCATCAGGCCGGCCATCGCGACCAGTTCCTCCTCGGAGAGCCGACCGCCCTCCTCGGTGGAGTGGATGAGATCACTGAGCATGTCGTCGCGGGGATCGTCGCGTTTGTCGGCCAGCAGCTGTCGCACGTAGCCGTCGAAAGCCTCCAGGTTCCGGATGGTCTCACGGGCCCAGTCGTCGTCGTCCATGAAGCCCGCGAGCACCGCGGCCGCGCCGCGGAACACCTCGACGCCGTCCGCCGGCACGCCCAGCAGGGTGCACACCATTCGGATGGAGAGCGGGTAGGCGAGCGTCTCCAGCAGGTCGAACTCGTCCTGCCCGGCCACCGCGTCCAGCAGGGTGTCGGTGACTTCCTGGACCGTGGGGCGCAACGCCTCCATGCGCTTGGCGCTGAACGCCCTGACGACCAGCTTGCGCAGCCGGGTGTGGTCGGGCGGGTCGAGGTTGGCCATCGCCCGGCCCTGTACGGCTTCGGCCCGCTTGATCGCTTCGGTGACCAGGCCGGTTTCCGGCCCCTGGGGGTTCTCGCCCTGGCCCATGACGGCGAAGAGGTCGCTGCTGAACCGGAGATCGTTGAGCGCCGCCAGTGCCTCGTCGTAGCGGGTGATCAGCCAGCGTGGCCGTCCCAGGCCGTCGAGGAACTCGGCCCGCTGGACCGGGGCTTCCTCCCGCATACGGTGGAGAAGCGGAAAGGGGTCGGCGTTGAACGTATTCGGGTCGATCGTCACCATCAGTGATTCTCTTTCTGCGATACGGGGTCGTGCTGCCGCAGGGCCCGGTTGAGATGTCCGGCGAGGTCCGGGGCGTTGCGGCCGTCCATCACGGTCCAGTGGTCACCGGCAATCGATCGGACCTCCACGGCGGTGTAGAGGCTGCTCAGGTCGCGGCGCAGCCGCAGGCGGGCGCGCTCGTTCACCCCGGCCTTGAGGATGACGGCGGGGCAGCGGACCGGTTGGGGGACGTAGCGCAACATCGCATCGATGCTGCGGTTGTGCACGGAGACGAAGTTGCCGGCCGTCTTCTCGTGCCGTCCGGCCCTGGCCCGCTGCCTGCGCCAGCGGGTCACGTCCGCGATACGGAGTATCCGGTCGTCCGGCTCTGAGCTGTCCGCGCTCACCGTCGGCTGCGCGCCGCCGAACCCGAACACCGCCTGGGTCTTGTAGACCAGGCCGCCGAGGAGAAAGCTGGGCTGGGTGGCCATGGGCATTCCGCCGGTGTTCGGGAGATATCCGTCCACCCCGATCAGCACGGCGACTTCCCCGCCGTCGGTGATGATCTGACGGGCGATCTCGTGGCTGAGCATCATGCCGAACGACCACCCGCCGAGCAGATACGGGCCGTCCGGTTGGATGCTCCGGATCAGCTGGACATGGTGGTCCGCGATGTCTTGCAGCCGATTCAGCGGCGCGCGTCCGTCGTGCAGACCTGGGGTCTCCAGGCCGTAGAAGGGTCGGTCGCCGATATGTTTGGCGAGTCCGCGGTAGCACAGGGCGCTGCCCGCAGCTGGGGCGGAGAAGAAGAGCGGGGTGCCCTGGCCGGTGTCGTTCAGCACCATGAGGTTCGGTGTGCCGGCCAGTGTGGTGGCGGCCGTAGCCGACCGGTGCGGTGCGGTCTGTGGCTGTGTCCGGTGTTGTGGCCGGTGCTGTTCCGGCTGCGGTGTGCCGGGCTGCGGGCGCGGTGCGGAGCCGACCAGGCCCGCCAGGTATCCGTAGGTCGGGTTACGGGTGAAGTCGGACATCGGAACCTGTATCCCGCACACGTCCCGTACCCGGGCCAGCAGATGGACCGCGGCGAGCGACTCGCCCCCGAGGGCGAAGAAGTCGTCCTCGGGCCGGGCCTGCGGCACACCCAGTTCGTGACGCCACAACTCCTCCAGGGCGGCGGTGGTCCCGCCCGGGGCAGCGTCGGCCGGGGCCGGCTCCACCGCCTCGGCGGCCGGGGCCGCCGGCGGGGCTTCTTCCGCGCGAGGGGCCGGGGCGGTGTCGGCCGGCGCCGAACGCGCGGGCCGCGGGGCTTCTGGGACGTCGGTCGGGGCCATGGCCGGTGTGGCGGAGGCCGGGACGGTGTCCGGAATCTCCGGTGCGCGCAGCCGGACCGTGCGCGGCAGCCAGGGTTGGCCCAGTGCCTGGGGCAGCGCGCCGAGTACCGCGGAGCCGAACCGGTCGGCGTGCAGATGTGTCCAGTCCGCGTCCGCCGGGGAGTCCAACAGGGCGCGGGTGGCCCCGTCCAGCGGGCCTGTGCTCAGCAGCACGCCCGGGGTGGCCGCGAGTGGTCCTTCGGAACGTAGGGACTTCCAGCGGGCCGTGGCGTCGAGTGCCGCCCGCTCGTCGGGCGAGCGCAGCACGGACAGCACGAGATCCGCGTCGGCGCCGAGCGGCGTGGCGGGGGCCTCGTCCGCCGTGGGGGAGGGCGCCGCGATCATCAGCGTATGGTCCGAGGGGACGCCGTCCGGGACCACAGTGATCTCCGGCAGTCCCGACTCCGCGAGGGCCCGCTGCCAGGTCGCCGTGTCCAGGACGATCGAGGTGCTCCGCATGTCGTCGTCGAAGTCCCACCAGCCCGGTGCCAGTCCCCACAGCAGATGGCTCCATCGCGTCACCTTGGTGACCTCGACGAGGGAGAGCGCGCCGGCCGGTGACAGCAGGTTCCGCAGATGCCCCAGGGCGGTATGCACCGAGGGTGCGACGTGGATGACGTTGTACGCGATGATCAGGTCGAAGCTGCCCGCCGCCAGTCCCTGTTCCACCGGGTCGCGGGTCATGTCGTAGGTGGAGAAACGCACCCCGCCGATGCCCTTGGTACGTGCGTACTTGGCGGCCCTGCGCACCAGCAGCGTACTGATGTCGGTGAAGTGGTAGTCGACATTGTCCCGGTCCTGCCAGCCTTCGAGCAGTTGCCAGGTGAACAGGCCGTGTCCGCCGCCGACCTCCAGGATCCGCAGCGGGCGGTCGCCCCAGGTCCGGTGGAGTGAACGGACCGTCTCCTGAAGGGCGTTCAGGCAGAAGCCGCCGTCGTAGATCTCCAGCCGGTTGTCCGGCAGCCAGGAGCGCAGCATGCTGTCGTCGCCGTCCGGCCAGAGCACGGCGACCGGTTCCTTCTCACCGTCGAAGACCGCGGGCAGTTCGGCGGCGATGCTGTCGAGAAGCCGGTGCAGGCCGTCCACCTCTCCGAGGCCGGCGCCCGCTGCCAGCAGTTCCTGCGGACCGGTGACGACCCGGTAGCCGTCATCGGTGCCGCTGCCCGCCGGTTCGGGCCGCAGGACGTCTTCCTCGACGAGAGAACGCAGCAGGAAGTCGAAGAAACGGGGCAGCCGGTCACCGGCGTTGAGCCGGCGGCGCAGTTCGGGCCCGGCGATCCGGTCCCCCGGGCGCAGTCCGGCGCGGTCCAGGACGAAGCGGGCGATGAGGCCGCCGCAATAGCGGTCGACCGCGGCCGTCAACTCGGGCCGTTGGGAGAGCCTGGCGGCGCCGGGCCGCCAGGTCTGGGCGGCCGCCACCGCGCCGGGAGACGGCCGCGCGGGCAGGGAGCCACCGCCGAGCAGGGCATTGACCCTGACGCCCGCCGAGGCGAGGTCCGCGGCGAGCACGGTGGCGTCGGGGTCGTCGGTGACCAGCGCCACCCGGGGGGTGTCGGTCACCGGCTCGACAGGGACCGACTGGGGCAGCAGGGACCACCAGCCGCTGCCGCGCCAGGCGTAACGGGTGGCACCCGGCCAAGGGGCGGGGAGCCAGTCCGGGCGGCCGTCGTGGCCTATGTCCAGGAGCGTGGTCCGGTCCCCGGCGGCCTCCCGGTGGCTGAGCCATTCGGCAGCCGCCGACTGGATGCCGACCGGTCCTGTGCTGTCGTCCAGGACGTCGAACAGACCCCTGCCCAGCAGCAGCAGGTGGACTCCGGCGGTACGGGCCCGGTCGGCGAGGCCGGTCAGCGCGTTCCAGTCGTCGTCGTCCGGCAGTTCGGCGACGACGACGGGCGCGGTGAGCCCGGCGAACCGGTCGTCCGTGGCCGGCAGGCCCAGTTCGGCGGCGAGTGTTTCACCGACCGCCGCGGCGCTGGTCGCGGACAGTCGCCTGGAGACCGAGGTCCAGGCGTCCGTGGTCAGTGTCGGGTGGGGCCCCGCGGCGGGGGACACGGGCTCGGGGCCGGGGCGCCCTGCCCCGGCGGGGGCGGCGGCGGTACCGGCCGTGGGGGTGGGCCGGGCGGGGAGCGGTTTCGGCTCGTAGGGGTGCGCGGGCAGTTCCGTGATGGAGGGCTCGTCCTCGTCCAGCAGCCCGGCCAGGTCGACGTCGACTCCGTACTCCCAGAGGGTGGCGCAGAGTTCCAGAACGCTTTCGGTTTCCTGGTCGGCGGCCCTTCCCAGGGCCGGGACGGCAGGGGTGGCGGTGTTCCAGCCGGGGTGCATCCGTACGGCGCGCAGCGTGCTCTGTCCGGGGCCGAGTTCGACGACGAGGTCGCAGGGGGTGTCCAGGAGCGAGCCGATGGCGCGGTGGAGCTGGACGGTACCGCGCAGATGGCCGGACCAATGGCCGGGGTCGGTGAGCTGTCCGGGTTTCACCGGCTCGCCGGTGAGGGTGGAGACGACGACGGTGTCCCCGGTGTCCGTGGCGCCCGTGGGGGTGGTGGCCACCTGGGCCCGGAGTTCCTCGGCGGGGCCGTCCATCATCGGCGAGTGCGAGGCCCGGTCGATGTCCAGAAGCCGGCAGGACCAGCCCTCGGCGACCCAGGTCTCGTACGCCTTGGTCACCGGTTCCGGCTCGCCGGACAGCACGAGCTGATGGGGGGCGTCGATGGCGAGGGTGACGCCGTCCGGCACGTGGAGCTCCTTGCCCGGCTGCCGTACGACGGCGACCATCCGGCCGGGGGCGGCGGACAGCATCGCCCGGCCCCGCAGGCGGACCAGGGCCAGGGCGTCCGGGAGGCTCCAGATCTCGGAGAGCGCGGCGGCGACGTACTCGCCGACGCTGTTGCCCATCATCGCCGCGGGCCGCACTCCCCAGGCGCGTAGCTGACTGCCCAGCGCGTATCCGAGGGTGAACAGGGCGAGTTGCTGGAAGGTGATGTCCTCGACGGGGGCGGGCCGGCCGGTGACCAGGGCTGCCAGGTCGATGTCGTAGCGTTCCAGGACGATCTGCGCGGCCTCGTCGAACACCCTGCGGAATTCGGGCAGGATCCGGTGGGCTGCGGCTCCGGCGCCCTGGTAAAGGGTGCCGTGGCCGGGGAAGACGAAGGAGACGGCGGGGGTGGTGCCGTCGTACCGGACCGGATCGCGGGGTGTGCGCAGGGCGGCGGCGAGTGCGTCCCGGTCGGCGGCGACGACCGCCGTGCGGTGGGACAGCCTGCGTCGTCCTTCGGCCAGGGTGAAGGCCACGTCGCCGAGGCCGTCCCCGGAGGAGCTGGTAACGGACGCGGCGGGGGCGGGCGTGGCGATCGCGTCGGCGACCGATGTCCGCAGCTTCTCCAGCGCCCAGGTGCTCTTCGCGGACAGCGGGAAGATCCGGGGCCGGACGGTCTGGCCGGGCCGGACGGAGCGTGGCGCGCTCTCCAGGACCACATGGGCGTTGGTGCCGCCGATGCCGAAGGAGCTCACACCGGCGAGCAACGGCCCGTCGGTGTCCCATGGCTGTACCTCGGTGGCGATCCGGAAAGGACTCTGCGCCAGGTTCAGGTCCGGGTTGGGCGAGCGGTAGTGCACCGTCGGGGCGATCTCCCGGTGGCGGAGCTGAAGGACGGTCTTGATCAGTCCGGCGACCCCGGCGGCCGCGCCGGTGTGGCCGATGTTGCTCTTCACCGCGCCGAGCCAGGTGGTGCCCACACGGTCGGTGCCTTCCCGGAAGGCCGAGGTGAGTGCCGCCACCTCGATCGGGTCGCCGACCTTGGTCGCGGTGCCGTGCGCCTCGATATAGCCGACGTCGGCGGGGTCGACGCCGGCCCTGCCCAGGGCCAGCCGGATGACGTCCCGCTGCCCGGTGACCGAGGGCGCTGTGTAGCCGACCTTGGCTCCGCCGTCGTTGTTGAGCGCCCAGCCGCGGATCACCGCGAGGACCCGGTCCCCGCTCGTCAGCGCGTCCTCCAGGCGGCGCAGTACGACCACCCCGGCCCCGCTGCTCGGCACGGTGCCGCAGCCGGCGGCGTCGAAGGGACGGCAGTGCCCGTCCCGGGACATGATGTGGCCCTCGCTGTACTGGTAGCCCGTCCACTGGGGCAGCCGCAGCGATACCCCCCCGGCCAGGGCCACGTCGCAGTCCTGCGACAGGAGGCTGCTGCATGCCTGATGGATGGCGACCAGGGAGGTGGAGCAGGCGGTCTGCACCGCCATCGCGGGGCCGTGCAGCCCCAGCTTGTAGGCGACCCTGGTGGCGACGAAGTCCTTCTCCACCCCGATCACCCGGCTCAGCAGTTCCCCGTCACCGGGTGCGTGATCCGGCGTGATGTCGCTTCCGGCGTAGACCCCGATCCAGCCGTTCAGCCGGTCCGGGTCGATGCCGGCGTCATCGAGGGCAGTGGACGCCACTTCCAGGAACACGCGCTGCTGCGGATCGATGGTGGCCGCTTCGGCCGGGCTGTAGCCGAAGAAGGAGTGGTCGAACCGGTCACCGCCATCGATGGTGCCGCGCACGGGGATGTAGTCGGGGTGCCGGCTCAGTGCGGGATCCACCCCGGCCGCGAGGGACTGCTCCACGGTGAACCGGGTCAGTCCTTCCCGGCCCGCCCTGAGATCCGCCCAGAAACCGGGGATGTCCGTGGACCCGGGCATGCGCGCGGCCATGCCGATGACCGCGATCTGCTGATTCGTCGTCATGAGTTTCGGTTCCTCCGGGGAGTTCCATGCGCAGCGGGCGACTGCCGCGGTGCGGGGGATCGCCAGCGGGCGGCCCGTGCGTCGATGTCGTCACGGGAAGCCGGTGAGGACGCGGCCGCGCCGTCGCTTCCTGGAGTGAGGAAACGGGCGAGCTGGCGTACCGTCGGGAATTCGAAGAGCCGGTGTACGGGGATCTCCCGGTCCAATTCCTTCAGCAGACGGGCATGCAGAGTGGCCAGCTTCAGGGAGTTGCCGCCCAGGTCGAAGAAGTTGTCCGCGGCCCCGACCCGTTCGAGGTCCAGGACCGCTGCCCAGACGGCGGCGATCCGCCGTTCCAGACGATCCGAGGGTTCCACCCAGTTGCGCGCGCCCGCCAGGTCGTCACGGCCGGGCCGGGGCAGCCGGGCCACGTCGACCTTCCCGTGCGCGGTCGTGGGCAGTTCGTCGAGCCACATCAGGGCATCGGGCACCAGGTGCGCGGGCACCCGGGCCGCGAGCCCGTCCAGGACACGTCGGCTGTCCCGGCCGCCCTGGGCGGCGGGGACCACATGGGCGACCAGGGTCGTCGCGTCCCCCGACACGTAGGCGCGCTGCACCAGGGGATCGGTGAGCAGTCCCGCCTCGACCTCCTGGGGTTCGATCCGGTGACCGCGCACCTTGAGCTGGCGGTCCATACGGCCGAGGAACTCCAGTGTTCCGTCCTCCCGCCAGCGGGCCCGGTCACCGGTCCGGTAGACGGGGCCCGGGGCTCCGTCGGGGCCGGTCGGCAGGAACCGCTCCCGGGTCAGCTCCGGGTTGCCCCGGTACTCCAGGGCGATGCCGACCCCGCCGATGAGAAGTTCACCGACCACTCCGGGCGGGCAGCGGCGCCCGGCCGGGTCCACGACGTATACCGACTTGCCGGTGATCGGGCGGCCGATGATGTTCAGCGGCGCGTCCTCGGGTGTCGGGCCGGGCTGCCAGGTGGCGACCACACTGCCTTCCGTGGGCCCGTAGTTGTTGGCGACCCGGTAGCCGAGACCGGCGGGCGGGCGCCGGGTCTGGGCCGCGGCGGCGAACAGCATCCAGCGCAGCGCGGGAAGGTCTGCTCCGGTTCCCCACACCGCCTCTGCGACCGGAGTGGACAGATAGGTCATGGTGATGCGCCGCTCGGCGAGCCACGGTGCCAACTCGGGCACCACGACGCGCTTCTCGTGGGCCACCACACAGGCTCCGGCGGCCAGATAGGGCCAGATCTCCCACTGGGTGGCGTCGAAGCCCACGCTGGACAGATGGCTCGCCCGGTCCTGAGGCGTCACGTCGTACGCCTCGGCGTGCCACAGGGCGAGCTGGGCCAGGCCGTGGTGGCTGAGTACGGCTCCCTTGGGCCGTCCGGTCGTCCCTGAGGTGTAGAGCACGTAGGCGGGCGCTTCGGGGTCAGGGGTGTGCGGCTCGGGCGCCGCGGTGTCCCCCTCGTACGCGGACGGGTCGCCGACGTCCAGGACCGGGATGCGCCCGGTGTCGGGACGTCGGCCCGGTCCCCTGATGACGGCCCCGGCCGCGACGTCCTCGAGGGTCAGCCGGATGCGCTCGTCCGGGTAGTCCGGGTCGATCGGGCAGAATGCGCAGCCCGCATACCAGGTGGCGAGCATGGCCGTCACCAGGTCCTCACCACGGCCCAGGACGATGGCCACGATCGGCTCGCGTCCCTCGACGGCGATCCGGATGCGGGCGGACAACTGTAGGGCGCGTGCGTGCAGTTCGCCGTAGCTGAGAACGCCCCTGGAGGATTCGACGGCCGGTGCGCCGGGCTGCTCGGAGATCCGCTCGGCCAGCAGCGCGGGCAGCGTGGTGGCCGGCGCGGCCGGTGCGCCGTTCTCGAAGGCGGTGATCCGCCGGTACTCCTCGGGGCCGAGCAGAGGCACCGCGTCGACGCGTTGCGACGGCGGGCCGCACAGCGCCTCTATCGTCCGGCCCAGCAGTCCGGCGAAGGCCCGGGAGACCTCGACGGAAATCCGGTCGCCCCGGTATGCGATATTTCCGGTGAATCGTCCGTCTTCCTCGCGGAAGCTCACGGTCAGCGCGAACTTCGCGAGATGGTTCGCCTCCGGGTCCTCGAAGACATACGGGGTCACCTGGCCGGGGCCCACCGGCACCGGGGTCACCGGCTCCGCCTCCACCGCGAGCATGACCTCGACGTAGGGGCTCCAGCCCGGGCGGCGCGGCGGGTTGAGGCGCTCCACCACGTCCTCGAAGGGGACCTCCTGGTGGTCGATCGCGTCGAGGACGGTGTCACGCAGCCGACCGAGGAGTTCGCCGACGGTCTCGCCCTGCCGGGTCGTGGACCGCAGTACGGCGGTGTTCAGCAGCGGCCCGATGACATCGGCGTACTCCTCATGAAGTCGCCCGGCGACCGGTGTTCCGAAGGTCACGTCGTCCTGACCGGTCCAGCCGTGCAGTGCGGCGGCGAGCGCGGCCGCGAAGACCATGGCCGGGCTCACACCGTGACGCTTCCCCAATTCCGCCAAACGGTCTGCAAGTTGCGGGGGCAGGGGTACGGGAGTCGTGCCGTTCGGCCCGGGGGTGAGGGGCGGTTCGAACCCGGGGTGGGCGGGGGCACCGTCCAGTCGGGCGGCCCAGTGGTCGAGACCCGCGGGGTCGACCGGGTGGCCGACCGCGTCCCGGTACTGCGGCCGCAGCGCCGGCGGCGGCCCGGAGGGGGCGAGCGACTGGGCGTAGCAGTCGGCGAGTTCGTGCAGGAAGGGGTGGGCGGAGCCGCCGTCCCAGACCAGGTGATGGGTGTTGAGCAGGAGGAGCTGTTCCTCACCCGGCAGGTCGAACAGGGTGACGCGCAGGAGCATGCCGGAGCCCGGGTCGACGGGTTCCCGGGCGGCGGCCCGCAGCCGCTCGGTCACCTCGCGGTCCCGGTCGTGCCCGGCGATCCCGGTCAGGTCCTGGTGGGCGACCTCCGGCTGCCAGGGGGCACCGGGTTCCTGCCACAGGGCGCCGTCACGCTGGACGAAGGCGGTCCTCAGGATCTCGTTGCGCTCGGTCATCCGGTACAAGGCCGTGCGCAGGACGACCGGATCCAGCCGTCCCCGGACCCGCCACACCATCGGCACCTGGTAGAGGCCACCGCCTTCGAGGAATTGTTCGTCGAACCAGATCCGCTGTTGGAAGCCGGAAGCGGGCAGCGGCCCCCCGGACGCGGTCGGCGCGGGGGCCGCCGCGGGCAGCGGTCCGTCCGCGAGCCGGTCGAAGGCGTCGGCGAAGTCCTGGAGCACCGGGTGCTCGAAGAACATCCGCAGCGGCGGTACGTCCCTGTCGAGCCGCTTGGCGATCTCCCGCAGCGTCCGGGCGGCGAGCAGGGAGTGGCCGCCGAGTTCGAAGAACGACTGGTCGGCGCCCGGGGCGCGGACCTTCAGCAGGTCCGACCAGACCTCGGCCACCGCGCGGGCGGTCACGGTGCGCGGCGGGTCGGTGTCCTGGCCGGTCTCCAGCGGCGTTCCGACCTCTCGCAGCCGCTTCGTGTCGATCTTCCCGTTGACCGTCAGGGGGAGGCTCTCCACGGTGAGGAACCGGGCCGGGAGCATGTAGTCGGGCAGGCGCACCGCGAGGTGACGGCGGAGGGTCGCGGTGGTGGGCGGAGTACCGTGCGGCACCAGGTACGCGACGAGTTGCTGGTCACTGCCGGGGCCTGCCTCGGGCAGGACGACGGCGCCTTCGACCGCCGGATGGTCGAGCAACAGGGCCTCGATCTCGCCGGGTTCGATCCGGTAGCCGCGTATCTTGACCTGCTGGTCGGCCCGTCCGACGTACTCGACGGTGCCGTCCGGCAGGCGGCGGGCCAGGTCGCCGCTGCGGTACAGGGTTCCCTCGCCGAACGGGTTGGGGAGGAAGCGCTGCGCGGTCAGCTCGGGCCGGTTGAGATATCCGTCGGCGACGCCGAGACCGCCCACCCAGATCTCTCCGGTCTCGCCGGGCGCGAGCGGCTCCCGGTCGGGGCCGAGGATGAAGAGGCTGGTCGTCGGCAGCGGTACGCCGACATTGCTGCGGCCGGTCTCGATGTCCCGGTCGGTGATCTTGCGGAAGGTGGTGTGGACGGTGACCTCGGTGATCCCGTACATGTTGACCAGGGCCGTGCGCGGGTGACGGGCGGCGAAGCCGGCGAGGTGTCCGGGATCGAGTTTCTCGCCTGCGAAGATCACGTAGCGCAGGGAGTCCAGCGGCGCCTGCCCTGTCCCGTGCACGCCGGTGAGCTGGGCGAAGGCGCTGGGTGTCTGGCTGAGTACGGTGACGTTCTCGGAGCGCAGCAGGGCGAGGAGGCGCTGCGGGTCCTGGGCCTCGTCGCTGCCCACCACCACCAGTCGTCCGCCGTGCGCGAAGCAGCCGAACATCTCCCAGACCGAGACGTCGAAGGCGTAGGAGTGGAACATCGTCCACACGTCGCCGGGACCGAAGTCGTAGGGCAGCCGGTCGTTGACCACCAGCCGCACCACATTGCGGTGAGTGATCACCACGCCCTTGGGGCGCCCGGTGGTGCCGGAGGTGAAGATCACGTACGCGGGAGAGCCGGGGTCGATATCCGGCAGTTCCCCGTCCCGTGCGTCTCGGAGCTCGTCCAGCGCGATCACCGGACCGGTGAAGCCTGCGACGTCATGGCGCCCGTCGGCGACCAGGCAGACCGCCGCGCTGTCCTCGAGGATCATCTGATGGCGCTCCGCGGGCGCCGCCACGTCCAGCGGTACGTACACCGCTCCGGCGAACAGGGTGCCGAGAACCGCTTCCACCTGTGCGATACCTCGTGGCAGCAGCAGTCCCACCAGATCGCCGGGGCGCACGCCCCGGGCGGCGAGCCCCCGGGCGAGGGTCCCGGCGCGGTCGGTCAGCTCGGCGTAGGTCAGTCGCTGCGTTCCGTCCGAGACGGCGATCGCGTCCGGCGTGGCGGCCGCGCGTGTCCGCAGCAGTCCGGGCAGGGACGTATCCGGGAAGTCCGCGTCGGTGGCGTTCCATGCCAGTTCCTTCGCCAGCAGTGTCTCGGGTGACGGCCGGTCTGCGGCGGCGATGGAGTCCGGGGCGGGCGCACCGACCGTGCCCTCGAGGTCGGCGATGAGTTCGGCCAGCGCCACCGGGTAGGCGGCGGCCAGTTGTTCCACGGTGTCGCGTCCGACGGCCCCTGCGGGGTCTTTCCAGATCACGCTGGTGCCGCGGGGGTCCTCCCGCAGCATCACGGTCAGCGTGTGGTCGGCGTAATCCTCCGTGGCCAGCAGGCGCAGCACTGCGTCGCTGTCCGGGCCGGTCAGCCGGAGTGCGGTCAGATCGATCTCGTCCTGCGGAGGGGCGGGCCAGTACTGGAAGATGACCTGGCCGACGTGGGCGCGGGCCTGCTGTCCGGTGAGCCCGGCGGCGCGCAGCAGCGCGGGGTAGGGCAGGCTGCCGTGCCGGACGGCGTCGCGCAGATTGTGGTGGAGGTCCCGCAGGACCTGACGGTTGCTGATGCCGCTGGGCAGCCGGTGGCGCAGCGGCAGTACGTTGGAGAAGTAGCCGACGCGGTCGCGCAGTTCCCGGGTCCTGCCGTGGTACGGCGTGGGGACGATCAGGTCCTCCTGGCCGGTGCGGTCCCGGATGAGCAGGCAGAAGGCGGCGTACAGCGGGATCATCGGGTGCACCCTGGCGGCGGTGGCCGTCTCGTGGGCGGCGGCGATCAGCGCGGGGTCCAGGGCGACTTCGTGGAACGTGGGCTCGCCGGGCCCGCCCGGCAGCTTCAGCGGCGCGGGGAGGTCCTCGCCCAGCGTCCGGCGCCAGTGTTCCCGGTGCTTCTCGCCCTCCGGGCCGTGGGTCAGTTCGTGCTGCCTGCGGGCGAACTCGACGTGGGCCGCGGTGCTATCGGCGGGGCCGAGGTCCTTCCCGGCGTAGGCGTCCCGGAAGGCGGCCAGGAACGGGCCGCAGGCGCGTCCGTCGAAGACGATGTGGTGGACGTCGATGAGCAGGACCACGTAGTCGGGCCCGTGCAGCACCTGGATCCTGGCCAGCGGCCCCTGGCGCAGGTCGAAGCCGGCCGCGCCGTGGCGGCTCACCGTCTCGGCCCACGGGCTGTCCGTCCGCACCTCGGTGACCGGGATGGCGGGGGCGTCGTCCCAGCGCAGTTCGGTCTCGTCCCCGCTCTCCACGATCCTGCCGCGCAGCATCGGGAAGCGTTGCCCGAGCGCCGACGCCGCCGCGTGGACCCTTTGGAGGTCCAGCTCGCCCTCATCCACCAGCATGGGCATGTGGATGATGTGGCTGGACCGGTCCGGGTCGACCTGCCAGTGCACCCAGACGGCCTGCTGGTCGACGGAGAGCGGAAGCCGGTGGCCGGGGGTGGTCGCCGTGCCGGTCCGGGAGGCTCCCGGCGACGGGCTCTCCTGGCGCCGGTCCTTTTCCTTGTTCATCGCTTCCCCGGGTGAGTGTCGGCGGTGGGCGGTACATCAGTGATCACACCTGTGATCAGGGAGGCGTACGTGTCGTCGCCGCTGAGCCAGGCGTCGCTCACGGCGGCGTGATCGGGGCCGGCCGTCTCGGGCTCGGCCTGCCGCCACAGGCCGGCCAGGCGGTCCCTGGCGTGCGCGCAGTGGACGGCCGCGAGGTCCTGGGCCTCGGTGCGGCCCTCGTGGTGCAGGCGTGCTGCCTTGGCCAGGACCACGGACATGGTCAGGATCTCGTCGGCGATCCGGCTGAACGCGATGAGGCGGTGCTGGTGTTCGTACAGTCCCGGCGCGGGATGGTCAGCGGCGAACTTCTGGCAGGCGGCGCCGAGGCGCCGGGTCTCGGCCGCGGCGAATCGCAGGTGGTCCGCGTTCGACGGGTCGAGGCCGTCGGTGCACGGTTGTTGTCCGCCGTCCTGCGAGAGGGCGGCCGATTGCCCGGCATGGTCCGGTCCGTAATAGGTGAACTGACTCATGCGGGCGGCCCAGAATTGGAGCAGGAATGACACTCCCCCGGAGATCCGGAGGTTTCTGGCGTCCCGGTAGAAGCGTTCCAGCGGAAGGGCCGGCGCGCCGCGCCGCGCTTTGCTGGGAGCTGTCTCGAACCCCTCTCCGGCCAGCAGATCCATGGTGCGGTCGGCGGCCCGCCAGCAGATCTCCGCACTGATCGCTTTGGTGACGTTCTGTTCGAACGCCACGTTGAGCCCGAGATCGGGTTGGTCGGCGGGGAGCAGACTCCATTCGGCGAGTGCCTGGATCGCGAAGACATCGGCCATGGTGGAAGAGACCATGTGCTGGATTTCTTCCCGGGCACCCAGTGGGCGGCCGTCGATCGTGCGCCGGTTGACGAAGTTCCTGGACCATTCCAGGCAGAGTTTGGAGATGGCGAGTGAGGGGGCGGTGATCAGATGCAGTCGGCCCCGGACCACGGCCATGGTGAGTTCCGGGGTGATGCGTACCTCGGTGTCCGGGTCGACCTCGACGATCATGCGTTCGCGGGGCACCCGAACGCCGTCCAGCACCAGTGCCGCATTGGGGAAGCCTTTGACGCCCATGAACTCGTGGCGGGAGCGGATGCTGAACCCCGGGTCGGAGGTCTCCACGAAGAACAGCCGGGGCCGGTCCTGCCCGTCCTCGTCGAGCATCGCTGAGACGGTCACGATGTCCGCGATGGGGCCGTTGCCGATGTGGATCTTCTCGCCGGTCAGGAGGAACGCTTCTCCGTCGTCGGTAGGGACAGCGCGGGTCTGCCGGGCGCTGTTGGAGGCGCCGGCGGGCTCGGTGTCGGCGGAACCGGAGATGATGCCGTCCAGCAGTCGCTGTTCGACGTAGGAGTGCAGTTCGCCGGGCGGCAGCGCCCGCAGGTATGTTCCGGAGCCGACGGCTGTCTGGATCCCGAGGACCAACGCGACCGGCACCGACCAGCTCGCCGCCGCCTGGACGACCCGGAAGGTGTTGTAGCTCGAAAGACCCAGGCCGCCTATGTCCGGGGAGTCCTGGAGATTCAGGAATCCGGTGCGGCGCAGCTCCTCGAGCAGGCCTTCCGGGAGTTCCCGGGTGGCGTCGACGGCGGTGGGGTTCACCCGGTTCCTGAGGATATCTGTCAGGCGTTCCACTGCCGCGTCTCCCGCCTTTTCATCAGCGGAATCCTGTGCAACGAAATTACTTATCATGTCCCATTCGAACCGACCCTGGTAGATCCCCTCCAGGAAGCTCGGAACCCCGTGCCGATGGAATAGGTTAACCGATTTGCTGTCACTCACTCCGGACCCTGCCTATGACGATGGTTCCTGCCGTCAGGTCAATTACACATAACTCTAGCCAGAGATTTTCGAGCACTTCGTGTCCACCTATGCACACTCTGGATGTTTAGAACGAGACAGGAGGGGAATCGAGGGTTCCGTAAGTTTTGTTCACCATGCGTTCGACCAGACGCCACCGGTGAGCGGGTGAGACCAGCAGGAAAGATTGGTATGCGGCCCGGCTGGGGCCCGGCGTCCGGTCAGCTCGGCCCCGGGACGAACAGCCCCGGCGCAACGGCGCCATCCCCGCGCCGCCTTCCGGCGTATTCGACGACTCCGGTATCGGCGCTCAGGTCCGTCCGGTCGGCAGGCTGCCACGCAGAGGCCTTCGGCAGGGCCCGGCAGCGGGTGAGTGCCCCCGTCTTTCCGGTGAACGTGCCGCGGGATCACGCGAGCGGCGGCCGGAGCCGATCACCCTGAGTCCCACCCTCGTCGTGGCGGACGGCACGGAGAGTCTCCCGCTGCCCGGTCGGAGCCGACGGTGAGTTTCCCTCCCCGCGCGTTCCTGCGCGGGAACACGTTTCCGGACGGACGCCGGCACACCGGGAACCACAGCGCATCGGGCGACGGCGATGAGACCGTACGGAGCATCGACGCCCGCGCCGGACCGGCGCCGGGCATCGGGCCGCCCGGCGCCGCTTCGCTATCCGCCCGTGCGAGGTGGCGTCCTCCCGTCCGCGCCGACGTCAGGCCGCCGCGTTCCTTTCCTCTATCAGCTTCGCCATGTCGCCGATCGTGGGGGCGGCCAGCAGCTCGTCGTCAGTGATCGTGATCGTGAAATCCTTCTCCAGGATGATGGAGAGTTCGACGATGGACAGCGAATCCAGTTCGGCCTCCTCGACGGTGGCCTCCGGGGTGATCTTCTCCGAGGTCGCCTTGAGTTTGCCGACCAGTACTTCTTTGAGCGTCTCGAACATGGGACGGTCCCATTCCTCTGTGTAGGGGGCGTTCCTGCGTGTAGGAGGCGTCAGGCAGTGGGCAGCTTGGGCCAAGTGAGCGTGGCCGCGCCCCAGGCGAGTCCACCGCCGAACGCGGTGAGCAGGGTCCGGTGCCCTTCGGCAAGACTGCTGTCCTCAGCGGCCTGGGCGAGCAGCAGCGGGATGGAGGCGGCGCCGGTGTTACCGACCCGGGAAATGTTCGACAACCGGTGCCCGGCCGGTATGGCCAGCTCGTCCGCGACGGCCTCGAGGATCCGGGCGTTGGCCTGGTGGGCGGCGAACCGGTCGACGTCTTCCAGACACCAGCCGGCGGACTCGACGGCGTGCCGGGATGCCGCCGACATCCGCTCCACGGCCTGCCGGAACGTGTCACGTCCCTCCATCTGGAAGAACTCTTCGCCCGGGCCGCAGGACCGGCTCCGGGAACGCTGGCGTGAACCACCGGCCGGCACCTGGATGAGGTGTGCGAACCTGCCGTCGCTGCCGAGTACCACGGGACCCACCGCACCGGGCTCGTCGGCCCGGCCCGCTCGCAGCACCACGGCGCCCGCCCCATCCGCGAAGATCACCGCTGTGGAACGGTCCTTCGGGTCGACGATGGTAGTGAAGGCGTCCGCCCCGATCAGCAGAACCTGCCGCGCCGTCCCTGAGGCGATCAGCCCCGCCGCTGTCGCCAGACCGTAGAGGAAACCGGCGCAGACCGCCGAAATGTCGAAAGCCGGCACTCCCACGAGCCCGAGACGGGCCGCCACGTCCGGCGCGGTGGCCGGGCAGGGCCGGTCGGGAGTGGTCGTGGCGAGCACGACTGCTCCTATCTCCCGATCGTCCGCGGATCCCAGTGCCCTCCGGCCCGCCTCGAACGCGAGATCCGATGTGGCCATACCGGGGGAGATCACGTGCCGGGTTCTGATGCCGGTACGGGTGCGGATCCACTCGTCCGACGTGTCGAGGCGGGCGCACAGATCGTCATTGGTGACAACGTCCGGAGGCACCCATCCGCCGACACCCGCCACCACCACCGCCCGTTCCCTCTCCTCGTACCTCACCGGCATGTACGAACCTCCCTGGTCAAGTGGTCATGCCCGCCCGGGCGTCGGCAGAATTCCACGCACTCGTCGATGCCCACCAAGAATCCCAGTGAGCCTCGCCAACGAAACAATTCGCCGACTTACTGCCGCCCATTTCCTACTCCATGCAAGGGAATCCCCCGTCATCTTAATCACCCATGACCCTACTCGGAGATTTCCGAGAATTTCGTGTCCACCTATGTACACTCCAAGCGTTTAGGGCGGGACAGGAAGGGAACAGGGGTGTATCTTGCATGGCGAGGCGTTACGGCAGGGGTGGGTCCCCGCCGCCGGACATGAACGGGAACACCCGGACGCGGAAATGCCGGAGGGGCGGGCCCGAATCGGGCCCGCCCCTCCGGGACGGTGTGGCAGGAGGCTGCCGGTTCACAGGGCGACAGTGGGTCCTTCCGGCTGGCGTGACCGCTGCTCGACCACCAGGCGGCTCAGTTCCTCGGTATTCGCCTCGTCCATCCGCTCGTAGCCTTCCTCGGTGATCGACGCGACGATCGGGAATATCCTCCGGGAAATGTCCGGGCCGCCGGTCGCCGTGTCGTCGTCCGCCGCGTCGTACAGCGCCTGAAGCGCGGCCAGCGCGGCTTCCCGGCGCGAGAGCCCCGGCCGGTAGAGTTTCTTCAACGCTCCCCGGGCATAGGGAGAACCGGATCCCACGGTGTGGAAGTCCTGCATCTCGTACGGCCCGCCGGTCACGTCGTAGCTGAAGATCCGACCCTGCTTGCCCTCCGGGGCGAGTAGGTCGTACCCGGCGAGCATGGGTACTACGGTGAGACCCTGCATGGCCTGGCCGAGGTTGTTCCGGATCATGGTGGCCAGCCGGTTGGCCTTGCCGTCCAGGGTCATCGCCGTACCCTCGACCTTTTCGAAGTGGGCCAGCTCGACCTGGTAGAGCTTCACCATGTCCAGCGCGAGACCTACGGTTCCGGCGAATGCCACCGCCGTGTGTTCGTCCGCGGGATACACCTTTTCCAGATCACGCTGAGCGATGAGATTTCCCATCGTCGCGCGCCGGTCACCGGCCATCATCACACCGTCCGCATATGTGAGGGCCAGCACGGTGGTACCGTGGGGAATCTGATCCTCTGTCAGCCCTGGGGCTCCGGCGGCACGCTTCCCGCGACCGGGCATCAGGTCCGGGTCGTACCTCTCTATGAACTCCATGAACGACGACGTTCCGGTGGTGAACAGCCAGGGCGTCAGCGGCTGCCCGCCGGTAGTCCCAGTCACTCGGTGTCCCCTTTCTGTGTGGGCCGAAGCTGTTCGGAACCTACCAAACATCCGATCATCGGAAACCCTCCGCGGCCAGCCTGTCGGTCAGTTCCCGAAGCCGGACCGCCGGTTCCGGCCTGTCGAAGAGATAGAAATGGCCACCAGGGAATCCCTCGTGGTCCGGCTGCTGAGCACACGACTCGGACCAGGCCAGCCGGTCCGCCTCGGCCAGGGTGAAGTCGTCCAGCCCGTACCAGACCAGGTACGGCACCCTGGATGGTGGACCGGGCGGCAGGATGTAGGTATCGGCCAAGTGCAGATCGTGCCCGAGCTGGCTGACGGCGGCTTCCGCGAACTCCGGGTCCTCCAGGAACTCCGGGGCGGTGCCGCCGAACGTACGCAGATCCTCCATGACGCTGGAGGCGGACCGCACAAGGAATGGAGCGGCGGGCATCGAAGCCTCCCCGGCGGCCACCACCGGCCCCTTGGACGCGGAGACCACAAGCGTCTTGACCAGTGCCGCCCGGTCGGGCGGAAGCGCCGCGACAAGATTGTGCGCGAACAGGGCGCCGAGGCTGTGCCCGATCACCACGGTTGGCCGGTCGACAAGGCGGAGAAAGTCCGGAAGGAACCGCTCATACGCCGAATGAAAATCGGCGGCTGGCGCACTTTCCGACTCACCGAACCGCCCTCCGAGCTCAAAGAGGAATCCACCACAGTCGTCCGGAAGCTCCTTCAGCGCCGGCAGAAACGAGGAGGCCGATCCCCCGGCGTGATGGAAAGCGATCAATCGGACCGGAGCGTCGGCTCCCGGAAGACTATGGTATGTCACAGGCGTGGCCACGGTATGCATCACCCTTCAAGTCGGAGGAATGTACTGTCAGGTGGCCGGCGGCCACGTTCCGACCTTGAGCAGGCCCACCGAATAAGCCTTGGAGACCAACTCGGTCCGGTTGTCGGCCTGGAATTGCCTCATTAGCTCGCCAAGATGGTACGAGATACCGTTCTTGCTCATGTGGAGCTGGGATGCCAGTTTGGCGGTGGACAGGCCACGCGCCACCCCCTCTAAGATCCTGCGGCCCATCTCGCTCAGAGTGGCCTTTTTGCTCTTATCGCTCGCGCCCACCGTCAAGCTACCGTCCGGCTGCCATAAAGCGATCAGACCAGGGCCTCCCTCGAATCCGCTCACGGCCACACCCACCAGGTTTCCAACGACGAACCCCCCGTTCCCCCGAGCCATGGCGACTTCCTCGGAGAATCGGATCCGCCGACCCTCCAGAACTTCGGTCATTAAATAACTCAAATACTCCTTTGCTCCCGGATGAATGAAACCGGAGAGATGCTCCCCGATGACTTTCTCCCTCGCTCCCGAGAAGTAATGAAGGAAACTGGGACTCGCCCACAGGATTCCCCCCTCTGCGTCAATCACGGCCATGCTGATTCCGGATTGCATGAGCAGCGCCCTATGGAATGTTTCCACGTCGTTAACGGCTATAGGCACAACTACCCCTTCGATCGAGTATGCCCAGAAACGGCGACGAGTGAACAGTAAGCGAGCACTTGAAGAGCAAAGCACGAGCGGCGCCGACACCCGCTAGATTGCGCCACAGCAGCGAGCGGCCCAAGGGTATATGCCAATCCGCAAGTACCTGCTATGCACAACTTATCGTAGGATCTATGCGCCGCGCCGTGCATCACGGACGATCCCAGGAAATCACAACACTTTCCAGGGGCCTGATGTCGGCGTCGAACATATGCACGATATAGTCGGAGGTTGGGGCGTTTTTGTGGGTAAGTGCCCTTTGTATTCATGACTTATGCGCAACCGTGAATTCCCGGTCGCAGAACGCGTGCCCCGACCCGGGTGAGCCCCCCGGGGAAGCGGAACCATCAGTGCGCCCCACTGCCCGACACGGCGACCCCCGCCTGTGGTAGCAAGGCGGGACTGATCCGTCGCGAAGGATTGAGCGCGCTTGGTCGAGTGCTGCCATTGCGTCGGTCAGGCGTAGCAGCTCCCGGTTTTCCCGGTCAGTGCGTGTGTGGGGCACGCCGCCCCGCGCAGGTCGTTCAGAGGTTTGGTTTCTTCGACTTCCACTCCGGGGCCGCGTGGGACGACTTCCGCGAGGGCGCCGAGGATGCTGGACAGGTCTGATTCGAAGCTGGTGATGTCGAAGTAGGAGCGGTCGGCGTCCAGGGTGGCGACAAGTTTCCCGGGCTCGGTGCTCAAGGCGAAGGAGTGCAGGCCATGCCGGCGTCCGAGCTGGCGAATGGTCGTGGCATTGGCGCGGAGCTTTGCGGTGGTGGCCGACCTCACGGCTCATACTCCCCAGCGCTTTCGGGCACCGGAATCGACAGGGGCCAGAATATCGGAGTGTGGCAGCAGGGTGGGCCTGCTCGGGAGGGGGCTGGGAGCGGTGTCCTCTTGCTCCGTACGGCGGTGTACGACGATCGGACATCGTCAGCGGGCGAAGCATCGCGAACGCGTTCGTCACGCCGAGTAAGCCGGCCGCAGCAGCACGGTCGATCATCTTGCCGCGGTCGCGCCAGCCTCGCGAGAGCGCCTGTTGTGGCGACTTCGCCGGTCGACCTCCGGTACACCGTGCGCGCCACCTCCCACCAGGGCGGGTGCCATTTACGGAAAGCGCACTGCCGCCGCTGGGCTCGCGTCTTCGTATGCCGAGGCCAGCGCCTGCTCCGGATCGCTGATCGACGTGGGTGTCGGTTGCAGCGGCCGGGCGTCCGCATCATCGGCCGCCTCGGGCCGTCGCTCGCGCTCCGGCCCCGCACGCGGTTCCGCCATTCCGCCGTGGTGATCGTCGGCGGCATCCTGGCCCGCACCGGCCCGGCGCACTGGCACTCGCACTGGCGAGGGCCGGCTCGTGTTCGGAAGCGTTTTGGGCCTCCGGCGGAGATCGGTCGTGGGCGGGGTGGCGGGTGTGCCATGGTGATCGCATGACGTGGAACGGTGAGGAGTACCAGGCCCGGTTCGACCGCATCGCCGTCGAGGGAGGGGATGTCCATGGTGAAGCCGCGCTGGTCCGTTCCTTCGCCCCGTCCACGGTCCTCGACGCGGGCTGTGGCACCGGGCGGGTGGCCATCGAGCTGGCCCGCCACGGGATCGCCGTGACGGGCGTGGACGTCGACGAGTCGATGCTCGCCACCGCCCGGCGCCGGGCGCCGGGGATCAGCTGGTACCAGCGCGACCTGGTGGACCTCGACCTCGGGCAGTTGTTCGACGTTGTGGTGATGGCGGGCAACGTCCCCCTGTTCACCCCGCCGGGAACGGAGCCGGCCCTGGTGGCCGGGGTTGCCGGTCACGTCCGTCCGGCTGGGCGCCTGGTCGCCGGGTTCTCCCTGAACCGCGGTTACACGCTGGACGACTACGACGCTCACTGCCATGCGCAGGGACTCACCTTCGAAGCCCGGTACGCGACGTGGTCCCGGGACCCTTACACCGGCGGAGAGTACGCCGTTTCCGTGCACCGCAGGCCCTGACCGGCCACCGCCGGGCCCGGCGCTCAGGACAGTGCGCCCCGGAGTGCGTCGGCCAACTCCGCCGGACGGTCGCGCAGCAGGTTGTGCTCGGCGGCGATCAGCGCGGTCGTGTGGCCGCTCGTCGTCAGCGCAGCCCACGCGGCGATGTCCTCCTCGGCGACGGTCTCGTCCTCCGTGGCGCGGATGGCCAGGATCGGCGACGCCACGGGTGGCCATCGGGTGGTTCCGGCAAGGTACTCAGCGCCTCCCGCCCGGGCAGACGGATCGCCACCGGGCGGGGGTCCGGAGCCAGGGCCCGGCCCAATGCCAGCACCGCCCCGACGCCCGCGCCCGCGTGCGGGAACAGGTATGCCACCCGCCCCGGCCGCTCGGCGGGCACGAGGTCCACCAGCCAGTTCTCGCTCACCGCAACTCCTTCGTCTCTGCCGGGTCCAGGACGGCGGCGAGGGAGCGGAGGTAGTCGCAGGCGGTATTCAGAAGGCGTTCCGCCTGGCCGCCGTCGCCCGCGTGCGCCAGCCGCAACCTCATCTCGTCCCCCTTCGTGTACGCGCTGAACTCCCAGTGAAACGGCCTGGGGTTATCCGGGGCCCGGTCACCCCGGTGCGGCAACGGGACTTCCACCAGGCTGTCGTCGCCCCGTCCGGCCGTGCCGGTGAACACCGTTCCGAGTCTGCCCAGGTAGTTCACGCTCACCCACGGGCGTTCCGCCTCCGCGGGCCGGGACCGAACGGCGGTGTCCGAGGCGCCGTACCGCACAACTAGGCCGTGTTCGAGGGCATGGCGTGAACGGGCCTCCCGGGCACTGTCGAGCGCCTCGCGCGGCTCGGCATCCGGTGCGGCGTCGACCAGCACGAGGACCAGGGTGGTGAACCAGCCCACTGCCCGCGACAGGTCCGCACCGCCGACCACCTCCTCTTCGCGACCGTGCAGTTCCATCACGACGCGGAGCCCGCGGCAGCCCAGGTCGGCGGCTGCGCCCGCTGCGGCTGCCAGCACGGCGTCAGCCGGGTGCGCGCCCCGACTCCGTAGGCCCTCGAGCAGGGAACGCCAGGGCGATGAGACCGCACCGAAGCAGCGACGGCCTCGTCATCCTGGTGATCAGGTCCTGCGCCTGGGCCCCGGCCCACCAGCCGATGGATCCCGCGAGCAGGGGCAGGCCCGCGGCCGCGGGCCCGAAGCCGTGGAGCGTGGCGAGGGACAGCGGCACGACGGAAGCAGTTTTGAAGCGTTACGGGGCCTGCTCGACGATGCTCTTCAACTCATCGACGAGCTCGAAGAAACCGGGCGGGGAACTCGGGGCCCTGAGCGGGGATACGGGCGGAGTCGTTGTCGTCCATACCGGCCTGGTCGCGTGCCCGCAACCAGGCGTGACGTTTCGCAACCAGGCGCTCCGCCATGACGGGTGAACGGACATCGCGGAGGCCGCCGCTCCGCTGCGGGGCGGCGGCCTCCGGTGGTGAGGGCTGTCAGGCCGGGGGCGGGTTGCCCGGCTTGCACTCCGGGATGCCGTCCTGCCAGGCGCCGCCCTTGAGGTAGATGTTGCTGATCCACCCCTTGCGGTCCGAGAGGTAGCTCCAGGCGTCGTTGGTGTAGCCCTCGGAGGTCATCGTCTGGGCATGTTTCTGGCACTGCACGCGCACCTGGCTCGGCGCCGGCAGCGTGCTGACCACGGGCGCCTGCTGCGAGGCGTCCGCGCGGATCTTGACGTTGTCGCCCCAGGTGCCGCGGTAGTCGGGGCTGTCGCCGATGCCGCCGCCCGGTTCTGTGGCGCACTCCGGGACGCCGTCGAGCCAGGCTCCGCCGCGGATATAGATGTTGGAGATCCAGGCGTTGTGGTCGGGCAGGTGGGACCAGGCGTCGTTGGTGATCCCGCCCGAGGTGACCTGCTCGCCGCGGGCCTGGCAGTCGATCCGCAGCTGCGTCGGCCCCGGCAGCACCTCGGTGGCCGGGGTGCCGGTCGACGGGCCGCTGCGCAGCTGCACGTCGGTGCCCCAGCTCATGTGCTCAGCCCCGGGGTCGCCGCCGGCCGGTGGTGCGGGAGATCCGGCGTCGCCGGAGCAGGCCGGGATGCCGGGGAGCCAGCCTGGGCCCTTGACGTAGACGTTGGAGATCCAGCTGCCGCCGTGGTCCGGCAGGTGCGACCAGACGTCGTTGGTGTAGCCGTCGGCCGTCACCGTCTCGGCGCGCATCTGGCAGTCGATGCGGATGCCGGTCGGGCCGGGGAACGTCGTCTGCACCGGGGAGCCAGCGGCCGGCTCGGTGTGGGTGTTGACGTTGGTGCCCCAGGTGGAGTTCGGGGCGTTGCCCTGGCCGCCGCCACCGCCCTGGCCGCTGACACGGACGGCGCCGGCGTAGTCGTCGTGGCTGCGCAGCTCGGCCACCCGGATCTTCTCGTTGGACTGCGGCGCCTCGGCGATCATTCCGTTGCCGAGGTAGATCGCGACATGGTGAATGCTGCCGGGGCCACCGAAGAACACCAGGTCGCCGGGGAGCAGCGCGGCCTCGCCCTGCTGGGCCGTCATGCGCACCGGCCAGGAGGCGTTGTACATCTGCGAGGCGGTGCGGTCGCCGAGGATGTCGTGCCCTGCCGCCTTGTAGTACGCGTAGCGCACGAAGCCGGAGCAGTCGAAGCCCTTGCGCTCAGGGTCGAACCGGCTGCGCTCGGGGTCGGAGGAGTCGACGTGCCCGAAGGTGGCCTGCGGCGGGCTGACACTGTGGCCGCCGCCCCAGGTGTACCAGGTGTCGGCGGCGACCTCCGCGCACGCCTCCCGGATCGCGGCGGTGGACATGCCGTCGGTGGGGCCGTGCGGGTTGCACGACTTGTCGTTCGGGTCGAACAGCGTCGGCGGCGGGTTGTCCGGCCGCGCGGCCGCGGGCGGCGGCGCCTGCGGCGGTGCCACCGGGCCCTTGCCGCCGCCGGCACCGCCCTGGCCGGGCGCGATCGGCGGGCCCGGCGGGGTCTGTGCGCGGTGCTGCTGGTGCTGGACGGCGCGGTTGACGACGCGTTTGCCCATCTCGACCGGCGTGGGTCCGGGCTCGTACGGATCGGAGCGAGCCTGGTCCTCGTAGTCCCTGTGCGGACCCTGACCCATGCCGAGCCTGAGGAGCTGTGCGGTGAGCTGCGCTCCTGCTGGTGCCCCGATGCCCAGCGGAGGACGCTCCGTGTTGCAGAAGGAGTCCTCGGTACGGCAGATGTCGAAGTACCTGCCGTTCCCGCCCAGTCCGGAGAACTCCTCCGGCACCATGATCCGGCCCAGCGCCCCTCCGAGCCCAGGGTCGGACTCCACCGATTCAGGTTTGGGCGGCCGCTCGAACTCACCGGGGAGGACCGGGCTGTCGTACCTGATCGGTTCGAAGGACCCGGACTTCGTCTCCATCTGGCGGGCCTCGTTCGGTCGGCCGGCCATCCCGCGCTGATTGTTCATCCGGCTGGGGTCCGCGATGTTCAGGATGCCGGCCACCACGTCCTGGTGCTCCTTCACCAGCGGCTCCTGCATGGCCCGCTTGATCACGTGCGCGCCCATGGAGTAGCCGGCGAGGATGACGTTGGTGCTCGCCCCGCAGGTCCTGTCGTACCACTCGATCCGCTGGGCGAGCAGGCCCTGGGCCGCCTCCACGTTCGCCCAGTAGTCCGACCTCCCGGAGTTGTACGGAAAGGCGTGGAGGTCGACGAGGTACTTGCCGTTCGGATGCTCGTCGGACGGGACCGGGGGGCGGGGGTTCACGTTGGGCGGCGAGGTCCCGATGCCGTGATCCTCCAGAGCCTCGGTGATGCCCCACAGGTAGGGGTTGAGCTGCGGATGGCCGAAGGGCTCCTGGGCCGAGAGCTGGTGTCCCCCGCCGGCCAGGCTCAGGACCACCCAGTTCGCGCAGTGCGAAGGCTCGAAGTCAGGCGCGTTCGACGGGGGAGGCTGCGTCGGTGGCGGAGGCGGCGGCGGTTCCGCGGCGGCCTGCTGCGCGGGCGCGGAGAGCAGCGTGCCCACCAGCGCCACGGCGATGAGGAGGGCCCGGGCAAGCAGTGTGGGCGCGGGCGGTCGTGAGCGTGCCAAGTCAGGATCCCCCGTTTTCGCGGTATGCGATGCCGGTACATGCCGATCAATCACGCTGGCAGCCTCGCCAGGAGGGCCTCAACTTCCCTTACTGAACCATCGGTTGATGGTCACCACACCTTCACGTCGGCAACCCCCCGGCCACCAGCCGTCTGCGGCCGCGCTGCGCCACGCGGGTGAGGCGCTCCGGGCCGCGCTCAGCGCTTGATCAACCGCGCCTCCCGCAGGGTCCTTTGCATGATCGCGATGTGTCCGGGTTGGCCAGGCTCGACCGAGGGCCGTGAGCGGGCGGAGGAAGTCCCGTGCGTGTTGCCGGAGTCCGGCGGCGATGCCCAACGGTCATGGACTCATTTCGACGTAACGTCATTACTCCTCCTGGCTGAACGTTGACCTTGGGCTTGGCGGTGCGGGGGATGGTGCGCGTCCCCGCTGCCAGGCGGGTTCCTCAGGTGCGAGCCCACTTCTGGTGCGGCCGGCCGTTGCAGGTCCACAGGATCACCGCGGTTCCGTTGGCGGTGCCCGCCTGGCTGACATCGAGGCACAGTCCCGAGTGAACGTTGCGGATCGAGCCATCGGAGGTGAGCGTCCACTTCTGGTTGTTCTGTCCGTTGCACGGCCAGGTGACCACAGGGGTGCCGTTGGTGGTGCCCTGGTTGTAGGCGTCCAGGCACTTGTCGCCGTAGACGCGGATCTCGCCGCCAGGCCACGTGGTCCAGGACTGGTTCGCCGCGGTGTGGCAGTCCCAGATCAGTACGGTGGCGCCGGACGCGGTGGAGGCGTTGTCGACATCCAGGCAGCGGCCCGAGCCGGCACCACGCAAGCGGGATGTCGTGTTCTCCAGCGGGGTGCCCCCGGACACCCGGTACAGAGCGACGCCATGTGCCGGCACGCTCGCGGAGATCTGACCGCCGGTGGTGGATGTTGCCCCGGTCCACAGGTCGGTCAGGGTCAACGTTCCGCCGGACAGCCCGATCTGGGCCGCCGTAGTGGTGATCGCGGTGGTTCCGCCGCCGCGGTTGAACAGACCGACGGCGACCGAGCCGTCGGACAGGGGTTTGGCGAACACCTCGGCGGCGCCGTCGTCGCGCACCCGTCGTCCGCCCGCGCCCAGGGCGTCCTGGTTCACGGCCAGCAGACGTGGGTTGCGCAGGATGGCGCTGACCTCGGCGGACATGGTGCGGATGTCGTTGCCCGCCATCAGGGGCGCGGCCATCAGAGCCCACAGCGCGAAATGTGACCGGGACTCGGTCAGCGTGAGCCCCGGTCTGCCGACCACCAGCATGTCCGGGTCGTTCCAGTGGCCGGGGCCGTTTTGGGCGGCCAACGGAGCGTTGATGTCGACGACGTTTCCCACGCCCATCGGATAGCTGTTGGTGTTGCCGTTCTGCCAGATGTCCAGCAGGTCCTCGGTGGTGCGCCACAGGTCGGCGACCTGACCCCAGTCGTAGGTGGGGCCGGTGACGGCGTGGAAGCTGTTGGGGTTGATGCTGTAGACGATGGGACGTCCCGTGGCGCGGAGGGCGTCTCGCATGAGCGTGAACCGGGCGATCTGCTCCTCGCGGGTGCCCTCGGGAGAGCACCAGTCGTACTTCAGATAGTCCACGCCCCAGGAGGCGAAGGTGTTGGCGTCCCGCACCTCGTGTCCGCTGCTGCCGGTTGAGCCGGGGTAGGTGCCGACGCGCTGGGCGCAGGTGCGCTCGGTGGGCACCTGGTAGATCCCGAACTTGAGGCCGCGGCTGTGGATGTAGTCGCCCAGCGCCCTCATGCCGCTGGGGAACTTCGTCGGATGCGCGCGCAGGTTGCCTTGGGCGTCGCGCTGGGGATCGAACCAGCAGTCGTCGACCACGACGTAGTCGTAGCCGGCGTCCCGCATGCCCGAACTCACCATGGCGTCGGCGGCCTGTCGGATCACCGTCTCGTTGACGTTGTTGCAGCCGAAGCTGTTCCAGCTGTTCCAGCCCAGCGGCGGGGTGAGCGCCGGGCTTCCGGGCGCGGCCTGAGCCGGCGGCTGGGCCGGCACGGAGGAGAGCAGCGTCAGCGCGACAGCCGCCGCTGCCAGCAGGCGCGGCAGACGTCCGCGCTTCCTGGAGCGGTGAGCGATGGGCATGGGCATGTACCTCTCCTTTCACCGGGATGGAAAGCGTCATCAGACGTCTGTACTCGAGCCCGCGGTCATGTGAATGTCCGGTCGGGGTCACCGGCGGACGACCGCGTTCAGGGCGTGGTCAGTTCGAAGCGGCTGACGGTCACCGTGCCGCCGAGTGCCCGGGTGGCGTGGTTGAAGATGGCATAGCGATAGCCCATGAAGAACTGCCAGGCGTTGTTGAGGGTGAAGGCGGGGCCGAGGGGCGCGTAGGTGCTGCCGTTGATGCTGTAGGAGAACCGGGCTTGGCGGCCGGTGCCGGGGCGGATGTCGGTGGCGGCGCGCAGCCAGATGCGGGTGCCGGTGATGGCCGTGGTGGCGCGCTCGGTGCCGGTGCCGGTGGTGTTCCAGTTGCTGTCCATGGTCAGGCCGTCGACCATGGCCAGGCGGGTCGTGCCGTTCTCGCGTTGGAGGCCGATCCAGGCGGAGGAGTCGCGAAGCATGGCGAGGCCGGCTCGGTCGCCGTCGCGCATCTGGGCGTGGTCGAGGGTGATGGTGGCGGTGGAGCTGGGGCCCTGGATGCGGTGGGTGAGGGTGTTTCGGGCGGCGTAGAGGTCGTTGGTGACGGTGGCGGTGGTCAGGCGTAGGCCGTCGTTGACGGACCATCGACCGTTGTCGGGGTTGTGGTTCCACTCCCAGGCGGGTTTGAGGGTGGTCCCCTGGAAGGTGTCGACGCCGATGAGGGGTTCGACCTGACGGGGTGGTGGGGGGAGGTCGGGAGTGGGGTAGGCGGTGCCCCAGGCGCCGTTCACAAGGTGCAGCTGGGGCCAGCCGTCGGATGTCCAGGTGACGGGGGCGAGGGCGGGGACGCGTCCGCCGGGATAGGCGTCGACGAAGGCCAGGTAGTACCACTGGCCGTTCTGGGTCTGGACGAGTCCACCCTGGTGGGGGACACCGCCGCCGGGGATCGGTCCCGGCAGGTCGAGGAGGACCTGGCGGAGGGTGTAGGGGCCGAAGGGGCCCGAGGTGGACTTGAGGATGTACTGCCCGTTGGCCGGGCGGGTGAGGAAGATGTAGTAGTTCCCGTTGATCTTGTAGAAGCGGGAGCCCTCCAGTGTTCCGATGCCGGCGGGGGTGGAGAACACCTGCTGGGCGCGGACCTGGCTGCGGGCGTCCGGGGAGAGTTGGGCGACGCTGATCTGCGTGTTGCCGTAGGCCACGTAGAGGGTGTCGTCGGTGTCGACGAGCAGCCCGGCGTCGTAGTAGACGTGCGGCAGGTCGGCGTGCCGGGTCCAGGGGCCCTCGACCGACGTGGCGGTGTAGATGTAGGTGCGGGCGAAGTCGATCTGGCCCAGCCAGTAGAACGTGCGGTTCCTCGGCCGGTAGGCCAGCGACGACGCCCAGATGCCCCTCACGTAGCCACGCCCGCCGTTCAGGTCGTACTTGGCCCCGAAGTCCAGACGTGGTACCGAGTGGCCGGCGAACTCCCAGTTGACCAGGTCGTAGGAGCGCAGGATCGGTGCACCTGGCGAGTAGTGCATCGTCGAGGCCGAGTAGTAGTACGTGTCACCGACCCGGATGATGTCGATGTCGGCGAAGTCCTGCCAGATCACCGGATTGGTGAACGAGGCGGCGCCCACATGAGGCTCCTGGGTCGCCGCACGAGATAACGCGGCGTGTGCCGACTGCGCGCTGACCAGTGGCATCGCGGCTCCTGCGGCCAGTCCGGTGGCGGTGGTCAGTATTCCCCGGCGGCTGGGGACGTGTGGCTGTTCGGATGCGGGCACGGGTATCACTCTTCTCGGCGGGTGGGACGGAGGGCCGGGAGTGCGACGTGGTGCGCGGTTGTTGCTGCTCCGAGCGCCCGGGCCGCTTCCACCGGGCGTTCGCTTCGGGTCTCCATACGTCGGATTCCGGAGGTGCGTGCTCGCCATGCCCCGTGGATCTCGTCGGGTTGATCGGGTTGATGGTGGACGACGGCCGGAGCTCCGGACGGATGTGGGAGCGCTCCCATGGCAGTGTGTGCAGAAAGATCCCTCTTCACCGCAGGCTCCTGAGCGAATGATTTTGGGGAGTTCTACCGATCGTTATGGCGGTGAGGGGACCGTAGAAGTACCTCCTTGTGCCGTCAAGCCCCTGCGGTGGCCCTTGTTGCGGACAGCAGTGTTCTCTTCGAAAGGATCGGAGCGGCCAGTACACTGCCCCGTAGGTGCTCAGCCGACGGCCGCCAGGGCGAATCGCTGACCATCGCGCAGATCGCTCAGCGCGCCGGGGTCTCCGTAGCCACGGTCTCCAAGGTCGTCAACGGGCGGGCGGACGTGGCCCCGACGACCCGCTCGTTGATCGAGGGCATCATCCGCCGGCACGGGTACCGGCGGCAGAAGGCGGCGGGCCCCGCCGCCCTGCTCGAACTGGTCTTCCACGAGGTGCGCGGGCCCTACCCGACCGAGATCTTCCGCGGCGTCCGGCGAGTGGCCGCCGAACACCAACTGGCCGTCGTGGTTTCCGAGTTACGGGGCCGCCACACCCCGGAGCGAGGCTGGGTCGAGGGTGTGCTGGCCCGCCGCCCGACCGGTGTCGTCTCGGTGTTCTCAGGACCCAGCGGCGAGCAGGCCGAACAACTGCGCACCCGGGGCATACCGTTCGCGCTCGTCGATCCGACCGGGGATCCCGACCACGGCGCCCCGTCGGTGAGCGCGAGCAACTGGAGTGGCGGGCTGTCGGCGACCGGCACCTCCTGGAGCTCGGGCACCGGCGCATCGCCGTCATCACGGGAGGGGAGCACGTCCTGGCCGGCCGGGCCAGGCTGGACGGTTACCGGGCCGCCCTCGACATGGCCGGCATTCCGGTCGACCCCGCCCTCGTCCGCGTCGGCGACTTCCAGATCCTGGACGGACTCAAGCACACCCGGGACCTGCTGCGCCTCCCGGAGCCGCCGACCGCCGTCTTCACCGGCAACGACGGTCAGGCGCTCGGCGTCTACCGCGCGGCGGCCGAGGCCGGGCTGCGCGTTCCCGAGGACCTGAGTGTCGTCGGATTCGACGACCTCTTCCCGAGCCGGTGGCTCACCCCGCCCCTCACCACCGTGCGCCAGCCGCTCGCCGAGATGGCCGCCACCGCCGCCGGCATGGTGATTGCCCTTGCCCAGGGTCGGCCGCTCGAGCGCGGACGTGCGGAGCTCGCCACCGAACTTGTCGTCCGCGGGAGCACCGCTCCTTTTCGGGGCTGACGATCGAAACGATCGCGACCCGCTGACCAGGGCGGACACGGTCCGGAAAGGGCAGTTCGCCTCTGAAGGGTGTCCTTATTGCCGTACGGCGACCGACCAGGGGCTTTGCGATCGTTTGAGTATGGGCATGATCAGTAGTTGTGGGACTGCGACGGTCGATCGGCCGCGATTGTCGTGGGCCGAGCGTGCCGTGTTCTCCGCCCTCGCCCGGCACCTGCCACCGGTCTTACGCCGCCACCGGCTGGTCACTCCGGGCACGCTGCTGACCTGGCACCGGCCTCTGGTGCGCTGGAAGTGGCGCCAAGCACCGGTCATACCCGTGTGCCGCTCGAAAAGTCATCGCTGCATGTCATGCCGCGTATCTGTGCTCGTTGATGAGGGCGCCGAGGATCCGGGTGCGTAGGACTACGCCGGTGCTGAGGTCATGCGTCGCGGCGGGTGGTTCGTGGTTGTCGGGTGGTAGTTGTCGTTCCGGGTCGGGCGGGCGGTGACTCCGGTGATGTGCAGCCGCCGGGTGCCGTGCTTGAGGAACACCAGCGCGTACATCCGGCGAACCAGAACCGGTCGGCGGGCTCATAACGCACCGGTCCGGCCAACTGGCGGCGTAGGACCGCGTTCTCGTGCCGCAGCACCAGCAGTTCCGCGTCCTTCGCCGTCCCGCGGCGGAGGAGCACCGATGGAACAGCCAGCAGCTTCCGGGTCACCTTGTACAGCAAGGCGGCACGAGGGTGCGGTTCCGGATAGACCGCATTTCCCAGCACCACGGCGCAGTGGCGGGCCCGGGCAGCCTCCAGGGCACCGGAGTCGACAACTGCTCGATCCACATACTCCGCTTCGCATCCAAGTGGCTTCACGGCAATATCGGCAATGCTGCGCTCACGATGCAGCCTCGGAACCACTCACGTCGAACCATCTCCGCCAACAACAGTGGCGTGGTGAAGGCCGCCGCGGTTCCGGCGACGGCGCGCGTGACGGTGGCTCGGCAGCCTGCCCGCCGGAGTGGCCGTGGACGTCCTGGACCAGCGGCGCGGCCGCGCGGCCGCGGCACGTTAGCCACACGGCAGCGAACGTTAGGCGCGGGTTAGTCAGTCATTACTGCCATCAAGCAAGGTGGGAATTGAGTTCACCAGGTCAGCAGCCGTTCTGGCCAGTGCCGCGGCGGCCACCGCCATCGGCATGGGGTCGGCGCAGGCGGGTGCGGCTTCGGTGTCTGCCCAAAACGGATACATCCACTTTCCGACACGATGGAGATGCTGTGAATAACCACTTCGCTCGGCGTATCGCTTTCGGTGCGATGAGTCTGGCCGGTATTGCCAGCGCGTTCGCCGTGACCGCTCCAGCCGCCTCGGCCGCGCCGGCGGCCGACGGTAAGGTGCGTGTCTGCAACCACGCGAGTGGCTACCGTTCGTTCGTCGCCTTCACCACGAGGAAGCACACGACCGCGGTCGCTCCTGGCCACTGCTCTGCTTGGCGGCCTTCGATCAAGGTCGGCGAATTGGCCTATGTCCAGGGCCTAAAGAAGGGCGACGCTTTCCAGATGGGATCGTACAAGGTGCCCACTGGTAGCTATCAGGTGGACACCCGCGGAACCCCCGGAACCGCGACGTTCCGCATCGTCCACAAGTAATCCACTGCTCGACAGTCGGAACACCGTCCTGCCGGGTACGTACCCGGCAGGACAGTTCGGTGAGTGGTTCGGGCTCGGTGAGTCGGTTCGGTGCCCGTTGTCCGAGGGATCGGTGCGGCCTGTGTCCGTTGTAGTGCTCCGCACTCACTGACGACGAGGCGTAGGTGGCGCTCTCCGGTGATCAGGATGCGGTCGGTTGCCTCGCGTCGGCATGATCCGATCCAGCGTTCTGCGATCGCGTTCATCCATGGCACGGCGGGCAGGGTGGGGACCATGCGTATGCCGGTCGCCTGGAAGACGGAGTCGAAGCTGTCGGTGAAGTAGGCGCCGCGGTCCCGGATGAGGAATTTGATCGACTCTGCGCGGTCGCCCAGGTCCATGAGGTAGTTGCGTGCTTGCTGGGTGATCCTGGGGCCGGTCGGGTTTCGGGTGATTCCGGCGATGTGTGCGCGGCGGCAGTCGTGGTCGATGAAGAACAGTACGAACCAGCGTCGCAGGAAGACCGTGTCGACGTGGAAGAGGTCGGTGGCCAGGATGGCGGAGGCCTGGGCTTTGAGGGAGGCGGGCCAGGAATGGTCGCTGGGGCGCGGGGTCGATCCCGGCGGTCCACCTGTCGCCGAACCGGCGGGCGACTTCCCGCTCTTCGCTGTGGGCCAGGCGGACGTACACGTACACCGGGACGGGGAACATGATCAGGGTGGCCAGGCTGCGGCGACGAGCCAGAAGCCCGCGCTGATGGCGACATAGCTGGCGAGGCGGAAGGGGCTCAGGTGGGGGTCACCTCTCCAGCCGATGTGCCACAGGCCATAGGCGGCTTCGTTGATCTGTCGGGTCTCAAGCCGGTGGGCCAGGCGCCGCGCGCTCAGTGTGCCGATCAGCGTGATCGCGCCACAGCGGTCAGGAGCGGTCGTTGCCGCCTTGGTCCATGCCCCGCATCATCACCGCCATCATGGCCACGCACATGATGGCGATGACCAGGAAACCGGTGCTGAGGACGCCGGTGACAACCAGCACGACCACGGCGATGATCATCGGGACGCAACAGGCGAGCATCAGCCATCCGTGCTTGCTCCGCTTGTCCTGACCGGGCGTGGTGGGGTGGCTCATGGTCGGCTCCGTCGGGTTCGGGGCACGTGGCCGAGCTTGGCGTACAGCGGGCAGTGCCCGGTCGCCCCCGTGATCAGCAGATCCAAGCCGGCCAGGAGCAGCAGCACCTCCAAGACGACGGCAAGCGCGCCGCCGGCGCCGGTGAGCAGGACGATCGCGATGATGGTGGCGGCCAGGCCCATCAGGGCGCGGCCCGCGCGCTCGGCGGGGCTGATGTTCACCGTGCGCCAGGCAAAGGTGCCGGGCCGGTGGGTGGTGGGTCCGGTCATGGTGACCTCCCGGTGGAAGGGCATGGGGCGCGGGCGGGGCGGCCCGGTCAGGGTGGTGCGCCTGGTGGTGATCCTCGGAGGGTGGCCAGGCGGCGGTGGTATTCCTCTTCGTCGATCTCGCCGCGTGCGTACCGCTCGGCGAGGACTTGCTCGGGGCCGCCGGGCGGGGGCGTCTTGTGCCAGGCGGTGGGCCCGCCACCTGGCGTGGTGGGGCGGTTCAGGGCCCGGTAGAGCAGGACGCCGATGGCGATGATCACTGCCCAGAACAGCACCATGCTGATCGACATTGCGAACCAGCCCCAGCCGTTCATGCCATGGCCGTACCAGAACATCATTCCCGCCTCACTTCCCCAGGTCAGCCGGGCTCAGGACACTCGGCCGACCGTTGGTGAAGTTGTTCTGCCTGCTGTCATCGTCGCTCGCGCCTGCCGGGTGTGCTGGGGCCTGCCGGTCCCGGCCAGTGGGCCGGTCAGCCCTTACCCGGTACCGGTAGCCGCGAGCGACGCTGGGAGGTAGGGGGCGGGAAAGGAATGTTCTGCCATGAACGCCCTGGATCTGGTTGTCATCGCCGCCGCCGTTGTCGTGGTCGCCGGGCTGGGCTGGTATTTCTTCGGGCCGCGCCGGGCCCGCACCGCAACGGTCGAGGGCGGGGTGCAGCGGGTGGGCATCACGGTGCGCGGTGGCTACAGCCCGAACGTCATCCGGGTGCGCCAGGGGATGCCGGTGGAGCTGGTCTTCGACCGGCGGGAGTCCGGGGAGTGCACCTCGCGGGTGGTCTTCCCGGACCTGCGGGTCAGCGCGGGCCTGCCCGCCCACACGCGCACGACGGTGCGGCTGAGGCCCGACGAGGCCGGGTCCTTCGGGTTCGCCTGTGGGATGAACATGATCCACGGAACGCTGCTGGTCGATCCGGCCGCGCCCCCGCAGGGCGGCGGCGGGCAGACTTTCTCCGGCGGCGGCCAGGCTCCGCCCGCCACCGCCGCCGGACCGGTCGGACCTTCCCCGGAGGGCGAGGGCGCGGCGGACGCGGAGGCTACGGAGGCCGCCGAGCGGCGCGCGGAGATCCGTGATCTGACCCGGCGGGTCGCGGTGGGCGCGGTGCTGACGCTGCCGGTGCTCATCGCGGTGATGGCGCATGAACTGTTCGGCGCTGTCTGGGTGCCGGGATGGATGCTGAACCACTGGTTCCAGCTGGCGCTGATCACGCCCGTGATGTTCTACACCGGCCGTCCGATCCACACCACCGGCTGGCTGGCCCTGCGGCACCGCTCGGCCGACATGAACTCCCTGATCACCCTGGGCACGACCGCCGCCTACGGCTACAGCCTGCTGGTCACCCTCGCCCCCAGCCTGTTCCCGGCCGGGGTCCGCGCGGTGTACTACGAGGCGGTCGGGGTGATCCTCACCCTGATCCTGCTGGGCAGGCTGCTGGAGGCCCGGGCCAAGGCAGGCACCGGCGAGGCCATCCGGGCCCTGCTCGGGCTGCGGGCCCGCACCGCCCGTGTGATGCGGGACGGCACCCCGGTGGAGATCCCGGTCGACGACGTCGCTGTCGGTGATGAGCTGCTGATCCGTCCCGGGGAGAAGGTGCCGGTCGACGGCGACGTCCTGGCCGGTTCTTCGGCGGTGGACGAATCCATGGTCACCGGGGAACCGATGCCGGTCAGCAAACACCCCGGCGATACCGTCATCGGTGCCACGGTCAACGGCACCGGATCCTTGCGGGTGCGCGCGGCGAAGATCGGCACGGAGACCATGCTGTCCCAGATCATCCGCCTCGTGCAGCAGGCCCAGGCGTCCAAAGCCCCGATCCAGCGGCTCGCCGACGCGGTCTCCGCCTACTTCGTCCCCGCCGTGATCACCGTCGCGGTCGCCACCTTCGCCGTCTGGTTCACCCTCGGCCCCGCCCCGGCCCTGACTCTCGCCCTGGTCGCCGCTGTCGCCGTACTGATCATCGCCTGCCCCTGCGCGCTGGGCCTGGCCACTCCCCTGTCGATCATGGTCGGCACCGGCAAAGGCGCACAGGCGGGCATCCTCATCCGCTCGGCCGAGGCCCTGGAGACCGCCCACAAGCTCGACACCATCGTGCTGGACAAGACCGGCACCGTCACCGCGGGCAAGCCCGTCCTCACCGACGTGCACCCGACCGACGGCTACGACGAGAGCGAACTGCTGGCGCTCGTGGCAGCCGCCGAGGAAATGAGCGAACACCCCCTCGCCACCGCGATCGTGGCCGGCGCCCGGCAGCGGGGCCTGGACCTCCCGGCAGCCGACGCCTTCGACTCGGTCACCGGCAAAGGCGTCCGCGCCACCGCCGACGGCCACACCATCCTGGTCGGCACCGCCCGCCTGCTCGGCGACGCCCACCTGAACACCGGTCCACTCGATGGCGTCGCGGCCGACCTGTCGGCCCAGGGCAAGACCCCGGTGCTCGCCGCCGCCGACGGAGCACCCGCCGGGGTGCTCGCCGTCGCCGACACCGTCAAGGACGACTCCACCGCCGCCATCGCCGCCCTCCAGCGGCTCGGCCTGGACGTCGTCATCATCACCGGCGACAACGCCCGCACCGCCGAAGCCATCGCCCGCCAGGTCGGGGTACGCCGAGTGCTGGCCGAGGTGCTGCCCGAACACAAGGCCGATGAGATCCGCCGCCTTCAGGGCGAGGGCCGCACGGTCGGCATGGTCGGCGACGGCATCAACGACGCCCCCGCCCTGGCTGCCGCCGACGTCGGACTCGCCATCGGCACCGGCACCGACGTCGCCATCGAAGCCGCCGACATCACCCTCATCTCCGGCTCCCTCAGCGGCGTCGTCACCGCCGTCCGGCTCTCCCGGGCCACCATGCGCAACATCCGCCAGAACCTGTTCTTCGCCCTGATCTACAACGCCATCGGCGTCCCCGTCGCCGCCGGCGCCCTCTACCCCCTGTGGGGCATCCACCTCAGCCCCGTCATCGCCGCCGCCGCCATGGCCCTGTCCTCCCTGTCGGTCGTCACCAACTCCAACCGCCTGCGCCACTGGCACACCACCCCACCGCCGCCCGCCGCACCTGCCCGCGCCGAGCCCCGCACGGAGTCCGCCGAGCACCTCACCCAGGCTGCGAGCGGCACCCGTGAAGGAGGCCCACCGCGATGACCACCGCCGACCACCACGCCACCCGGGAACCGCGCGCCACCGGGGAACCGGCACCGCCCGGATACACCGGCCACAAACCCGACCACCTCGCCCGGCTCCACAAGATCGAAGGCCAGACCCGCGGCATCACCCGCATGGTCGCCGACGACCGGTACTGCATCGACGTACTCACCCAGATCAGCGCCGTCACCCACGCCCTGCACCAAGTAGCCCTCGGCCTCCTGGAAGACCACATACGCCACTGCATCACCACCGCCGCCCGAGCGGACCCGACCCACGCCGAGGCCAAGCTCGACGAACTCACCCTCGCTCTCCGCCGCACGCTCCAACTGTGAAACGGCAGAAGTGATGACACATAGATGGGGCGCCCCAGCGGTCGCCGTCCAGGGGTTGGCGAACACCAGCCGCCGCCATGAGCCGGTCAGCAGATCAGAGGCAACTTCCTCGGCGCCGACCTTGTTCTGGCCGATCAGGTCCGGCAGCTGCTTGAGGGCATGAACGACCGGCCGATGACGACGCCGGACCGGTGTGTACATCTGTAGCGGAGAGAACGCGAAGGCAGTCGCGCACTTGCTGGGTGAGCGCGGTCAGCGATGCGGATGGGACGGCTTTCGGAGCGATCGGATGCTCGATGAGCCGGGCGGAGTGGGGCAGTTCCGTCAGGTCGGCGGTCAAGCGCTCCCGGCACTCCTGGAGGGCGGCGCGGGGGGCGGTGCGCTGTCCGTGCCGCATCACGGTTTCCAGCAGGGGCACGCTGTGAGGCGGAGGCGGTTCGTCGCTCAGGGCGATCAGATCCGGGTGTCCCGGACGGCGGTAGACCTGTTTGGGCCCCGGAGCGGTCACTTTGGCAGCGGAGAGCTTCATCACCGGCCGCCCGTCGTACTGGACCATCTTGTACGCGGAGTCCAGGTACGGGGCATCCGCCGAGACGCCGACCCGCGTTCCCACCGCGTAGATGTCGATCGGGGACTCGGAGCGGACCAGCCGGTCCACCGCGTACTCGTCCAGACTGCCACTGGCGACGATGCGTACTTCCGGCAGTCCGGCGCCGTCCAGAATCGTGCGGGCCCTGGCCGCCAGCGCGCCGAGGTCGCCGCTGTCCAGCCTTACGGCCGATCCGGGGCCGCATTCCAGGTCGCTCAGCACACGCGCCGCCGTGCGGACGCCCCGCTCGGTGTCATACGTGTCCACCAGGAGTGTCACCGGTCCGGGATGGGTGCGGGCGAAGGCGCGGAACGCCTCCTCCTCCGAGGCGAACGCCTCCACGAACGAATGGGCCATCGTGCCGATGGCCGGCAGACCGCAGGCGGCTGCCGCGGCCACGTTGCTGGTGCCCGCGAACCCTGTCATCGCGCCCAGCCTGGCGCACTGAAATCCGGCCTCGGGCCCGTGCGTCCGCCGCAGGGAGAAGTCCACGACAGGGCGGCCGGCCGCCGCGAGTACACAGCGCGCGGCCTTCGAAGCGATCGCGGTCTGATGGCTGAGCTGATTGAGCACGTACGTCTCCACCAGCTGGGCCTGGGGGAGTGGCGCGGTGATCTCCAGCAGCGGTTCCCCAGCCAGCACGACCCGCCCCTCGGGCACCGCCCGAACCTCGCCGGTGAACTCCAGACCGGTGAGGGCTGCCAGGTCGCTGGGCGGACGGTGCAGTACCTCCGCGAAGGTGCGCGTGTCCTCGGGGCCGATGTGAAAGGTGGAGAGGAAGTCCAGCGCCGACTCCAGGCCCGCGCTCACGAGAAAACCGCGGCCAGGCGGCAGGTCCCGTACGAAGAGACTGAACGTGGCCGGGGCCGTCATTCCCTCCTCCAGGTACGCCGTGGCCATCGTGACCTCGTACAGGTCGGTGGTGGTCGCGTCGGACATCTCGCTCACCGCCTCGTATCCCGGCCGTCCGATGTCCAGGATCGGACCGGCGGGAAGGGACCGGCCATGGGCCGAAGGGCCCCGCCGCCCCCGTCGGTCGGCATGCGTAGTCGGGGCGGCGTTCCCATCATGGGACGAGGAGATGAGCGCCCCATGCCGGAGTGGACCTGGGAGTACCGCGGCTATGACCCGGCCGCCGAACGGCTGCGGGAGGTGCTGTGCACCCTCGGCAACGGCTATACGGCGACCCGCGGCGCGGCGCCCGAGAGCCGCGCCGGGCGGGTGCACTACCCGGGAACGTACGTGGCCGGGTGTTACGACCGGTTGCGCTCCGCCGTCGAGGGCCGCGAGGTCGAGAACGAGGACCTGGTCAATCTGCCGAACTGGCTGCCGCTGCGCGTGCGGCCCATGCGCGATGACGGCACCGCCGGGGCGTGGCTGTCCCCGGACACCTGCGTGCCGCTCGACTTTTCGCAGGTCCTGGACATGCGCACGGGAATGCTCACCCGGACGGTCGGCTATCGCGGCCCGGCCGGGCACCGGCTGGGGGTGGAGCAGCACCGGCTGGTCCATATGGGCGACCCTCATCTGGCCGCGTTGCGCACTGTCCTCACGGCGGAGGGCCGGGCGATCCGGGTGGAGGTCGAGTCGGCCCTGGACGGGGATGTGCGCAACACCAACGTGCGCCGCTACGAGGGCCTCGGAGAGCGTCACCTGACCGGGCTGCGCACCGGTACGTCCGGGTCCGGCACCGCGTGGCTGCGTTGCCGGACCCGGACCTCGGACATCCGCGTCGCGCTGGCCGCGCAGACCCGGGTCACAGGGGCGGAACCGCTGTCATACCGCCTCAAGCCCGGACGGCGGCGGGCGGTGCACACGCTGACGATTTCCGTCGAACCCGGCCGCCCAGTCGTGATCGACAAGATCGTGGCACTGCACACCTCCCGCGACCTGGCGATCGGCGATCCGCTACAGGCGGCGGTGGAACGGGTGACGACGGCCGGCGACTTCCCCGAGCTGCGCGCCTCACACGAAGCGGCCTGGGCCCGGCTGTGGCGGCGCGCCGAACTCGACGTGCCGGGAGAGCCCGGCCGCATCCTGCGGCTCCATCTCTTCCACGTGCTCCAGACCCTCTCGCCGCACACGGCCGACCTGGACGTGGGCGTCCCGGCGCGTGGTCTGCACGGCGAAGCGTACCGGGGGCATGTCTTCTGGGACGAGCTGTTCGTCCTGCCTTATCTGAACCTCCACTTCCCCGAAGTCTCCCGGGGCCTGCTCACCTACCGCCACCGGCGCCTGCCGCAGGCGTGCCGCGCCGCGCGGGAGACGGGCCACCGGGGTGCTATGTATCCGTGGCAGAGCGGGAGCGACGGCCGTGAGGAGACGCCGCGGCTGCACCTGAACCCTCTGTCGGGCCACTGGCTGCCGGACCACTCCCGGCTTCAGCACCATGTGAATTCCGCGGTGGCGTACGACGTGTGGCAGTACTGCGAGGCCAGCGGCGACATCGAGTTCCTGCACACCAAGGGCGCCGAGATGATCCTGCAGATCGCCCGCTTCTGGGGGAGCCTGGCTGATCTGGACACCGCGCTCGGCCGGTACCGGATCCGCGGTGTGGTCGGCCCGGACGAATATCACGACGCGTACCCGGGCAGCTCCCGGCCGGGGCTGGACGACAACGCGTATACCAACGTCACCGCCGCCTGGGTGCTCGGCCGGGCAATCGAACTCGCCCGCGGCCTGCCGGTGTGGCGGCGGCAGGAACTGCTGGAGCGGCTGGCGCTGGACGACGCCGAACTGGCCCGCTGGGAGGAGATCTCACGGCGGCTGTACGTGCCCTTCCACGCCGGAGTCATCAGCCAGTTCGACCGTTACGGGGAGCTGGCCGAGCTGGACTGGGGCGCCTACCGCGCCACGTACCCGGACATCCGCCGCCTCGACCGGATCCTCGAGGCCGAGGGCGACTCGGTCAACCGCTACCAGGCGTCGAAGCAGGCCGATGTCCTCATGCTCGGATACCTCTTCGCGCCGGAGGAACTGGCCGCGCTCTTCCGGGCGCTCGGATACATGGTGGACGACGTGGTCTGGCGCCGCACCGTGGACTACTACCTGAGCCGCACCAGCCACGGCTCCACCCTCAGCAGCCTGGTGCACGGCTGGGTGCTCGCCCGCACCGAGCGTGCGGCGGCCTGGCAGTACTGCCTCCAGGCGCTGGAATCCGATGTCGTCGACATCCAGGGCGGAACCACGCCTGAAGGCATCCACCTCGGTGCCATGGCCGGAACCCTGGACCTGGTCCAGCGCGGACTGACCGGGCTGCGCACCCACGACGGGGCCCTCCATCTGGACCCGGCCCCGCTGCCGGAAATGCCTGCCTTCCGCTTCTCCCTCCGTTACCGCGGCCACTGGGGAGTGAGCCTCCGCCTGGAACGCGGCTGGCTTCGCGTCGCTGTTCCCGACTCCGATCACGAGCCGATCCGGTTGGTACTCCCCGACCGGACGGTGATTCTCGCCCCCGGCCAGAGCCACGCCCTGCGGTTGCCCCACCGCTGATGCGGTCGAGCCCGCAACTCGCCCGTCGACCGGGGCGGTGGTTCGAACGGTTTTGGGTACTCCCCATGTGCAGAGGGGCTCGTTGTGAGACGAGGCAACCGCCATGATCTTGATGGACAGGCGTGAGCGCGTCGTCGTTGACCGCTGTTCACCGACTTGAAGGGCATGGATGGGGCACGACGACGGTTGCGGTGGTGCCGAGCGCGCCGGCGTCCGGTTCGCTGTGGTCGCTCGGGTCGGTGCTCTCGAAGGGCGTGGGGCTCGGCGAGATCCCGCGTACCCATCACCGGGCCACCTTCAGTTCCCGCCCTCGGCACGACGGTGCCCGGGGCTGGGCCGCTGGTAGATGTCGGGAACGCCGTCGGCGTCCTCATCGCAGGTTTCCGCCTCCCACAGTCGGCGGTAAGTCCCATTGCGTCGCTTGATCAAAATCGCGGCCGCCGCAGCGGCGATGAGAGAGCCCAGCAGCACGGCGGCTTTGATGTGCTCGGCGTCGGCCGGTACGGGGAAGGCGAGCTCGCCGATGAGCAGGGAGACGGTGAAGCCGATCCCCGCCAGCACCGCCAAAGCGAGCACATCGGCCCAGGCAAGATCCGGGTTCAGCCGTGCCCGGGTGAACCGGGCCGCCAACCAGGTACCGGTGAAGATCCCCACTGTCTTGCCGACGACCAGGCCGAGCACCACGCCCAGCGGCTCCGGGCGGGTGAACACCTCGCCCAGCGCAGCGGCCGAGATGCTCACGCCGGCGGCGAACAGGGCGAACAGTGGCACCGCCACCCCTGCCGAGACCGGCCGCAGCAGATGCTCCGTGCGCTCCCCCGGGGAAGCATCCTCGCCCTCGTGGCGCGTGGTGCGCAGGATCAGTCCCATCGCCACACCGGCGACGGTGGGGTGCACGCCACCGTTGTGCATCAGCGCCCAGATGGCCATCCCGAGCGGCACGTACCACCACCAGCCGCGCACCCTATGCCGCTGAAGCAGGGACAAGACGATCAGCCCGACCAGTGCTCCGGCCAGCGCGTACGGGTTGAGGTCGGAGCTGAAGAAGACCGCAATCACCAGGATCGCGCCCAGGTCGTCGACCACGGCCAAGGTCAGCAGGAAGGCACGCAGGGCGGAGGGCAGGTGAGTGGAGAGGACCGCAAGGACGGCGAGGGCGAAGGCGATGTCGGTGGCCATCGGCACCGCCCACCCTGCCGCAGTCCCGCCACCGAGGCCGATGGTGGCCAGGTAGAGGGCGGCCGGCACCACCATGCCGCACACGGCGGCGACCACGGGCAGGGCGGCGGTGGCCGGAGTCCGCAGCTCGCCGACCACCAGCTCGCGTTTCAGCTCGATCCCGGCGACCAGGAAGAAGACGGTCAGCAGCCCGTCGGCGGTCCAGTGCCCCACCGACAGGTCCAGCCCGAGCGCCGGTATCCCGAAGTGGAAATCGCGTATGTGCTCGTAGGCGCCGCTGAGTGGGCTGTTCGCCCACACCAGCGCCACCACGGCCGCCGCCAGTAGCAGCAGCCCGCCGACGGTCTCCGCGCGCAGGGCCCGGGCCACCTGCACCCGCTCCGGCCACGGCAGGAGACCGAGGAAAATCGAACGTTCGCGGCGGGAAGCACGCATCCGGGGGCCTCCGGGGCATCGACGGTACGGGCACGCGGGCCCCTTTCATCGCCGACCAGACTTCCCGGCACACCTCGCATCTCTTGACGCGCTCTTTACACACTATCTGTTCCGGCGCGGCCGGGACCAGGCCGGCCTCGGGTGGGGCCGGAGTCCCTACTATTCGGAGTACGGGGGCGCGGGGAACACCGAAGGCGACGGCTTGCAGAGCCTGCTCTACGACGCGAAGCTGCCGGGCTCCAACATCTCGTACCGAGCGTTCCGGTACGAGTGGACCCGCACGCCGTACTATCCACCGAGCGCGGTGGCACGGGCCCGCGGGGGAGGCAGCGTCGTCTACGCCTCCTGGAACGGTTCGACGCAGACCAGAGCGTGGCAGGTACTCGCCGGATCCGATCCCGACTCCCTGTCGCTCGTCGTCAGACGCGCGTCACGGTCCGGATTCGAGACCCGCCATCACCACGAACAGCCTCGGGCCGTACTTCCAGGTCAGGACACTGGACGCAAGGGGAAGAGTCCTCAACACGTCCAAGGTCGTGAAACGGTCCAGCTGACGGGCTGCCAGAGGACAAGGCAGGCGGGCGGGAAGATGCGCCTTGCTGAGCTGGTGTCCGCCGGAGTTCATGAACGGTGTCGGCTCCCGTCGGCCCGTTTCCTGTGGCCGGGTGGCTCCGCCCGCCGGACACTTGAAGCGGCGGCCTGATCGGAAACGCTGGGGGAAAGCCGACGAGAGGAGGCAGGGCCGTGCCTGAGACTCCGCACATCGTGAGCGATGTGATGACGCGAACGGTCGTCGCTGTCGGGCGGGACGCGCCGTTCAAGGAAATCGTGCAGACCCTGGGCCAGTGGCATGCAAGTGCCATGCCGGTCCTGGAGGGCGAAGGGCGGGTGGTCGGAGTCGTCTCCGAGGCGGATCTGCTGCCCAAGGAGGAGTTCCGGGACAGTGACCCTGACCGTTTCGAGCAGATGCGGCGCCTGCCCGACCTCGCGAAGGCGAGGGCGGTGACGGCGGAGGAGCTGATGAGTACCCCCGCGGTGACCGTGCACACGGATGCCACCTTGGCCGAAGCGGCCCGGATCATGGCCATCAGGCGGGTCAAACGGCTTCCCGTGGTCGACACCGAAGGCAAGTTGCAGGGCATCGTCAGCCGGGGCGATCTGCTGAAGGTCTTCCTCCGGGCGGACGAGGACATCGCGGAGGAAATCCGCCGCACGGTGGTGTCCTACCTCTTCCCCGGCCTCGGGCATGCCGTCCACGTACGGGTGGACGAGGGCGTGGTCACGCTCAGTGGGGAGCTGGGCGACACCGCGCTGATTCCCGTGGCCGCGCGCCTCGCCCGGGCCGTGGAGGGCGTCGTGGACGTCCAATGCCACTTCAGGGCCGCCGGGCGGACTGAGTCGGCGCGATCGTCCTGAACGGGTCTCGCGTCGCCGCGCCGACAGGGCTACGGCTGGATGTCCAGTACCTCTTGGACCGGCCGACGAGGCGTCTGCGTGCCAGGCTCGCCATAACCCAGCCGCAGCACCATCTGTACGTACGCCGAGCCCGACATCGGGTCACGGAGCGGCCAGCGCAGGTCGCGCCATTCCAGGGCCTGGGTGACGAACGAGGTGGCAAGTCCGTCGAGCGTGGCCTGGAGCAGCACCCGTTCCATCGCCTGGCCGGTGCGCAGCCAGTCCTCCGGCCGGTCGCGCCCGGTACTCAGCAGGGCCAGGTGTGGGGTGGCCTCGAAGTCGGCGGCCGGGCGGCCGGGCACCGGTTCGCCGCCCGCGAAGTCCCGCACGGGCGCCTTGCCGATGCGGCGGCGGGGCCCGAAGGCGTGCTCCGGAACTCCTTCAGTGGCAGGCCGCCTATCGTGCGCCCTTCGGGTGAAGCGGGCCAGGTCCGCCGCGACCCCGGAATCGGTGAGATTGCGGGCTTCGGCCTCCAGCAGCAGGTCCAGAACGGCCTGTAGGTGCCACCCCGACGCGAAGGACAGCGAGACGTGCTCCCGGCGTGCGGCGGCCGCGAGGGCGGTGCGTACGGGATCGGGCAGGGGAGTCTCGGCGAAGGGATTACGGCTGGTGTGCCGGTTGTGCACGGCCGGGTACAGGGCAGCCGGATCGTCGTCACCGCCGTCGAGCGGGCCGGTCAGCGCCACGGAGGCCAGCAACATCGGGTCTGCCGGATCGGGAAGCAACCGGATCGTCGCCCGCCAGCCCTCATGCGCGACCGCGACCCGCAGATTCATCAGGGCCGCGCCGCATCCGACGTGCAGGGCGCGCTGTTCCGGGTCGGAATACGGCAGGGAGCCACGGAGGTCTCCTCGGACATGGAAGACGCGCCTGCCCCGGAAGTACTGGAATCGCCACGGCTGGGCGTTGTGCATCGACGGGGCGGTTGTGGCGTCCTGTACCAGAGCCGTGACGACCTCGTCGGGCGGCGGTTGAACACTCACCGATGTCCGGGGGCCGCGGGGCCCCGAGGTCTTTCCGACGCGTGCTCGATGTGGTGAATGTGTGCGTCAGGCCCCGGGAACACGAGGCTGACTCGATCCGAGTCCGACCATCGCACGTCATAGGGAGGCGTTCCGTCGTCATGGTGGAGCCCGACGATCTCACCGTCCCGCCTGGCAGCGCCGGTGGTCGGGCTTTCGATGATCAGTTGGTCACCGACATGAGCGTGCATCGGGGGTCCCTCCTTTCCGGTTCCCTTCTCCACCATGGCACGGCGGGTGAGTGCTGCCCTGGGCCGAATGGCCGACCGGATGGGCCGTGAAGCCCATGTGGAGGCCACCATGGGTTGCGACGCTCGGCAGCCGGGAGGCCGACCGGGGCGGTAGGAGCCCGGAAGGAGACGGCAGATGCACCACAGAACGGTGGGAGAACTCATGACCCGCGGTGTGGTCCGGGCGCCGCGCGACATGCCGTTCAAGGAACTGGTCATGCTCCTCGCGGAGAACGACGTCACGGCGGTTCCGGTCGTGGACGCCTCCGACCGTCCGATGGGCGTGGTGTCCGAGGCGGACCTGCTCCGCAAGGTGTCGGGCCAGGCCGATGTGTCCGGCCGGGTACTGCTCCCGCATCCGGAGGCATGGGAGCGGGCGAAGACCGAGGGAGCGAGGGCGGAGGAGCTGATGTCGGCCCCCGCCGTGTGCGTACGCCCCGAGTGGACGGCTGCCGAGGCCGCTCGCCTGATGGCCGTCCACGACATCAAAAGGCTTCCCGTCGTGGACGAGACCGACACGTTGCTGGGTATCGTCAGCCGCGGTGATCTGCTGCGGGTCTTCCTG
>NZ_JAIWIH010000041.1:115062-116535 GCF_052851135.1 Streptomyces sp. BRA346 | reverse complement strand
GGCCACCAACAGCACCGCCTACACACCCCTCCGCTTCCCCGGCCAATACTTCGACCCCGAAACCGGCCTCCACTACAATTTCCACCGCTACTACGACCCCGACTCCGCCCGCTACCTCTCCCCCNACCCCCTAGGCCTGACCCCCGCCCCCAACCCCGCAGCCTATGTCCACAACCCCCACACTTGGACCGACCCTCTCGGCCTTGCTCCCAACTGCTCGGCTTCCGCGCAAGAACTGCACATGGCAAAGCCAGCGCATGGCACAGATGAGTCGCGTCTAGCACCACTTCGCGATCTTTCTGATGGTGATTTCCTTAATGCGATCAATAATCCGCGCGACGGAGAGCACATAATCCTCAACGACCGAAACACAGTGGTTCAGGGGAACCATAGAGTAGCTGAGCTTGCACGGCGAGCGGATGACGCGAATAGCTCAATCCAATGGGACACTCGAGTTACGATTGAGCGCTACCGGAGGGACATGAGCATGTTTGACGACTTTGATGGCGGCGGTGGAGGTAGCGGCAAGAGCATGGATGACCTATGGAACAGTCTGGACTGGTGACAAGGCATGTCCGCCACGGTCGATCCAGGTGAGTATGGAGTAAGGGTTGCTTCATACACGGAACTCCTCGAAATTCGAGATGACCCGAGGAGTGCATTCTTGAACGCTCGGTTGGATCCTCTGATGTCTTCTGGCCGCATGGATAGAGGCGGGCTTCACATCTTCATGCCCATGCTGGAGAACGGGTATCGCGAGGCTGCAGGGGAAAAGTCATTCAGGGGCTATCTCTGGTTTCTTGAATCGGGGAAGAACGTGCGTTCCTGTGCACTGATTGATGTTCCTGAGAGTCGTCTTTCGGTTCTCAGGCGACTTGGTCAGGGTGCGCTGGAGAAGGTAGTTCTGAATCTTCTCGGAGAGTTGCCGATTGAGACGCTATCGTGAAGTACAGAAGCCCCGCCGGGCAGTTTCTCCGACGGAGCTTCTGGACAGGGCGGTTGCAAAGTCGTGTGATCTGACGCTGTGCTGGTCAGCTGATGCCGAGGAGGTCCAGCGGGCGGGTGAGGGGCTGGCAGGAGACGTGCCGGACGGCGGCGGCGATGTTCTGGTGCCTTGCCCGTCGGAGGGTGCTGACGTCGAGGTTGCGCAAGGTGGCCATGTTCTCCGGTTCGCGGCCGGTACGGATGCGGCTGGCGTCCCCGGCGAAGGTTGGGTCGCGCACGAAGTGCAGCCGGTTTCCGATACCCCAGTGCGAGCGTGCCAGTTCGCCGAACTGCTGCGGCAACGCCTGCGTCGAGGGCAAGTCGGTAATCGCGTAGATCGTCTTGCGGGTGAGTCGGCCGGTTGCGGCGTTCACGCGGAAGCGCATGAGTTCGTCCCGCCCTCCGCACACCGCAGCACGATCCTCGCGCGCAACGCGAGATACTGAGCGCTCTTCGCTCGCCGGGCCCACCGGGTCAGCTGGGCCCGTT
>NZ_JAIWIH010000041.1:0-115042 GCF_052851135.1 Streptomyces sp. BRA346 | reverse complement strand
ACTTCCCCCGCCACTTCCTCACCGTCGCTACCGTTACGCCGACCTCTGCCGCAACACGCGCATTCGGCGCCCCGTCCGCACACGCCAGCACGATGCGCGACCTCGGCGCTCGTCCAGCACCGCCCGGATCACGTGGCGGGCGTTGCGCGCCATCGCTGGGTTCGATCCCCGGTGGTCCGGCAGGGCGATCAGGGCCTGGGAGAGGGTGCGGGCGCGGCCGCGGATCCAAGTCGCGTCGTCCACGGCCAGCGCCTCGCGGAAGACATCCCGGGCAGCCGAAGGCAGCAGGTTCCACGCCGGGAACAGGTCGCAGGCCGGGTCGCCCACGCCCATGCAGCCGAAGTCGATCACCGCGGCCAGCCTGCCACTCCCGTCCACCAGCAGGTTGCCCGGCATCAGGTCGGCGTGCAGCCATACCGGCGGGCCGTCCCAGTCCGGGGTCCGCAGGGCGTCGTCCCAGATGGCGGTTACGGCGTCGCAGTCAATGCCCTCCTCCGGGATGGCGCGGAGTTGCTCGATCGCCGCTCGGGTCTCCACGTCGAGCGTGGCGAGAGGGCCTCCGCGGTAGGCCCTCGGGGCGTCCGGCAGGGAGACACCGCGCATCGCGGCCACGAACCCGGCCAGGTCCTTGGCCAGCAGCAACGGCTCGCGAAGCGCGTCCTCCTCGGGGTTCTCCCCCGCCAGCCAGCGGTGCACCGACCACGGCCAGGGGTATCCCTCGGCGGGCTCCCCGGTGCCGAACACCTCGGGGATGGCCGCGGGCAGCAGGGGCGCGAGGCGGGGCAGCCAGCGCTGCTCGGTCGCCACGTCCGAGGCTCCGCCCGCCACCAGCGGCAGCCGTACGGCCATGGCGTCACCCAGCCGGTAGACGGCGTTGACGGTGCCGCCGGACGGGAACCGTACGACGTCCAGCCCCGCCCATTGCGGGAACTGTCCGGCGATCAGCCGCCGTACGAGGGTGTCGTCGACGAGGGGCACTGGGCTCATGGGGCACTATCCGACCCCCGTACGGCCACGGGGGCAACCGTTTTTCCGGGTCGCGGTTCCGGCGCCGGGGTCCGCAGGATGCCCGCCGCGCACGCGGCGATCACGCAGAAGGCGACGGGGAGGAAAAAGGTGAGGTTGAGCGGCACGAGGCCGGTCAGGGGGCCGATGACGGCGGGGCCCGCGAGCATGCCGAGGTAGCCGAGACCGGCGACGCGGGAGACATTGGCTCCGGCGGTGGACTGGTCGGTGTGGCCCGCGGCGCTGAAGAGCTGGGGGACGCAGCCGGAGAGTCCGGCGCCGAACACGGTCCAGCCGAGCAGCGCCAGGGGGATCCAGGGCGAGAGCGCGGCCGCGGTCATGCCGAGGGCGGCCGCGGAGGCGCCGTAGCGGAGGATGGCCACCGGGCCGACCCGGGCGGCCACGCGGTCGGCGAGCAGGCGGCCGGTGGTCATGGCGGTGGCGAAGGCTCCGAAGGCGAGGGCGGCGGTGGCGTCGGGCGCGTCCAGGACGTTGCGCAGATGGAGCACGCTCCAGTCGTTGGCCACGCCCTCGCACAGCATGATCATCAGCGCCAGGGCGGCCAGCGCCCAGATGCGGCGGGGCGTCCGGTACCGGGGCTTCGGGGCAGGGACGTCAACACCCGGCCCAGGGACGGGACGCAGCAGTGCGCGGGACGCCGCCGCCGTGACGGCGAGGCCGAGGGCCGCCGCCGCGGTCAGGGTCGCCGCGGGGCTCCAGCCCCAGCCGAGGGTGCGGGCGCCGACGAGCGAGGCGAGGACACCGCCGAGGGAGAAGGTGGCGTGGAAGGCGGACATGACGGGCCGCCCGTAGCCGCGTTCGACCTGGACGGCATGGGCGTTCATGCTGACGTCCAGGCAGCCGTTGCCCACCCCGAGCACCAGCAGTGCCGCCCCCAGCGTCCAGGCGTTGGTGGCCAGGCCCGGCAGGATCAGGGTGGCGCTGCACAGCGCCGCGCCGAGCGGTACGACGACGCGGGCGCCGAAACGGTCGGTGAGGGGGCCCGCGATCTGCATGGCCGCGAAGGCTCCCGCGCCGAGGAGGAGAAGGAGCCAGCCGAACAGGGCGTGGCCGGTGCCCGCGCGGTGTTCGATGCCGGGGATGTGGACGATCCACATCCCCATGAGGAAGCCGTTCAGGGCGAAGTAGGTGAAGGTGGCCAGCCGGGCGGCCCGCAGCGAACTCGCTGCGTTCTCCGCACTCTCCATGGTCTCCGTGCTCTCCGTACTCTCCATGCCTCGAACGTAGCGAACAAGCTACGCGTTCGAAAGATTGCCTTTCGAACACCAAACATGTTCAATCACACCATGGCAGGCACAGATCGACTGAGGCAGATCACCGAGGCCGTACGGAGCGCGGGCCGCGTCGGAGTCGCCGAACTGGCCGCCCTCACCGGCGCTTCGGAGATGACCATCCGGCGCGACCTGGAGGTGCTGGCCGCACAGGGCGTCCTGGAGCGCTACCGGGGTGGGGCGAGGAGCCTGCTGCTGCGCGGCGAGGAGCCGCCGTTCGCGCTGCGCGCCCAGGAGGGGCTGGACGCCAAGCGGCGCATCGCCGCGGAGGTCGCGGGGCTGATCGCCGACGGGGAGTCCGTCGCCCTCGACAGCGGCACCACCTGCCTGGAGGTGGCCCGGGCGCTGGAGCGCCGCCGACTGACCGTGATGCCGCTGTCCCTGCACGCGGTGAACGCGCTGGCCGGAGCACCGCAGCTGACGCTGCTGGTGCCCGGCGGGCGGCCCCGGCAGGGCGAGTTGGCGCTGACCGGCCCGCTGACCCAGGCGTCGCTGGCCGCGCTGCGCTTCGACACCGCGGTCATCGGCTGCTGCGGGCTGACCGCCGCGGACGGACTGACCGCCTACGACCTGGACGACGCGGCCGTGAAGCGCGCCGCCATCGCCTCGTCCCGCCGCGTGATCGCCGTCGCGGACGGCGCCAAACTCACCCACACCGCCTTGGCGTTCGTCACAGCCGCTTCCGGCCTGGACGCGGTCGTCACGGACGAGACGGCGCCGGACGAGGAGAGGGACCGACTGACCGCGGCCGGGGTGGCCGTACGGACGACGTAGGCACGGGGCACTGACCTGCGGCGATGCCGTTCGCCGGGGCACCGCGGAGCCGGGGCATATGCCAGACCGCGCGAGGGGGAAGACCCGTACGGCGGATGCGTTGTTCCTCACATACCGGGGGTAACAGGCCAGTTGAGAGGTTTGGGCCACAGCGATTGTCAGTGCCTGCCCCTACTCTATTGGTCATGCGTCCGACTCCTACTCCCCAGAGCCCTGCCTTAGTGACCACTTCCACCGACCAGGCCAACGAGGCGATCCGCGTGTTTCTGCGGGCCCGGGCCGGGCGGGCTCTGCGGCCTGCCGAGCGGGCGGAGTACGGGCGGCTGCTCGGGGTGTACACGCGGGCGCTGCGCGGTGAGATGGAGCAGGCGGCCTGATAAGCGGGGCGCCGACCACACCTGGGGGCGGGCGACGCCATGCGTACAGCGGGGAGAGTCGTACTCGGTACGGCGTTAGCGGGGTTCATCGGAGTTGCGGGAATCGGGGGGTACAACCTCTACACGGGGGTGACGGGCGGCAGCGGACCGTCGGTTCCGGACGGCGCGGTGACGCCGGCCGAAGTCAAGGAGACGGCACGGGAGTTCCTGACCGCGTGGGCGGACCAGAACGATCTGCGGGCCGCCGCGTTCACCAACGACGCCCAGAGCGCGGGCACCGCGCTGAGCCGCTACCGCGAGGACGGCCGGGTCGAGAAGGTGACGCTCACGGCGAGCGACGCCGACAGCGCCACGGTGCCGTTCCGGGTCAAGGCGGAGATCGTCTTCGGGAAGACCCGTTCGACCTGGACGTACGACTCGGCACTGACCGTCGTGCGGGGCCGGACCACGGGGAAGCCGCTGGTGGACTGGAAACCGGCGGTCCTCCACCCGAAGCTGACGACCGGTGAAACGTTGCAGACGGGCATGGCGGACGATCAGCCGGTCCGGGTGCTGGACCGGACCGGCACGGTGGTGAAGCAGGGCCGCTATCCGTCCCTCGACCCGGTGCTGAACGCGCTGCGGGAGAGATACGGCGCCAAGTCCGGTGGCGCGGCCCGGGTCGAGGTGGCGGCGGTCAAGGCCGACGGGACGGCCGGGCCGACGCTGCACGTGGTGGCCAAGGGCAGACCGGGGAGCCTGCGTACGACGCTGGATCAGAAGGTGCAGCGGCGCGCGGAGTCGGCCGTGGGTGAGCGGGCCGGGGCGTCCGTGGTGGCGCTCAAGCCCAGCACCGGGGAGATCCTCGCGGTGGCCAACTCGGACAAGGCCGAGTTCAACGCCGCGTTACAGGGGCAGACCGCGCCCGGGTCGACGTTCAAGATAATCACCGCCGCCGCGCTGCTGGAGTCGGGCAAGGTGACGCCCGCGCAGCGGGTGCCGTGCCCGAAGACGGCGGCGTACGCGCAGGGCATGACGTTCCACAACGTCGAGGACAGCGAGAACCCGAGCGCCACCTTCGCGGAGGACTTCGCTGCCTCCTGCAACACCGCGTTCGTCTCGCTCGCGGGCTCCCTACCCGACGCCGGGGTGGCGGAGGAGGCACGGGCGGTGTTCGGGATCGGGCTGGACTGGCAGGTGGGGGTCACGACGTTCGACGGCTCGGTGCCGACGGAGGGCGGGGACGGCAAGGCCGCGGCGGTCATCGGGCAGGGCACGGTGCAGATGAACCCGCTGACCATGGCGTCGGTGGCGGCCACCGCGCGGACGGGCGCCTTCAAGCAGCCGGTGCTGGTGCCGCCGTCGGTGGACGACCGCAGGATCGCCACCAGCGAGCGGGCCCTGAGCCCGGCGGCCGTACAGCAGCTGAAGGGCATGATGCGGCTGACGGCGACGAGCGGCACCGCCCGAGCGGCGATGGCCGGGCTCGGCGGCGACGTCGGAGCCAAGACCGGCTCGGCTGAGATCGACGGTCAGGTGAAGACCAACGCCTGGTTCACGGCCTACCGGGACGACGTGGCCGCGGCCGCCGTGGTCACGGCGGGCGGACACGGGGGCGACGCCGCCGGGCCCGTCGTACGGCAGGTGCTCGACGCCCGCTGAGGATCCAGGGGCCGAAACCACCACTCAACGCGATACGCCGGGGTCACCCCTCAGCCCCGACGCTTCGTACAAGGGTTGTGCGAAGGGGTTGTCTATGGTCTGGCGCACACTCTAGCCTGGCGCGGCATCAGCCGAGAGAGCCACGGAGGGGATTCCGGCGTGAAGCGCACATCCCGCGACATCCGCACCGCCAACCGCTACGGGGTACTGCGCCACATCGTCGCCGAATCCCCGGTGTCCCGGCAGGAGGTGGCCGCGGCGACCGGGCTGAGCCTGGCCACGGTCGCCAATCTCGTCGGCGAGCTGCTGGAGCTGGGCATGCTGGTCGAGGTCGGGTACGAGGACTCCGACGGCGGCCGCCCGCGCGGGCTGGTCGCCGTCAACTCCTCCGGAGGCGCGCTGATCGGGGTGGACGTCGCGGAGACGTACGTCCATGTCGAGCTGTTCGACCTCGCCCTGACCGTCCTCGCCCGCGCCGACCAGGAGTTGCGCCCGGAGCGTCCGGAGGAGAACGACCCGACCAAGGTGGTGGGACACATCGCCGCCGCCGTGGCGTCCGTGGTCGGGCAGGCGGAGATCGCGCCCGACCGGGTGCTGGGCGTGGGCATCAGCATGCCCGGGCAGGTGGACCGGGAGGGCGGGGTGTCGGTGTTCGCGCCCAACTGGGACTGGCACGACGTACCGCTGCTGCGGATGCTGGCCGACCACATCCCGTACCCCCTGTACCTCGACAACCCGCTGCGCGCGTGCACGGTGGCCGAGCAGTGGTTCGGCGCGGCGCGCGGGCGGGGGGACGCGGTGGTGGTGAACCTCGGTACGGGCGTGGGCGCCGGGCTCGCGCTCGGCGGGGCGCTGCACCGCGGGGTCAGCAACAGCGCCGGCGAGTGGGGGCACACCACCCTCATCCTGGACGGCCGGCCGTGCCACTGCGGCAACCGCGGCTGTGTGGAGACGTACGTCGGCGCGCCGGGCATCATGCGGAATCTGCGCGAACTGAGCCCGGACAGCCCGCTGTTGCGTGGCGACGACCAGACGGCGACCATCGAGGCCCTGGGGCGGGGCCTGGCGGACGGGGACCCGGTGGCCGCCCAGGTGGTCCGGGACACCGCCCGCTATCTCGGGGCGGGCCTCGCCGACCTGATCAATCTGCTCAACCCGGAAGTGATCGTGCTCAGCAGCTGGGTCGCGGCCGCGCTGGGCGAAGGGCTGCTGGCGGAGGTGCGCGAGGCGGTGGCGGGGCGCGCGCTGCGTCGTCCGCTGGCGAGCACCGAGATCGTACTGTGCCCGATCCCGTCGAACCCGGTGAGCCTCGGGGCGGCGACCTTCGTGCTGGAGGGTTCGCTGTCGTCCGTCGGGCTGAAGCACCGCCGTCCGACGGCCGCGAGGACGCGCGGCACCTCCTCGTAACGGGGGCGTGGGAGCGTTCCCATTCCCCTGGTCGTTCGAACCCTCGAACCGCCCCACACGTCGTGCCACCCACTTCGTCCAACCCCTTGCCGAAGTCTTCGTCTATGGCTAACGTCCCGCTGCACCAACGCACTTGGCCGTGCACCCGTGATCGTGATCCGAGACAAGGACGTCACATGTCGGCAATGAACAGAGCCAGGGATGCCAGGGACTGGGACCGCCGCAGCGTGCTGCGCGCCGTCGGCGGGATGGCCGCTCTGGGCGCACTCGCCGCCTGCGGTTCGAACACCGGCCGCTCCGGCGGCGGTGGCAAGTCGATCAAGCAGATGTACCACGCGTACGGGGAGCCGGGCACCCAGCAGGCCGCCAAGAAGTTCGCCGACGCGTACGACAAGGCGAAGGTCACCATCGAATGGGTGCCGGGTGAGTACGAATCCAAGCTGGCGACCTCGCTGCTGGGTTCGGGCCGCCCGGACGTCTTCGAATACCACCCCGATCTGCAATTGGTGCGCTCGAAGCAGATCGTCCCGCTCGACGACATCATCGCCGACGTCAAGGACGACTTCCTGCCGGAGGACATCACGGCGAATTCCGTGGACGGAAAGATCTACGGAATCCGCATGATCGACGACCCGCAGTTCTTCTTCTACCGCAAGTCCCTCTTCGAGGATGCCGGGGTCAAGCCGCCGACGACGTTCGACGAACTCATCGACATCGCACACAAACTGACCAAGGGCAAGGTCAAGGGGCTGTACATCGGCCAGAACCTGAAGACCATCAGCAAGCCGCTCGTCTGGTCCAACGGCACCCATTACCTCACCGAGGACCACAAGATCGCCTACCACACCGAGGAGTTGGAGGAGACCCTCACCAAGGCGCGGGAGCTGTACACGAGCAAGTCGCTGCTGCTGGGCGCCCCGACCGAGACCTGGGACCCGACCAGCTTCGTCCAGGGGCTGTGCGCGATCCAGTGGTGCGGGATATGGGCGATACCGGCGATCCAGAAGGCGTTCGGCGACGACTTCGGAATCTTCCCGTTCCCCAAGTCCGGGAAGAACGGCCGCCCGGTGGTCTACAACGGCGGCTGGTCCACCTACGTCTCCGCCAAGGCCAAGGACGTCGACGGGGCCAAGGAATTCGTCAAGTGGCTGTGGATCGAGCAGAAGAAGTACCAGCAGGAATGGGCGCTGGACTACGGGTTCCACATTCCCGCGCGCAAGAGCATCGCCGCCGGTGCGGACAAGCTCAAGAGCGGGGTCGCGGCCGAGGCGGTCGAGCTGTTCAACCGCCACGGAATCTTCGACGACCCGTACTGGACGGAGGGCATGTTCAACATCGTGCTCGACGCGGTGGTCAGCTCGGTACGCGACAGCAAGAATCCCGCGGCCGAACTCGACAAGGCCGACAAGAAGGTCGAGCGCGACCTGAAGAAGCTTCGTTAGGGCGGGCGTCCGGAACCGACATGGCCACCACCACACCCACCCAGAGCGCCGCCCCCGCGCGGCCCCGCAAGGCGGCCCCCGCCGGGCGGCGGCTGCGCGGACTCGGCGGCAGCCGCGGCCGCACCCTCAACTTCTGGCTGTTCACCGGCCCGTTCCTCATCGGGCTGATCGTCTTCGTCTACGTACCGATCGGCTGGAGCCTCTGGCTCAGCCTGCACAACGCGAAGGGCACCGTCGCCCCCACCGAGTTCGTCGGCCTCGGCAACTACGCCGACATGCTCGGCGACGGCGACTTCGTGGACAGCCTGATCAACTTCACGGTCTTCGCCGCGATCATCGTCCCGATCACCTACGCGTTCTCCCTCGCCCTCGCGCTGCTGGTGCACCGCATCCGCTTCATGAAGGCGTTCTTCCGCTCGGTGTTCTTCCTGCCGACCGCGTGCAGCTTCGTCGTGGCCTCGCTGGTCTGGAAGATGTCGATGTTCAACGGGCTGCACTACGGCCTGGTCAACACCGCCTTAAGCTGGTTCGGCGTCGACTCCGTCGCCTGGCTCGCCTCGCCCCATCCGCCCTGGTACTGGCTGGTGCTCTGCACCGCCCGGCTGTGGCTCCAGTGCGGGTTCTACATGATCCTGTTCCTGGCCGCGCTCCAGAACATCCCGCGCGAGCTGTACGAGGCGGCGGCCGTCGACGGCGCCAAGTCCGGCTGGCAGACGTTCCGCCACATCACCCTGCCGCAACTGCGCGCCACCTCGGTCGCGGTCGTCCTGCTGCTGCTCATCGCGGCGTACCAGGCGTTCGACGAGTTCTACAACATCCTGGACGAGGGCCGCGCCACCTGGGGCCGCCCGCCGCTGGTCGAGCTGTACCTCCAGGCACTCGGCGCCAACCAGGACTACGGGCACGCCAGCGCGGGCGCCCTCATCCTCGCCCTGCTCATCGCCATGGTCACCCTGGCCCAGGGCAAGTTCCTCGGCTTCGGAAGGGGTGACGACAAATGACCGCAACGGCGCCCAGCCCCCTGCGAGGCAAGCAGCGCACCGCGCGCTCCGTCATGAGCAGCACCGGGCTGTACGTCGCGCTCGGCGTCGCGACGGTGCTGTTCCTCGTCCCCTTCTATCTGATCGTCCGCAACGCCCTGTCCTCCGACGCGGACATCACCGGCGAGGACTGGGCGTTCTTCCCCACCGACCTCCAGTGGGGGAACGTCAAGGAGCTGTTCGACGACCCCTCCGTCCCCTTCGCCCGGGCGCTGTGGAACTCCACCGTGGTGGCCGTGCTGCACACCCTGGGCACGCTGCTGGTGTGCTCGCTGGCCGGATACGGACTGGCGCGCATCCCGTACAAGCACGCCAACAAGGTGCTGTACACCGTCCTGTTCACCCTCATGGTCCCGGCGGCCGTGACCTTCGTGCCGAGCTATGTCCTGGTCTCGTCGCTCGGCTGGGTCTCCTCGCTGCGCGGTCTGATCATCCCCGGCCTGTTCAGCGGTTTCACCGCGTTCCTCTTCCGCCAGTACTTCCTGGGCTTCCCCAAGGAGCTGGAGGAGGCGGCCCGGGTGGACGGGCTGGGCTACTGGGGGGCGTACTGGCGCATCGTGGTGCCCAATTCGCTCAACTTCTTCGCGGCGATCTCGGTCATCACGTTCATCAGCGGCTGGAACGCCTTCCTGTGGCCCCTGGTGATCGGCCAGGATCAGAACTCGTGGACCGTGCAGGTCGCGCTGTCCTCGTACATGACCGCCCAGACGATCAACATCCACCTGATCTTCATGGCAACGGCCGTATCGATCCTGCCACTTGTGCTCGTCTTCGTGTTCCTCCAGCGCTGGCTCGTGCAGGGTGTGGCACAGACCGGTATCAAGGGCTGACCGAGGAGAACGATGAACTCCACGCAGCACACGCCGCTTCCCTACTACGAGGACGTCTCCCCCGGCACCGGATGCCTGCCGCCGCGCGCCTGGGCCCCCGGCTCCGACGCCGCCCGGCTGAGCCTCGGCGGCACCTGGGCGTTCCGGCTGTCGCCGACCGCGGCCACCGAGGACGACTCCTTCGCCCGCCCCGGCTACGACGCCTCCGGCTGGGGCGAGATGCCGGTGCCCGCGCACTGGGTGCTGCACGGCCACGGCGCGCCGATCTACACCAACGTGAACTATCCGTTCCCGGTGGACCCGCCGCGCGTGCCCACCGAGAACCCGACCGGTGACCATCTGCGCGTCTTCGACCTGCCCGGCGACTGGCCGGCGGACGGGGAGGCGGTGCTGCGCTTCGAGGGCGTCGAGTCCTGCGCCCGGGTCTGGCTCAACGGGGAGGAGCTGGGCACCTTCAAGGGCAGCCGGCTGCCGCACGAGTTCGCGGTCGCGGGGCTGCTGAAGCCGTCGGGGAACGTGCTGGCGGTGCGCGTGCACCAGTGGTCCTCCGGCAGCTATCTGGAGGACCAGGACCAGTGGTGGCTGCCGGGGATCTTCCGCGAGGTGACGCTGCTGCACCGCCCCGCGGGCGCCGTGGCCGACTTCTTCGTACACGCCTCGTACGACCACGTGAGCGGCGCGGGCACGCTGCGGGTCGACGCCGGGCCGGGCGGCGGCCGGGTCACCGTGCCCGAGCTGGGTCTCGACCTGGCGACCGGGGAGAGCGCCACCGTCGCCGTCGAGCCGTGGACGGCGGAGACGCCGCGGCTGTACGAGGGCACGCTGACCACCGGGGGCGAGACGATCGCGCTGCGGATCGGCTTCCGCACGGTCCTGGTCGAGGACGGGGTGTTCAAGGTCAACGGCCGGAGGGTGCTGTTCCGGGGCGTGAACCGGCACGAGTTCCACCCGGAGACCGGCCGCGCGCTGGACCTGGCGACGATGCGCCGCGATCTGGAGCTGATGAAGCGGCACAACATCAACGCCGTGCGCACCAGCCACTATCCGCCGCACCCCGCCTTCCTCGACCTGTGCGACGAGCTGGGGCTGTGGGTCATCGACGAATGTGACCTGGAGACCCATGGCTTCGTCGACCTCGACTGGCGGAACAACCCGGTCGACGACGACCGCTGGACCCCCGCGCTGCTCGACCGGGCCGCCCGGATGGTCGAGCGCGACAAGAATCACCCGTCCATCGTGATGTGGTCGCTCGGCAACGAGTGCGGCACGGGCCGCGGGCTGTCCGCGATGGCCGATTGGATCCGGGAGCGCGACCCGTCCCGGGTGATCCACTACGAGGGCGATCTGTCCTGCGCCGACACCGGGATCTACTCCCGGATGTACGCGCCGCACGAGGAGGTCGCGCAGATCGGCGCCCGTACGGAGGCGCCCTGGGGCGACCCCGCGCTGGACGCGCGGCGGCGGGAGCTGCCGTTCATCCAGTGCGAGTACGCGCACGCCATGGGCAACGGTCCTGGCGGACTGAGCGAGTACCAGCGGCTGTTCGCGTCGCACGAACGGCTCCAGGGCGGGTTCGTGTGGGAGTGGATCGACCACGGCTTCGCCCGGCACACGCCGAACGGCACACGCTACTACGCGTACGGCGGCGACTTCGGCGAGGAGCTGCACGACGGCAACTTCGTCTGCGACGGGCTCCTCTTCCCCGACCGCACCCCGTCCCCGGGGCTGGTCGAGTACAAGAAGGTCATCGAGCCGGTGCGGATCGAGGGCGACGGGGCCGCCGGGACGGTCCGGATCACCAACGGCCACGACTTCACCGACCTGTCCCATCTCGCCTTCACCTGGGCGTACGAGGCCGAGGGCGTGGCGGTCGGGTCCGGCGAGCTGACGGTGCCACCGCTGGCCCCCGGCCAGTCCGCCGACCTCAAGCTGCCCGCGCCCACGGCCACCGCGCCGGGCGACGAGACCCGCTGGACGGTCGAAGCGCGGCTCGCCGCGGCCACGGCGTGGGGCGAGGCGGGGCATGTGGTGGCCTGGGCGCAGCTGCCCGGCTCAGCGGCCGCCGCGCCCGCCTCCGCTGCGGCCACGGCGGCGCCGCGCCACGGCGGGGACCGGATCGTCCTCGGCCCGGGCACGTTCGACGCCGCCACCGGCACCCTGACCGACCTCGGCGGGCTCACCCTCACCGGCCCCCGGCTCGACCTCTGGCGGGCCCCCACCGACAACGACAACGGCGCGTCCTGGCAGCCCGACGAGCGCTACGGGCTGATCTGGCGGCAGCTGGGCCTGCACCGGCTCCAGCACCGGGTCGACGCGGTGGAGCTCGCGGACCGGGAGCTGACCGTCCGTACCCGGGTCGCCCCGGCGGCGACCGACGTCGGGCTGACGGCGGTCTACCGCTGGACGGCGGACGGGGACCGGCTGCGGCTGGCCGTCTCCGTCACCCCGCTCGGCGCGTGGACCTGCCCGCTGCCCCGGCTGGGCGTACGGCTCGGGGTGCCCGCCGCGCTGGGCGCCGCGGAGTGGTTCGGCGGCGGCCCCGGCGAGGCGTACCCGGACACCCGGGCCGCCTCCCGGCTGGGGCGCTGGGCGCTGTCGGTGGACGACATGCAGACGCCGTACGTGCGGCCGCAGGAGAACGGGGCGCGGGCCGATGTGCGCTGGGCGCGGCTGACCGCCCCGGACGGCACGGGCCTGCGCATCGAGGGCCACCCGCCGTTCTGGTTCACCGCGCGCCGCTGGACCACGGAGCAGCTGGACGCGGCCGAGCACACCCCGGACCTGGTCGCGTCGCCCGACACGGTGTGGGTCAACCTCGACCACGGCCAGCAGGGCATCGGCAGCCAGTCCTGCGGTCCTGGGGTGCTGGAGCCGCACCGGCTGCTGGTGGCCCCGGCGGAGTTCTCGTTCACCTTCGCCCCGCTGGGCTGATCCGACCCCTCTTAGGTGTCCAGCACCCGGTGCAGGAACTGCTGGGTGCGGGCCTCGGCCGGACTGCCGAAGACGCGCTCGGGCGTGCCCTGTTCGAGGACGACACCGCCGTCCATGAAGACCACGTGGTCGGCGGTGTCCCGGGCGAACCGCATCTCGTGGGTGACGACCACCATGGTCATGCCCTCGTCGGCCAGGGACCGCATGACGCCGGTGACCTCGCCGACCAGCTCCGGGTCGAGGGCGGAGGTGGGTTCGTCGAAGAACATGACGGCGGGGTCCATGGCGAGCGCGCGGGCGATCGCCACGCGCTGCTGCTGGCCGCCGGACAGCTGGGCCGGGTAGGCGTCCGCCTTGTCGGCGAGCCCGACTCGGGCCAGCACCTCCCGACCCCGCTCCTCGGCCGCCTTACGGCTGATCTTGCGCACCTTGAGCAGCGCGAGGGTCACATTGCCCAGCGCGGTGCGGTGCGGGAACAGGTTGAACTGCTGGAAGACCATGCCGACGTGGCCGAAGATCTCGGGTGCGCGCTTGCGGTCGTGCAGCGGGACTCCGTTGACCCAGACCTCTCCGCGGTCGGCGCGTTCCAGGTCGCACATGATCCTCAGCAGGGTGCTCTTGCCGGAGCCGCTGGCCCCGATGAGCACCACGACCTCGCCGGAGCCGACCTCGATGTCGACGCCCTTGAGGACCTCCAGGTCGCCGAAGCGCTTGTGCACGCCGGACAGGGCGACCTGGGCGGTGGTGGGCGGGGTCCGTTCCATGGGGGACTTGGTGATCATCAGGCGGTCACGGCCTTTCTCTCCATGCGCCGGACGACGACCGACAGCGGGGAACAGATGACGAAGTACAGGACGGCGATGGCCAGGTACGCCATGCCCGGGTGCCCGTCCCGGTCCACGATGGCCTGCCCCTCGCGGAGCAGTTCGGCGTAGCCGATGACGACGGCGATCGAGGTGTCCTTGACGAGCGAGAGGTACTGGCCCACCAGCGGGGGCAGCACGATGGCCCGGGTCTGGGGCAGGATCACCGACCCGAAGGTCTGGGTGCGGGACAGACCCAGGACCCGCGCCGCCTCCCACTGGCCGCGCGGGACGGCCTCGATGCCGGAGCGGAAGATCTCCGCGACGTAGGCGCCCTGGAAGAGGGTGAGCGCGAGCAGGGCGGCGCCGAAGACGGAGATGCTCCCGATGCCCAGGTAGGCGGCGCCGAAGTAGATGAAGAGCATCTGGACCAGCAGCGGGGTGCCCCGGAAGACCTCCAGGTAGCAGCGGGCCAGCTGGGCCAGGACGGGGATCCGGCTGGTGCGGATGGCCGCGATGACCAGGCCGAGCAGGGTGCAGGCGGCGATGGCCGCGGCGGACAGCAGGACGGTGGACCACAGCCCGGAGGCGTACAGGTCGCGGTTGGACCACAGGACCGACCAGTCCATCACGCCTCCTTGCGGATCAGGACGAGACGGCGGGCCGCGGTCCGCAGACCCGCCAGGACCGACTGGTGGGGGCGGATCGGGCGCAGCGGCGGTTTGAAGGCCGCGCGGCCGATCAGTTCCGCCACCAGCACGACCACGTTGGTGAGCACCAGGTAGAGCACGGCGGCGATGCCGAACACCTGGATGGTGAGCAGATTGCGGGAGTTGATCACCATGGCGGTGCCGGTGAGTTCGGGCACGGAGATGGCCGAGAGCAGCGACGAGCCCAGGATGATCTGGACGAGCTGGTTGATCACGGCCGGGTAGACGTTGCGCAGCGCCTGCGGGAGCACGACGTGCAGGAAGGTACGGAAGGGGCTGAGGGCGAGCACGCGGGACGCCTCGCGCTGGCCGCTCGGGACGGCCTGGATCCCGGCCCGGAAGATCTCGGTGAGGTACGCGCCGACGTTGACGCCGAGCGCCGCGATGCCCGCCTGGACGGGGCTGAGCCGCAGCCCGGCCGAGGGCAGGGCGAAGTAGGCGACGAACATCTGTAGCAGCACCGGGGTGTTGCGGATGACCTCGACGTACACGGCGGCCGGGGCGCGGACCAGGGCGTGGCGCGACCGGCGGGCGAGGGCGCCGAGCAGCCCGAGGGCGCAGGCGAGGACGAAGGCGGCGAGGGACAGCTTCAGGGTCAGCCAGGCCGCGCCGAGGTAGGTGGGCCAGTCCTGGAGGGCGTACGTCCAGTCGGCGAACATGGGGTTCCTCCACGGGGGGCGGCGGCGGGGTGCCGCCGCCCGGCTGGGCTCAGTAGGACGGGTTGAGCGGGTAGACCGGCTTGACGCCGAACCACTTCTTGTAGAGGGCCGCGCTCTGGCCGGAGGTGTTGAACTCCCGCAGCCAGGTGTTGATCCACTGGAGCCAGTCGGGGTCGCCCTGGCCCACGCCGATCGCGTTGTACTCCAGCGGTACGACGGACACCTTGGTGACCTTGAGGGAGGGGTCGCTCTTGGCCTGGTAGTTGAGGAAGTTGGAGTCCTCGACCATGGCGTCGGCCTGGCCCTGCTTGACCGCGAGCACGGCGGCCGCGGAGGTGTCGTACTCCTGGATCTGCGCCTTCGGGTTGCCCTCCTTCACGGCGGCACCGTTGGTGGAGCCCTTGGTGACCGCCACCTTCTTGCCCGAGAGGTCCTTCAGGCTCGCGATGGCGCTGGACTTCTTCACCATCAGCACCTCACCGGCGACGATGTACGGATCGCTGAAGGCGACCTGCTTGGCGCGCTCGGCGGTGGTGGTGAAGTTGCAGACCACGGCGTCGACCTTGTGCGTGCGCAGATTGGGGATGCGGTTGGCGGAGGTGGTGTCGACGATCTTCGCCTTGACGCCGAGCGCCTTGGCCATGGCCTTGGCGACATCGACGTCGAAGCCCTGGGGCTTGTTGCCCTTGTCGGTCGAGCCGAAGGGCGGGAACGTCAGACAGCTGGCCACCCGCAGCGTGCCGCTGCGGGTCACCTTCTGGAGGGTGGAGTCCTGCGCGCGGGAGGCCGGGCTCTGGCTGGAGGAGCAGGCGGCGAGCAGGGACGTGGCGGCGAGGGCGCTCACGGAGATCGCGGCCATTCTTCGGGCGTGAAGGCGTCGTCGTCCCATGGCGGGACTCCCTTCGGGGTTGAAAAAGAGCGGGACGGATCATCGAGGCCGCGATCGGCGATGACCGTCGGGCTCTGGGGATTCTGCAATGCAGAATCGAATTCCGTATTGGGTGCGCACAAGCTAACCGAGCCGGTCAAGGCCGTCAATGGTTGATTTCGAATTCCGGCATCCGATGCTGCTATGCAAAAACGCGGAGGTCGGCTACCTTCCCGGCATGACTTCTCGGCCGGACACCGCCCACGGCGGTCAGGACGACCGCCCCGCCGGGACCGGCGCTGGGCGCAACACCTCGTCGTCGCTGCGCCGGGCGCTGTCCATCGTGATGTTCCTGGCCGAGGACAGCGGCCATCCGCGCGGCGCGACCCTCACCGACCTGGCCGCGGGCCTGGGCCTGAGCAAGAGCACCATCCTGCGGCTGCTGGCACCGCTGCGGGAGGTGCGCCTGGTGGACCAGGACGCCGAGAACGGGCGCTATCGACTCGGTCCGCAGAACGCGTTCCTCGGCCAAGTCTATTTGGAGCGGCTGGACTTCCGCGAAGCCGCTGCCCCACATCTGCATGAACTCGTCGACGGCATAGGGGAAACGGTCCACTTGGTGGTCTTCGATCCACCGGAGATCGTGTACATCGACAAGGTGGAAAGCCCCCAGCCGGTGCGCATGCATTCACGCATCGGCAGCCGCCAGCCCGCGTATTGCACCGCCGTCGGAAAGGCGTTCCTCGCCTACGCCTCCCCCGCCGTGGTGGACCAGGTGATCGCGCGGGGCATGCCGCCCCGCACCCCGGCCACCATCACCACCGCCGGGTGGCTGCGCGCCGAGCTGGCCGCGGTGCGGGAGCGCGGGTACGCGATCGACGACGTGGAGAACGAGAGGGAGATCCGCTGCGTCGCGGCGCCGGTATTCGACCACAGCGGGGCGGTCGCCACCGCCATCAGCGTCTCCGGCCCCGCCTCCCGCGTCACCCGGGACCGTGTCGCCGAGATCGGCGAAACCCTCCTCGCCTCGACCCGGGCCCTGTCCGAACGCCTCGGCGGAACGCTGCCGCCCGCGCCGTAACCGACCCGTTGTCGGTGGTGACCTCTACCGTGCTGTCATGACTCTCCTGAGCTTTGACCGCATGTGTGCCGAGATCGTCACGCAGACGGGGCTGCTGACGCCCCGTATCGAGGGCGCGGACCTGACGGTGCCGGTGCCGTCCTGCCCCGGCTGGAACGTGGGGCAGCTGCTGCGGCACCTCGGCGGCGGCCAGCGCTGGGCGGCGGAGATGGTGCGGACGCGGGCCGCCGAGACCCTGCCCGACGAGCACTTCCGCGATCTCGCCCCGTACGCGGCCGAGGATCCGGCGGTGGTCGGCCCGTGGCTGGCCGAGAGCGCGGCGGAGCTGGCGGAGGCGCTGCGCGAGGCCGGGCCCGGCGCGCCGGTGTGGGTGCCGGTGCCCGGGGCGGATACGGCGGCGTTCTACGCACGCCGGTTCACTCATGAGACGGTGATGCACCGGGCCGACGCGACCCTGGCCCTCGGCGCGGAGTTCACCCTCGTCCAGGACGTGGCGCTCGACGCCCTGGACGAGTGGATGGAACTGGGCTCGCTGCCCTTCCACTTCGACGTCCACCCCTGGATGCGCGAGCTGCTCGGCCCCGGCCGCACGCTCCATCTGCACGCCACCGACGCCGCGCCGGAGGCGGTGGCGGAGTGGGTCGTCGACCTCACCGGGGAAGCCATCACCTGGCGCCGGGCGCACGAGAAGTGCGCCGTCGCGGTGCGGGGGCCGCTGACGGAGCTGCTGCTGCTCGTCTACAAGCGGCGCCCCGCGCACGGCGGGCGCGTCGAGGTCCTCGGCGACGCGAAGCTGCTCGACTTCTGGCTGGAGCGGGTCAGCTTCGGTTGACCGGTGCCGGGATCGCCGGGGCGACCCGTACCGCCTGCTCCGACAGATGGGCGCGGTAGGCGGCGCCGTCCCACCAGGCGACCCGGACCTCGTAGCCGCCGTCGGCGGGCGCCACGTCCACGCGGGCCAGCGTCTCCAGCGGGGCCGGATCCGGTTCGGCCGTCAGCCGGGCCAGGCAGACGAACAAGTCACCGGCCGCGCCGCCGGTGGTCTCGCCGGTGAGGGCGGGAGCGACGGCACGGCCGGAGAAGGCCGTGGCGGCGGCGGGCAGCGGATCCGCGGTCAGCAGGCCGTGCAGCGGCAGGAGTTCGGAGCGCAGGGCCTCGTCCGGGGCCGCCCAGCCGGTCTGGCGTACGGGGTGGCCCGGGGCCGCCCCCGCCACCAGGTGGACGCGGACCTCCGCCGCGCCGTGCACCAGCACCAGGCTGGTGATCCGGACCTCGTCCGGCCGCTCCTCCCCCACCACCCGGGCGTGATGGCGGGAGGCCGCCCAGCCGTCCCCCGCGCCCAGGGGCTCCAGCCGGGTCCGCAGGGAGACCCGGTCGCCGCTCAGCAGGCCGAAGTGGTTGTCGGGCGCGGCGCCGTACGGGACGGGGCCGGTGGCCGTGGAATAGGCGAGCCGCGCGTAGTACGGGTCGTCCTGATCGGGGTCGCCGGGCGGGGGGAGGTGTTCGCTGCCGTGGTTGTGGAGGCGCACCAGGCCGTCGGCGGTGGTGGACTGGAGCAGCCAGTTCGGTCCGGACACGGCGCGGGTGACGTCGGCGCCCGCGGTGGCGGGGCCCGGCTCCTCGCGGGCCGTCCACACCTCGTGCCCCTCCGGGAGCAGCAGCCCGAGGAAGCCCTTGGCGGCCCAGTAGGGGGACGCGGGGCCGGAGTAGGGCTGGACCAGGCCCTCGTAGCGGCCGTGCCAGCCCAGCGACAACAGCCCGTCGTCCGAGGCCGCGCCCCGGTCGAGGAAGTAGCGCAGGGCGCCGGAGGCGAGGCGGCGGGTGGTGCCGGGGGCGAGCGGGGTGTGCCCGGTGAGGGCGCCCAGCCACAGCGGGGCGGCGACCGCGAAGCGGTAGATCAGCGAGCGGCCCTGGTGGAGCGGGGCGCCGTCGCCGCCGAAGAGGTGGGCGTAATCGGTGAGGTGGGCGGCCAGCCGCTGCCCGTAGCGGGCGAGCCGCTCGGTGTCGCCGGACAGCCAGGCGTCGAGGGCCGGATAGAGGTGCAGGGCCCAGCCGTTGTAGTAGTCGAAGGCGCGGTTCGCGCCGTCGCTGTACCAGCCGTCGCCGGTGTACCAGGGCTCGATGCGCGCGAGGCCCCGGTCGACGGCGGCGCGGGCGGCGTCCGTTTCCACGTCCGCCTCGGCGAGGAAGCCGCCGACGGCCACCGGGAACAGCTCCCAGTTGGTGGGCACGGGGGTGGCGGTGAGCGCGTCCGTGAGCCAGGCGCCGACGCGCCGGCGCACGCCGTCGTCCAGCCGGTCCCACAGCCAGGGCCGGGTGATTCGCAGCCCGAGCGCGATCGAGGCGGATTCGACCAGCGGCTGGCTGCGGTCGGCGATCCGGGGCCAGTCCTCGGGTCCGTCGCCGCCGGGCCGCCGGGTGCCGGTTGCGAAGCCGTCCGCGTACCGCTCCAGGAGGCCGTGCGGGTCCGCGCCGCGCGCGCCCGCGACGCGGAAGGCGGCGAGCAGGAAGGTGCGGGCGAATCCTTCGAGTCCGTCGGAGCGGGCGCCCGACCAGCTGGGCCGGTGGCCCGGCAGCTGGTAGAGGGCCCGGCCGGGGGTGGCGTACGGGGTGACGGCGGCGAGCAGCCCGTCGGCGGCGGCCTCCCAGTGGGCCCGGGTCCAGCCGGTGTACGGGCTGGTGGCACGGTCCTCGGCCGGCAGCGGGAAGGGGTGGGTCACCTGTGGGTGGGTCACCGGTGGGTGGCTCCTCTGGGCGTGGCTTCTCTGAGTGCGGCTTCTCTGGGCGTGGCTCTGGGCGTGGCTTCGGTGGGCGTGGCCTGGCTGCGTGTGCGTCACCGGATCACCCCGCCGGGGACCAGACGCTGCGCACGCAGTTCGCCGAGCACGAGCCGGGCGAACTCGGTGGCGCCGTGGGCGGAGGTGTGGGTGTTGTCGCGGGCCTCGTCGTAGAGGTACAGCGCCTTGGAGCCCTCGGGGCCGAGCTGTTCCACCAGCTGCCGGGTGAGGGCGGTGAGGTCGATGAGGGGGACGTGCCGTTCGGCGGCGAGGGCGCGCATCTCGGCAGGCAGGTTCACGCCGAGGCCGTTGATGTGCAGGGCGGTGCCGTTGTCGAGGGTGCCGTCGTCGTTGAACCAGCGGCGCACGATGGGCGTGACGAGGACGGGCTTGCCGCCGCGCGCCCGCACCCCGTCGAGCAGCGCGGTGAGGTTGGCGCGGTAGTCGGCGGCGGTCGTCTGCTTGTCGTTGTGGGCGAACTGGACGAGGACGGTGTCGCCCTTGCGGATCAGCGGACGCATGGCGGGGAAGAGCCGGGGGTCGGCGAGGAAGGAACCGGAACCCTCGCCGGAGTCGGCGTAGTTGGCGACCGAGAGACCGCCGCGGAAGAACTGCGGAAGCTGCTGCCCCCAGCCCGTGTACGGGGCGGCGATCTGGTCGCAGGCGGTCGAGTCCCCGGCGAGGAAGAGCTGCGTACGGCGGCTTGCGGTGACCCGCAGATCGGCGAGGCGGGGCGCGTCGCCGCCGAAGGAGAGGTCGAGCCCGGGCGATCCGCTCGGCCCGGTCGGCTCTCCTTCCGGCTCGCGCACATTGACGGTGAACGTCCTCGTCAGCCGTTGCCGGGCGGCGGTCGGCGTCGCGGGCAGCAGCGTGCGCCGCGACTCGGCGGTCACGGCGGTGCTTCCGGCGTCGGCGCCGCCGAGGACTGCCGTGACGTCGTACGTCCCCGGGGCGATGTCGAAGTGGCAGGTGATGGGGGCGGCGCCGGTGCAGTTCGGGAGGGCGTGGCCGGGGCGGTGGCCGGAGGTCCCGGCCCATGCCGGGGCGCCGGGCAGCAGGGTGAGGCAGGCGGTGGCGGCCAGCAGTGCGGTACCGGCGCGTCTCATGGAGGCTCCTCAGCTCGGCGCGTGCGGCATGGCGGGGCGTACTACGGTCGGCCGGATGACCTTACGCCGCGCGGCAAGCGCTTGCTAGAGGTGTCACCAAGGTTTGCGGGGCGGCACAACGCACCGCCCCCGCAAGTGTTTTCGCGCCTGGTTCGCTACGCGGCCCGGCGCCGGAGCGCGTCCAGCGCCCGGTCCGCGTGGACCCCCATCCGGAACTCGCTCTTGACGACTTCCAGCACCCGGCGGTCGGTGTCGATCACAAAGGTGACCCGCTTGGTCGGTACGGCCGCGATGCCGCGCTTCACCCCGAACCGCTCCCGTACCGTCCCCTCCGGATCCGACAGCAGCGGATAGCCGAAGGAGTACGCGCGGGCGAACTCCGCCTGCTTTTCGACCGCGTCGGCGCTGATGCCGACCGGTTCGGCGCCCAGCTCCCTGAACTCCGCCGCGATGTCACGGAAGTGGCAGGCCTGCTTCGTGCAGCCGGGCGTGAAGGCCGCCGGGTAGAAGAACAGCACCACCGGGCCGTTCTTCAGCAGTCCGCTCAGGGTGCGGGTGTCGCCGCTCTCGTCGGGAAGTTCGAAGTCCTCGACCACATCACCGATGTCCATGAGGATCAAGCTATACGGCCGGACCGCCGCCCCGTGGGACGATGCGCGCGGCGGTCCGGCTCGCCCTGCGGGGCGCTACGCGGGCGCGTCGCCGAAGTCCGGGATGTCCAGGCGGGCACCGCCCTGGAGCGCGGACCGGTGGGCGACGATGCCCGGCAGGGTGTAGCGGGCCGCGACCCAGGCGTTCACCGTGGGCAGGGTGCGGGTGTTGACGGCGGTGACGAAGTCGTCGACGAGGAAGTGGTGGCTGCCCTCGTGCCCGTTGGGCAGCTGGGCGAACTCCTTCGGCAGCCGCGACCGGTCGTGCACGGGGGCGCTGCCCGAGGTGAAGGCGTCCCGCAGCGCGGGGGCCACCTCGGCGAGCGACGGATCGTCGGGGGACACGGTCGGCGCGGGCTGGAGGTGTGCGGAGACGTCCTGGACACCCTTCTTGTCCTGCCAGAAGCTGACGGTGGCGAGCTGCTCGAGACTGCCCTCGGTACCGAAGAAGCGGAACCGCGACTCGCGGATGTGTGAGGGGTAGCCCACCCGGCGGAACTCATTGATGCGGAACGATCCGCCCCCGGCCGCCTCGAAGAGCGCGGTGGCGTTGGAGAAGTCGTTGTCGAACTGGCTGACCTCCCGGTCGAAGACCCCGTCCCCCCGCTCGTCCCGCACCCCTATCGCGGACACGCTCACCGCGTGGGTCTGCCAGGCGCCCAGCACCCCGCCGACCGAGTGGGTGGGGTAGAGCAGCGGCGGATAGCTCGCGGTGGACTTCCACTGCTCGCCGCCGCTGTACTGGTACGCCTCGTAGAAGCCGAGATCCATGTCGTGGACGTAGTCGCCCTCGGCGTAGAAGAGCCGCCCGAAGCCGCCCTCGGTGATCTTCTCCCGGGCGTAGACGGTGGCCGGGTTGTACTGGCTGGTCTCGCCCATCATGTACGTCAGCCCGGTCTCCCGGACGGCGTCGATGATGGCGGCGATCTCCTCCTCGCTGACGGCCATCGGCACGGCCGAGTACACGTGCTTCCCGGCGCGCAGGGCCCGGACGACGAGGGGACCGTGGGTCCAGCGCTGGGTGAACAGCGCGACGGCGTCCACGTCGGATTCCAGCATGGCCTCGAACGAGGGGTGGGTCCCGGCCAGCCCGTACTGGGAGACCAGCCGGTCCGCGCGCTCGGGCAGCAGATCGGTGACGGTGACGTCCCCGACGCCCGGGTGGGCCTGGAAGAGCTTGGCGAACTGGCCGGCGAACTGCCCGGCGCCGACGATGCCAAGGGTGAACGGCATGGAGGGCCCTTTCATCAGGAGTGATCCTGGTCGAAGAGGAAGTTGATCTGGTCGTTGGTGCGGTCGAGCACGCCCGACACGGACGCCCCGTTGGCGTAGATGTCCTGCATCGCGGGGGTCATCAGGGCCTGAACGTCGGCGGCGTAGTCGGTGATGGGGAAGGAGAACGTGGTCCGGTCGGCGACCGGCTTGGTGAAGGCGGTGGTGTCGATGCCTTCCTTCTTGTACGCGGCCGCCGCCGCTGCCGTGCCCGCCTTGGTCGCCGGGAAGACGACCCTGTGTTCACCGACCGTCTTCTGGCACGCGTTCGAGGCGAGATAGGCCACCCACTTCTGGGCGCCCTCCTTGTTCTTCGCGTGTTTGCTGATGGAGTCGGCGAGGCCGTTCATCATGGTGGCGCGGTGACCGGACGGACCGACAGGGGTCAGGGCGGTGCCGACGTCGACGCCCTTGAGCCCGGCGAAGGTGGAGATCATCCAGGAGCCGTGCATCGCGATGGCCGCCTTGCCCGAACCGAGCTGCACGTCGGGTCCGTTGGACTCGGAGAAGTCCCTGAACGGTGCGAGGTACCCCTTCTTCGCCAACCCGAAGTACCAGCGGATGGCGCTCTTGAAGGCGGGCTGGTCGTAGTTGTAGTGATCGCCCCACACCCGCTTGTTGGTGTAATGCCAGCCCGCCGAGCCGGCGAAGGCGCTCCACTGGGTCTGGCCGTCGGATTGACCCGCGTCATTGGTGGCCAGGCCGTAGGTGCGGACGTGGTTCTTGTCGAAGCCCGGCTCGTCGCCCCGGACCCCGTTCCGGTCGACGGTGAGATGGGCGATGGTCCTCTCGAAGCTGCCGCCGTCCTTGGGGTTCCAGGCGAGCGAGTTGAGGTCCTTGGCGGAGACCCCGGCGGCCTTGGCCATCTTCTTGTTGTAGAAGAGGGCGACGGTGTCCCAGTCCTTCGGGGCGCCGTAGCGGTGGCCGTCCCGACCGATCCAGGAGGCGCCGAGGCTGGGCTGATAGTCGGCGTTCTTGATGCCCTTGGTGGCGGGCAGCTCGTCGAGCGGGGCGAGCACGCCGAGGTCGGCGAACTGGCCGAACTTGGAGACGTGGTCGGTGAAGACGTCGGGCTGGGTGCCCGCGATGAAGGCGGCCGTGAGCTTGGTCCAGTAGTCGTCCCAGCCCATCTGGGTGATCTTGACGTTGAGCCCGGGGTTCCTCTTCTCGAAGTCCTTCGCGCACGCCTGGTAGGCGGGCAGCTGATTGGCGTCCCAGAGCCAATAGCTGACGGTCCGCTGCGCGGAGACCGAGGTGGAGCCCTGTGGTGCGCAGCCCGCCGCGAGGGTGAGCGCCGCGGCTCCGCCTAGCGCGCATGTGGTGCGGAGGGCGCGGAGGGTTCGTGCCGTGGCCATCGCTGCCTCCTACTTGATTCCGGTGAAGCCGACGGAGTTGATGACGCGCCGGGCGAACGCGGCGAACAGCAGGAGCATGGGGAGCGCGGCGACCAGCGTCGCCGACATCAGCCCGGCCCAGTCCATGCCGGTCTGCGGCGACTGGGCGCGGAAGATGCTCAGCGCGACGGTGAGCACCCGGGAGCTGTCGCTGTAGGACACCATGAGCGGCCAGAAGTAGTCGTTCCAGGAGGTCATGTAGGTGAGGATGGCGAGGGTCGCGATCGGCGCCCCCGCCATCGGCAGGATGACCCGGAAGAAGACCCGCACCTTCCCCGCGCCGTCCAGCAGCGCGGCCTCCTCGATCTCCGCGGGGATGTTCATGAAGAACTGGCGGAGGAAGAAGACGGCGAACGGCGTCATGAACATCGTGGGCAGCGCGATGCCGAGCAGGCTGTCGATCAGGCCGAGCTGCTTGATGAGGACGAAGTTCGGCAGCAGCGTGAAGACGGCGGGCACCATGAGCCCGGCGAGCACCAGCCCGAACACGGTATCCCGGCCGCGCCATCGCAGGCGGGCGAAGGCGTAGGCGGCCATGGCGGAGAACAGGACCTGGCAGCCGGTGATCAGGGTGGAGACGAATATCGAGTTGAGCAGATAGCGCCAGAAGTTGAGGTCGGCACCCGAGCCGCCCTGGGCGAGGGCGTCCTTGGTGCTCTGGAGGCCGAAGACCCGGGCGAAGCCGCCCAGGCTGATGTCGACGGGAAGCAGGGAGGAGGGGTGGGCGGCGAGCGCGGTGTTGGTGGACAGCGCGGTTCGCAGGATCCAGTAGAAGGGGAAGAGCGTCACCACCATGACCCCGCCCATGAGGATCCAGGCGAGGACGCGGCCGGGTGAGGGCCTGCGCCGCGTCCTGAGCGCGGTCCGGGTGGTGGCGGGGCTGGGGGCGCCGAGTTTCGTGGGTGTCGCCAATGCCATGACGGGCCCCTATCCGAGGTCGGTCTGGCCGGCCTTGGTGAGCCGGTACTGGACGATGGTGATCACGCTGAGGACGATCAGCAGGGCGACGGACATCGCGGAGGCATAGCCGAACTGGAAGCGTCCGAACGCGGCTCCGTAGATGTAGTACTGGAGCACGTTGGTGGCGTTGGCCGGGCCTCCGGCCGTGGTGACCGCGACCGTGTCGAACACCTGGAACGACCCGATGACGGTCATGATGAGCACGAGCGCGAGGATCGGCCGCAGCAGCGGCAGGGAGATCCGCCAGAACATCCGCCACTCCCCCGCCCCGTCGATCCGGCCCGCCTCGTACATGTCCTTGGGGATCGCCTGGAGCCCGGCGAAGAGCAGCAGGGCCGTATAGCCCACGTGCCGCCAGACGTTGACGAGCGCGATGGTGGGGATCGCCCACCCCTGGCTCGCGAAGAAGCCGATGTGGTCGAAGCCGAGGGCGCCGAGGATCTGGTTGCCGATGCCGAGCTGGGTGTCGAGCATCCACAGGAAGACGATGCCGGTGACCACGTTGGAGACCAGATACGGGGTGAGCACGATGCCGCGCACCAGCGCCGACTGGGTCAGCCGCTGCATCAGGACGGCGATCAGCAGGGCCACGACCGTCTGCACGCCGATGTTCATGACCACGTAGAGAACGGTGACGCGCAACGAGTCCCAGAAGATGGGGTCGTTGACCATGCGCACGTAGTTGTCGAGGCCCACCCACTCCGGCGGGGTCAGCAGGTTGAAGCGGGTGAAGCTCAGATAGATCCCGCGCAGGGTGGGCCAGAGCAGGAAGACGAGAAACCCGAACAGGGCGGGTGCGATGAACGCCGCCGCGAGAAGCCCGTCGCCGCGGGCGCCCTCGCGACGGGGCGAGGCGATGGCCATAAGACTCCCTTGTCCATGACGTGGTCCATGGCCGATTAGTTTCGTGACGAAAAAATAGAGCTGTCAAGACCCGTGCATGAGCTGTGGAAAACCCGTTGTCCACAGCCTCTGACCCCGCCATTGTTTTCGTCGAGAAAGATATATAGGCTCCGGGATGTGGATGATGAAGGCTCGATGAGTGCGCTGGCGGCCAGTTGGGCACCGCTGAGTCCCGCCGAGCGGGCGGTGGCGATCGAAGTGCTGATGCACGGCCCGCTCTCCCGCGGTGAGATCGCCAGACGGCTGGATCTGTCGGCGGGCAGCCTCACCCGGCTGACCAAGCCGCTGATCGAGTCCGGGCTGCTGGTCGAGGAGGCGTGGCCGAACGCGTCCCGTCCGGCCCGGACCGGCGGTCAGGGGCGCCCCTCCCAGCCGCTGGACATCGTGGCCGAGTCCCGCTACTTCGCCGGATTCAAGATCACCGGCGATGCGGTGTACGGGGTGGTCACCACGCTCAAGAGCGAGGTCGTGGCCCAGCGGACCCGTCCGCTCGGCACCCATGACCCCGAGGAGGTCGCGGACCTCCTCGAGGCTTTCGTCCGGGACTTCAGCCGCGATTTCCCCCGGCTGGCCGGGATCGGCGTGGGCGTGGGCGGCCATGTCCGGGGCCGGTCCACCGTCGTCGACTCCGCCTTCCTGGACTGGGACGACGTCCCGTTCGCCGAGCTCCTGGAGCGGCGCACCGGGCTGCCGGTGGTGGTGGAGAACGACGTGGTGGCCCTCACCGAGGCCGAGACCTGGTTCGGCGCGGGGCGCGGGCTGGACCGCTTCGTCGTGCTCACGATCGGCGCGGGCATCGGATACGGCCTGGTCATCGGCGGCACCCTGGTCCGCGGCGCGGAGGACGGCCATGGTCTCGGCAAGCGCTGGATCATCGATCCGAACGGGCCCCTCACCCCGGACGGGGAGCGCGGCAGCGCGGTCGCACTGCTGTCCATCCCGAGCATCCGCTACCAGGTGCAGGCCGCACTGGGCCGGGAGGTCGACTATCCCGGCATTCTCGCCCTCGCCGCATCCGGCGATCCGGTCACCGGCCGGGTGATCGACGAGGCGGCGCGGGGGCTGGGCATCCTGGTGGCGCAGATCGCCAACTTCGCGATGCCGCAGAAGATCCTGCTCGCCGGGGAGGGGGTCGGTCTGGTCGACGTCGCGGGCGAGACCATCCGGCGGACCATCGCCGCCCATCGCCATCCGCTGGCGGATCCGATCGACCTGGAGACCAAGGTCTCCGATTTCAACGACTGGGCGCGGGGGGCCGCCGTGCTGGCCATCCAGGTGCTCGTCCTCGGCAAGACGGACGGATAGCCGCGGAGCGCTTCAGTACCGCAGGCGGGCCGTGTGACCGTCGATCCGCAGGATGCACTCCGTGAACAGCGCCATCGGGGGGCTGCCGTCCGCGGGGACCAACCGCAGTTCGAGGTCCATGATGGATCTGATCACCTGGGCGGTACGGCTTCCGTCAGGGTCCGGACCGCGCAGCGCCGACCACGACTCGAACTTGTCCCGGGCCTTTTCCCATGCGGGTCCGGGCGTGAAGTGGCACAGGAAGACCGGCTGGTCGACCCCGTACTGCCGTAACTCGCCGACCGTGGCCTCACCTTGCATAAGCCACCAAGTGGCAGTCATCGCGCCCCCAACTCCGTACATGGGACTGGATACCGATCATACGGGTGCGGAAGGGCCGCCGAGGACCAACTCGATTCCGGAGCCCCGCTCCAGCAGCGCAGCCGGTCGCGTCGGCAGGGCTCGGTACTCGCAGCGGCCGTACCAGTACGAGTAGTTGGGGATCCCGGAACCGGCGCGCGGGCCGGTTCCGGGAGTGAAGGTGCGCACGGACACGGCCCGGCGCTACGAGTCCGCGGGCCCGAACAGCGCGAGCAGGTCCTCCCGCCCGAACATGCGCGCCGTGTCGACCGCCGACGGCGAGCCCGCGCGCGGGTCGGCACCGGCGGCCAGCAGGACCCGCAGCACCTCCTCCTCCCCTTTGAAGGCCGCCCCGGCGATGGGTGTCTGCCCCCGCTCGTTGACGCGGTTGGGGTCGGCGCCGCGCTCCAGCAGGGCGGACACGGCCGCGGCGTTGCCGTGGTAGGCGGCCAGCATGAGCAGCGAATCGCCCTTGTCGTTGGTGAGGTTGGCCGGAACACCCGCGTCCACGTAGGCGGCGAGCGTGTCGGTGTCACCGTGCCGGGCCAGGTCGAAGACCTTGGCCGCCAGTTGCAGCACCTCCGGGTCGTGAGCGGGCTCGCTCTCGGGGTTCGGTGCGCTCATCGCGTATCGCCTCCGCCTTCGCTAGCTGTGCGTTCACTGCCTGTGCATGCCGCTACCCGCGCACGCGCCACCTGTGCATGTGATCACCGGCACGTGACCATTGTTGCGCTTGCGCCAACAATCTCCCCATTTGCACCTTTCCCCGAATGGATACATGCTGTGACCCTGGAATGACTCATGGTGAGAGTCCCCCACCAGCCAGGAGACCGAGATGATCCTGTCCATTTCCGGTGTCGTCCTGCTCGGCATCGTCGTCTTCATCTTCTTCCGCAAAGACGGCCTCAAGGCATCCCACGGCGTCGTGTGCGCCCTCTTCGGCTTCTACCTCGCGAGCACCGCCATCGCCCCGAGCATCAAGGCCGGTGGCGCGAGCCTCGCCAGTCTGCTGGGCGGGATCAAGATCTGACGTGGGCCTGCCACCGCTCCCCCGGCTCCGCCTCGGCGGCGCCGGGGCCGCCCCGTTCCGCCGCGGCCGCGAGTTCGCCCGCACCGCGGCCGACAGCGCCGCCGACGTCCTCCACCCGCTGCTCGCCCTCTCCCGGGGCCTGCGGGTGCTCGCCGCCGGAGCGCGGCGCCGCTGGGTGGAGCTTCCGGGCGAACAGCGCGGGCCCGCGTTCTTCGTCGCGGCCGCCTGCCTGTTCGTCGTCTTCCTGCTGCCGTACGGACCGCTGGCCTCGGCGATCGGCCTGCTCGGCGCCGCGGGCTGGGCCGGGCGGGTGCGCGCCCCCGCCGCCCCGGGGCCGGGCGCCGACGGGACCGAACGGCTGCGCCTGATCTACGAGGCGCTGGTGCCGTACTTCGCCGCCGCCGAGGACCCCGACCCGCTCTACAGCCACGGCGGGGAGTGGTCGCGCCCCTTCGAGTCGTTCGACTTCGACGAGGACGGGCGGCTGACCCGGCTGCTGCTGCGCTACCCCGCGTACTTCACGGACGGCGAGGCCGAGTCCCGGGCCCGTGTCGAGCAGGTGCTGTACGCGAAGTCGGGGCGCGACCGGGAGTACCTGTTCACCTGGGACGAGGAGGCGAACCGGCTCACCCTGGCGGTGCTGCCCGCCCTGTCCACCGCGATCTGCGCGCAGCGCTTCGTGACCGCGCCGGGCGAGACGGTGCTCGGCTTCACGGACGCGTCGTCCGTGCGGCGGACCCTGCCGGTGCTGGAGGGCGTCGACGACGAGACGGCCCGGGCCCGGGACGACTCCGATACGGGCGGGACGGCCGTCGACGGGACGGCGGCGGCGACCCGGGACGTGCCCCCCGTCGTCTGGCGCACCGGGCCGCGCTCCACCGAACCGCATCTGCTGGTGCTCGGCCGCCCCGGCAGCGGCACCACCACCCTGCTCCGCTCCATCCTGCTCCAGGCGCTGCCGCACGGCGACGTGCTGGTGGTGGACGGCAGCGGAACCGGCGAGTACGCGTGCCTCGGCGGCCGCGCCGGGGTGCTGGCCGTCGAATGCGGGCTCGCCGGGGTGCTGGCGACGCTGGAGTGGGCCGGGCACGAGACCGAACGGCGGCTGCTCGCCGCCAACCGCGCCCGCCAGTTCGGCCACCCGCCGCCGGAGGACGTCCAGCGCCCGCTGTGGATCGTGCTGGACCGACCGTCGGCGCTCAGCCATGTGGCGGCGGCGGACGGCCGTACGGACCCGCAGGAGCTGCTCCAGGTGCCGCTGCGGCACGGGCGGGCGGCGAACGTACGGGTCGTGGTGGCCGAGCAGCTGGACGCGGCGGAGGGCCTGAGCGAGGCCGTACGGTTCCACACCCGCGCCCGGGTGGTCCTCGGCCCGGCCTCACTCGAACAGACCACCGCCGTACTGGGCGCCCCGCCGCCCACCACCCCGGTGCCGGAGGCACCGGCGGGCCGGGGGTACGCGCGGCTCGGCGCGGGGCCGGTGCACCGGCTCCAGGTACCGGCCACGCCCGACCCGTACGACGACGCGACGAGCGAGGGCCAGCGGCGGGCGGTGCTGCGGCTGCTGCCGGGGCCGGAGGCGGGCTCCCCGGGTGAGCGGGTGGTGGCCACGAGCCAGTGAAGGTGGGGGCGGGTCAGGCCACCCAGGTGCGCGGGGTCTCCGCCTCCACCGTGGCGCCCGTCGCCACCAGGTCCGCGGCCGCCGCCAGGCGCTCGGCGGCCTTGTCGGCCACCGCGCCCGCCACCGTGAACGGGAGCCGGACGTAGCCCTCGAAGGCGCCGTCCACGCCGAAGCGCGGGCCCGAGGGGACGCGGACGCCCAGCCGGGCCCCGGCCTCCGCGATGCGGGAGCCGGAGAGGCCGCCGGTGCGGGCCCAGAGGGTGAGGCCGCCGTGCGGGACGGTGAACTCCCAGTCGGGGAGGTGGCGTCGTACGGCGGCCACCAGCGCGTCCCGGTTGTCGCGCGCGAGCGCGCGGCGGACCTCGATGGCCTCCTCCCAGCCACCGGTGTTCAACAGCCACCCGACGGCGAGCTGTTCGATCACGGGCGTGCCCAGGTCGGCGTAGGCGCGGGCGGCGACCAGGCTGCGGATGACGTCGGGCGCGGCCCGGACCCAGCCGATGCGCAAGCCCGCCCAGAAGGACTTGCTCGCGGAGCCGACGGTGATGACGGTGCTGCCCGCCGGGTCGAAGGCGGAGACCGGGCGGGGCAGCTCGACGTCGTCGTCCAGCCGCAGTTCGGACATGGTCTCGTCGGCGATCAGGACCGTCCCGGCCGCGCGGGCGGCATCGACGAGGCCGCGGCGCTGCTCCTCGGTGGCGAGCGCGCCGGTGGGGTTGTGGAAGTCCGCGACGACGTAGGCCATACGGGGGGCGGCGGCGCCGAGGACCTGACGCCAGGCCGGGATGTCCCAGCCCACGAGCCGGTCGGCCATTGCGACGGGCACCAGCCGGGCGCCCGCCTCCCGCATCAGCTGGAGCACATTGGCGTAGCTGGGCGATTCGACGGCGACGCGCTCACCGGGGCGGACCAGGAGCCGGCAGGTGGCGGCGACGGCGCCCATGGCGCCGGTGGTGACCATGATCTGTTCGGGCATGGTCGGTACGCCGCGGGCGGTGTACCGGTCGGCGAGCGCCTGGCGCAGGACGGGCAGGCCCGCGGGGTAGTCGCCGTGGGTGCGGGCGTACGGCGGCAGTTCCTCCAGGGCGCCGCGCGTCGCGCGGGTCAGCCAGGGCTCGGGGGCGGGGAGCGCGGCGCAGCCGAGATCGATGACGGAGGCGGCGGCCTCCGGAGGCAGCGGGTCGAGGCCGCGGGTGGGCAGCGGGCTGCCGGCGGGCATGGCGGTCCAGCTGCCCGCGCCGCGCCGCGACTCCAGGAACCCCTCGCCGCGCAGCGCCTCGTAGGCGGCGGCGACGGTGGTGCGGCTGACGGCGAGCGCCGCGGCGAGTTCGCGCTCGGCGGGCAGGCGGGCCGCGACCGGGACCCGGCCCTCCAGCAGGAGCAGCCGTACGCCGTCGGCGAGCGCGCGGTAGGCGGGGACGCGGCGGCCGCCGTTGAGCGACGCGACGGGGCTCTCCACCGTCGCCTCGCGGGTGTGCTGGGAGCCGAGCAGGCGGGCCAGTTGAGGTGCCCCCACCGCGGAGGTCCACGGACTCATCGGATGCGGTCCACCTTTCCCGGATTGGCCATGGAACTGGACTGGTTCCAGGCATCAGAGTGACATGTCACCGGCCAATGGCACCAGTCCACACAGAAACCAGCCCAGACAGAAGTGGCCACTCACCACAGGAGTACGCGTTGCCCAAGGCACCCTCGGGGGACTCCCGTCTCGCCCGTCGTCTCGTCCAGCTCTACGGAGGGCTCGTGCTGTACGGCGTGGGCATGGGACTCCAGGTGCGCGCCGCGCTCGGGCTCGATCCGTGGGACGTGTTCCACCAGGGGATCGTCAAGCGCACCCCGCTGTCGTTCGGCACGGTGACGATCATCGTCGGGGCCGCCGTGCTCCTGCTGTGGATTCCGCTGCGGCAGCGGCCGCGGCTCGGCACGGTGTCGAACGTGATGGTGATCGGGGTCACGGTGGACGCCACCCTGTGGCTCGTACCGCAGCCGGACGCCCTGGCGCTGCGCGTCCCCCTGCTGCTGGCCTCGATCGTGGTGGGCGGCGCGGCCACCGGGCTGTACATCTCCGCGCGGTTCGGGCCGGGGCCGCGGGACGGCCTGATGACGGGGCTGCACCAGCGCACCGGCCGGTCGGTCCGGCTGGTGCGGACCGGGATCGAGGTGGCGGTGCTGGCCACGGGATTCGCACTGGGCGGCTCGGTGGGAGTGGGCACGGTTCTGTACGCGCTGGCCATCGGGCCGCTTTCGCAGTACTTCCTGGGCCTGTTCGCGATACCCTCAGCCACCGGCGACACGACCGGAGACGCTCCCGAGGAGACGACGGAGAGTTCACCGGTGGTGGCGCAGGGCGGTCCACGGAGTCCGATCCGTGACCTGATTTAGCCCTCGCGTGCGTGGAGCGGTAGTGTACGCCCTTGGCCCACCAGGCGGACCGTTACTGCGCGCTAAAGCATGAGAAACGCTGGGTGACATCTGCTGCCAGATGTGACAAACCGGGCGCCTGTGGGTAGAACAACGGGGCGGCACGACGGGCGACGCATGTCCCAGTACGGGAATCTTCACCGCCGACCGGACGTTGACCGGATGACGACGACAGCGACACCTGTCCTGTGGGCGAGAAGCCCGGGAGGCACGATTCATGAGTGAGCGAGCTCTTCGCGGCACGCGACTCGTGGTGACCAGCTACGAGACCGACCGCGGCATCGATCTGGCCCCGCGCCAGGCGGTGGAGTACGCATGCCAGAACGGACACCGATTCGAGATGCCGTTCTCGGTGGAGGCGGAGATTCCGCCGGAGTGGGAGTGTAAGGCGTGCGGCGCCATGGCACTCCTGGTGGACGGCGAGGGACCTGAGGAGAAGAAGGGCAAGCCCGCGCGCACGCACTGGGACATGCTCATGGAGCGGCGTACCCGTGAAGAGCTGGAGGAGGTGCTGGCCGAGCGGCTGGCTATCCTTCGGTCGGGCGCCATGAACATCGCCGTGCATCCGCGCGACACGAGCCGTAAGTCTGCCTGACCTTCAACGGCAGTACTGACGCACAAGGGCCGGGGCCACGCTTACGCAGTGGCCCCGGCCCTTGTGCGCTCGTCGATCAGTCCTTGTCGTCCCGGACCACATCGCCCCGGACCACGTCCCCCCGGCCCGCGTCGTCCCGGCTCACGTCGTCGCGGACCACCTCGCCCTGGATGACCTGGCCGTCCCGCGAGCCCCCGGCCGGGCCGGACCCCGGCTGCCGCCCCGGCCCGCCGCCCTGCCCGAAGGCGACGCCCAGCGAGCCCGGCGTGTAGCCCATCCGGCGCGACAGCGCGGACTCGGCGCGCCGCCGCAGCACGGCCGCGGTCGGCGGGAACAGGCACAGCAGCGCGGCCACGTCCGAGAGCAGCCCCGGGATCATCAGCAGCAGCCCGCCGAGCATGGTGAAGGAGTTGCCGGTCCGCCCCGGCTGCTCGGCGGGCTCGGCGCCCTGCTGCATGGTCCGGGCCAGGTTCTGCCAGGCCCGGCGCCCCGCCCGCTTGACGACGGCCGCGCCGCCGACCGCGCCCGCGACCAGCAGCAGGAAGACGGTGAGCCCACCGGCCGCCTCCGCGACCAGGGTCAGCAGCCAGATCTCCAGCACCAGCCAGGCGGCGATGCCCAGCGGTACGAACGTGCGGGCGCGGCTGCGCTTCGGGCGGGTCGGGTCGCTCTGCGGGGATGCGCCGGTCATCATGCCTCCAAGTGTGCCCGGGCCCGAGCGCTGTATGGACCCCGGGGCGTGGATCCAGGCAGCCCCGGACGCGCATCCACGGGGAATCGGCGGCGGCCGTCCGGGTACCCGCCGCCGCGGAGGTGGCGGAATGTCCGGTGTGCTCGAAGTGCTCGCCTGGTGGCTGGTGCTGACCGGGATCTGGCTGGTGCTCATCAGCACCGTCGACTCCCTGGAGGCCATGGTGGGCGCGGCCGCCCCGCTGCCCACCGCCCTCGTCGCCCGCGCCGCGCGCCGGGTGGTGACGGGTCGGTGAGGGCGGACGACGGCTGGCTGCTGGTGGCGCTGGTGCCGCTGCTCGCCCTCGTACCGGTGCTGTGGTGGATCTCCCGCGGGGCGCCGGAGGAGCGGCTGATCGCCCAGAACCTCACCTCGCTGCTGGGCGGTCTGGCGCTGCTCCCGGCCGCACAGGGCTTCGGCCGCCCCGGATACCAGGACGTGGCCCTCGTCCTGTCCGTGCTCGGGCCCACCGGCACGCTGATCTACGCCCGCTTCCTCGGCGTCCTGCCCGGCTCCCGGCTGGTGCGCCGGACGGCCCTGCTCGGGGTTCCGGCGATCGTGCTGCCGCTGTGCGTGGCGACCGGGCCCGGCCGGGCGATGGCGAAGCTGCTGCTGATCGGGGCACTGCTGATCGCGGGCAGCGTGGCGACGGGCGCGGGCGGCGGCTCCGCAAGCGGCACGGCACGGTCGACCCGGACGCGCTGTCCGAGCTGAAGGGCTGACCGGATGGACGCCGCGCGGCTGCTGCCGCTGGTGGTGGCCGTACCGCTGTTCGGCGCGGCGGTGCTGGTGGCCGCCGGGCGGCGGCTGCCCCGGCTCGCCTCCGACGTCCTGGGCTGCGCCTTCGCCGCCGTCACCGCCGTGCTGACGCTGATCCTGGCGGGGCACTCCACGGACCGTCCCGCGGAGTGGGTGGGCGGCTGGCGGCCGGTGGACGGCAAGGGCGTGGGCATCGTGCTGGTGGGCGATCCGCTGGGCACCGGGCTCGCGGCGCTGGTCTCGCTGCTGGTGGTGGCCGTCCTGGTCTACTCCTGGCGCCACTTCGGGGAGCCGCCGCGCGGCCACACCGGTTCCTTCACGCGCTGATCCTGCTCTTCCAGGCGGGCATGTGCGGCTTCACGCTGACCGGGGACCTGTTCAACGCGTTCGTCTTCTTCGAGCTGATGGGCGTCGTCGCGTACGCCCTGACCGGCTTCCGGGTGGAGGAGCCGAAGCCGCTTCAGGGGGCGCTGGCCTTCGGCGTGGTGAACTCCCTCGGCGCGTACTGCATGCTGCTGGGCATCACGCTGCTGTACGCGCGCACCGGGGAGCTGGGCTTCGCCCAGCTCGGGCGGGCGCTGGACGCGGACCCTCCGGACGCCCTCGTCCGCGTTCGTCCTGGTGACGACCGGGCTGCTGGTGAAGGCGGCCGCGGTGCCCTTCCACTTCTGGCTCCCCGACGCGCACGCGGTCGCCCCCACACCCGTGTGCATGCTGCTGTCCGGCGTCATGGTGGAGCTGGGGGTGTACGGGGTCGGCCGGGTCTACGGGACGGTCTTCGCGGGACCGGGCGGCATCGCGCATTCCGCCTTCACCCACGCGCTGCTGGCCCTCGGGGTGCTCACGGCCGTGCTGGGCGCGCTCATGTGCTGGCAGCAGCGGCATCTCAAGCGGCTGCTGGCGTCCTCCACGGTGGCCCACATCGGGCTGTTCCTGACCGGTCTGGCCGTGTTCTCCCCCGACGCCGTCTCCGGGACCGCGCTGTACGTCGCCGGTCACGCGGGCGTGAAGGCGGCCCTGTTCGCGTGCGCGGGCATCCTGCTCGACCGGTACGCCTCCGTGGACGAGCACGAGCTGTACGGGAAGGCCCGGGAACTCCGTTTGGTGGGCGTTCTGTTCGCGGTCGGCGGCCTGGCCCTGTGCGGGCTGCCGCCGTTCGGCTCGGGGCTCGGCAAGGCGGTCGCGGAGGAGGCCGCCGGGCATGCGGCGGGCTGGCTGCGCGCGCTGTACGTCGTGGTGTCGGCGGTGACCGGCGGCGCGGTGCTGCGGGTGGGCCTGCGGGTCTTCGCCGGGGCGGGCCGACCGCCGCACGACGGGCAGAACGCGGTCCCGAAGACCACCGGTGAGGAGGAGCCGGAGACCGGCGGCCGCCTCGGGCGCATCCCGGTGCCGATGCTGGCCGTACCGGCGGTGCTGCTGGCCGGGGCGCTGGCGGTCGGGGTGATCCCGCCGCTGGCGTCGGCCGCCGGGCGGGCCGGGGCGCTGTTCACCGACGGCTCCGGCTACCGGCCCGCGGTGCTCGGCGGACGCGCGGCGTCCGCCCCGGCGTTCGTGCCGCCGCACTGGTCGGCGGCCGGGCTGCTGCTCGGGCTGCTCTCCACGGCCCTCGCCATCGCCCTGGCCGCACTGGCAGTGCGGCGGCCCGCCCTTACCGGGGCGGCCGCGCTGCTCGCGCCCGTACGGCGGCTCCAGTCCGGGCACGTCGGCGACTACGTCGCCTGGATGGTCGCCGGGACGGCACTGCTGACCGCGCTGACCGTCCCGGGGATCCGCTAGCGGATCGTTTCGGCGTCCGGGTGTCCCGGCGTCCCCGCACGGGGGCCCGTGGACGCCCGGCTGTCTCGGTGTCAGCGGTTACGGCGCAGAGCGGAGATCAGCTGACTCTTCGACATCTGCGACCTGCCCTCGATCCCGGCCTTCTGGGCCTCGCGGTACAGGTCCTCCTTGGTACGCGCCTCCATGCCGCTGGACTTCGCACCCTTGGGGGCCATCGTCCTGCGCTGTGTGCGCTTGCTGCTCTTCATGGTCGTCTTGGGCATGTTCCGCCTCCTTCCGCCTTCAGTGTCCGGCAGATGACGGAACGCCGCCCGTGGGACTACTCCGAGCGCGCACGCCCCCCTACTGCTCCTTGCGGCCCAGCAGCTTGTTGACGCGCGAGCCCACACCCCAGGACATGACGCGCCAGGCCGCCTCGGTGACGATGTCCCGGCTCATCTTGCTCTCCCCGCGCTCGCGCTCGATGAACGTGACGGGGACCTCGATGACATGGAAGCCCGCCTTGACGGCGCGCCAGGCCAGGTCGATCTGGAAGCAGTAGCCCTGGGAGGCGACGGCCTCCATGCCGAGCCCCTCCAGCGTCTCCTTGCGGAAGGCCCGGTAACCCGCCGTCATGTCGCGGATCGGCACGTCCAGCATGAGCCGGGAGTACGTGCTGCCGCCCCGGGAGATGAACTCGCGGGACTTGGGCCAGTTGACGATCCGCCCGCCGGGCACCCAGCGCGAGCCGATCACCAGGTCCGCGCCCTTGAGCGCGGTGAGCAGCCGGGGCAGCTCCTCGGGCTGGTGCGAGCCGTCCGCGTCCATCTCCACCAGGACGCCGTAGCCGTGCTCGATGCCCCAGCGGAAGCCCGCCAGATAGGCGGCGCCCAGGCCCTCCTTGCCCTTGCGGTGCAGAACCTTGACGTGGTCGTCCTCGACCGCCAGCTCGTCGGCGACCTTGCCGGTGCCGTCCGGGCTGTTGTCGTCGGCGACGAGGATGTGGGCGTCCGGTACGGACTCCCGGACCCGGGCGACGATCGGCGCGATGTTCTCGGCCTCGTTGTACGTGGGAATGATCACCAGGACGGTGCCGAGCGGGCCGTACTTCCGCCGCCCGCCGTCGTCCTGGCCGGTGCGGCGCGGCTCCGGACCCCCGTCTGCGGTGACCGGCTGGTCGGCCTCGGCGGTCGGCTCCTCGGCCCCGGTGCGCGGCTGGGCGGCCTCGGCGGCCGGCTCCTCGGCCTCGCGTGCGTCGCTCACGGAATCTGACTGTTCGCTTCTCCGCCCGCGAGGCGATTCCTCAGGTTCGTTGCTCCGGCGCGGCTGGTCGGCCTCGCGTGCGTCGCTCACGGCATCTGACTGTTCGCTTCTCCGCCCGCGAGGCGATTCCTCAGGTTCGTTGCTCCGGCGCGGCTGGTCGGCCTCGCGTGCGTCGCTCACGGCTACTGCCCCTTCTTGTCCGTACGTCCCCGACGGCCGATCATGATCGCGGCCGCGCAGGACAGAACGCCCACCATAGCGAGCACCCACTCCGGGGTCGCACCGACGCGGTCGGCGAGGGTCGTGCCGTCACGCAGCGGGACGCGCGCGGTGAGCACATCCTGCGTGAATTCTTTCGTCCGCTGCTCGATCGTGCCATCCGGCGCGACGACCGCGCTGATCCCGCTGGTGGCCGCGCTGATCACCGGGCGGCCGTGCTCGACGGCCCGCAGCTGGTACATGGCCAGCTGCTGCTCGGGCTGGCCGGTGCGGCCGTAGGTGGCGTTGTTGGTCTGGACGACGAGCGCGCGGGCGCCCGCGTTGACCGTGTCGCGGACGATCTCGTCGTACGCGACCTCGAAGCAGATCACATCGCCCAGCCGGGCCGGGCCGACCTTCATCACCCCGGTGTGGTCACCGGGATAGAAGTCGCGGGGGACGCGCTGGAGCCGGGTGATGATCTTGCTCAGTTCCTTGCGGAACGGCACGTACTCGCCGAAGGGCACCGGGTGCTGCTTGGTGTACGAAGCGCCGGGACCGTCCTTGGGGTCCCAGACGATGCCCTCGTTGAACACATAGCCCGGCTTGCGGGGGTGGTCGACCAGGGCGCCGACCAGCACCGGCACGCCGATCGCCTGCACGGCCTCGTCGATCCGGGCGTAGGCCTCCCGGTACTGGAAGGGGTCCAGGTCGGAGGAGTTTTCCGGCCATATGACGAGGTCGGGCTTCTTGATCCGGCCGGCCTTGACGTCCTTGGCCAGGTCGAGCGTGGCGTCCACGTGGTTGTTGAGGATCTTCATGGGGCGGCCCAGGAAGTCCATGCCCGCCTGCTGCACGTTGCCCTGGACGACGGCCACGTCCACGCTGTCGTCCGCGCGGGTCGGGATCGGCACCGCGTATCCGGCCGCGGTCACGGCGGCCGCGACGACGACCGCACCGGCGGCGGGCAGCGCGCCCCGCACCGAGAGCCGCCCGTCCGCCCGCAGCCGCCACAGGGCGAGCGCGGCGGAGGCCAGCAGCCCGCCGGTCAGCGCGACGCCGAAGGTGACCAGCGGGGCGCCGCCGACCGCGGCGAGCGGGGTGAACGGCGACCCGGTGTTGGCGAAGGCCAGCCGACCCCAGGGGAAGCCGCCGAACGGCACCCGGTCCCGGGCCCACTCCTCGGCCACCCACAGACAGGCCGTCCACAGCGGCCACAGGGACGGCACCGGCAGCCGGGACACCAGGGCGAACCCGGCGCCCATCAGCACCAGGAAGAGCGACTCGATGACGGACAGGCCGATCACCGCGTCCCAGCCCACCACGTGGAGCCACTTCAGCAGCAGTACGAAGAACGGCAGCGCGAACGCGAACCCCGTCCAGGCGCCCTGGCGGGCGGTGCGGCCGTACGTGAGCAGGCTCAGGGCGGCCACGGCCAGCAGGGACAGCGGCCAGAGGTCGAACGGCGGGAAGGCGAACCCGAGCGCGAGCCCGGCGACGGCCGCGAGCGCGCTGCGCCCCGCCTCGCGGCGGGCGAGCCCGCCCAGGCGGCGCCACCGGCCGGGGCGGCCCCCGCCGGGGGGCGTGGACGCCTCCGCCGCGGCGTCGCCCCGGTCGCCCGTACGGGGCGCGTCCGCGGGCGTCCGCGGCCCGTCCGGTCGTTCTTCGGCCGGGCCGGACGAGGCGGCTTCGGCGGTGGTGTCGGAACCCGAGGGCACGGTGCGGCCTTCCTGCCAATCAAGCTGTGGTGAGGTTGACCGTATAACGCGGGCGCGCGGCTGTGTCCCCGAGGTGGGGAAGGCAGGGAAGGAAGACCGGGGTTCCCTGTTCCGACCTGTGCGGGCCTGTGGAGATCGGGTTCCTGGATTCGGCGGGGTTTCGGCGGATGCCGCCCCCTCGCGGGGGGCGGTCCGCCGTGTGCGTGCGGATGGGGGCCCGACGCCCTTCGGGCCGGCCTGGGACCCGCTGGCTGCGGGTCGACCGAGAGCCGTTGTCTACTGAGCGTCCGGGCCCCTCCCGGGTCGCACCTGCCGACCCGGCGACCCTTCCTCGCCCCCGTGCGCTGGACCTGGCTCCCAGTGGTGACGGCCTGGGCGGCGCGTCTCCCTCTGGCCCAGCGGCGTTCGACGACTGCGTGAAGATTCCCCGGTCGGGTGTCCAGTGGTGGACGGGGCCGAACCTACCGGCCACCGACCGGACCCTGTCAACAGTCGCATGACCTGCGTCGTTTCCTCAAATGACCAGGTCAGTACGGACAATGTTCAGCCGCCGCGACAGGCCGGTGGGACATCGTTCGGCGGTACGCGAACGCGTCGCGTCACTCGTCCGGACGGCTGTGCACGGTGCGTCCGCCCACCACCGTGCGCACGCACACGGGCAGTTGGCCGCCTGGAGTGAGGTCCGGCAGCCCGGGCGTGCCGGAGCGCGGATCGGTCGACCAGCCCGCCACCCGCGTGTCGGGGACCTGGACGACGAGTTCGCCGGTCCGCCACACCGCGTAGTCGGCGGGCGCGCCGGGCACGAGGACGCCCGCGTCGTCCCGTCCGATGGCCCGCCAGCCGCCGCGGGTGTGGGCGGTGAAGGCGGCGCGGGCGGAGACGCGGTGCTCGGGGGTGCGGTGGAAGGCGGCGGCGCGCACGGTGCCCCACGGGTCCAGCGGGGTGACGGGGCTGTCGGAGCCGAGCGCCAGGGGCACCCCGGCCCGCAGCAGCGCCGCGTACGGGTTGAGGGTGCGGGCCCGCTCGGGGCCGAGCCGCTGGGCGTACATGCCCTCCTCGCCGCCCCAGGCGGCGTCGAAGGCGGGCTGGACGGAGGCGGTGAGACCGAGGTCGGCGAAGGCGGCGATGGTCTCGGGGGTGAGCATCTCGGCGTGCTCGACGCGGTGCCGGGCGGCCCGGATCCGGGCGAGGCCGACCTGGTCGGCGGCGGCCCGTACGCCCTCGACGACGGCGGAGACGGCGGCGTCGCCGATGGCGTGGAACCCGGCCTGGACGCCGCCCTCGGTGCAGACGGCGACATGGGCGGCGACGGCGGCCGCGTCCAGGTAGGCGGTGCCGCTGTGCGGGGCGTCGGCGTACGGCGCGTGGAGGCAGGCGGTGTGGGAGCCGAGGGCGCCGTCCACGAAGAGGTCTCCGGCGGCCCCGGCGGCACCCAGCGCCCGTACCTTCTCCAGACCGGCGGCGCTCGTGACGGCCTCGGCCCAGTAGCCGTGAACCCGGGGGCCGGGCTCCCCGGCGGCGAGCCGCAGCAGCCCGGTGAGGTCGTCCTCGCCGGAGATGCCGGGGCCCGCGCATTCGTGGACCGAGCCGATGCCCATCGAGGCGGCGCGGGCGAGGGCGGCGCGCTGGGCGTCCTCGCGCTGCCGCGCCGTCACGCTCGCGTACGCGGCGGCGCGTACGGCGTGGTGGGCGTCGGCGGTGAGCGGCGCGTCGGGGTGGTAGCCGGTGCGTCCGGTGATGCCCGGGACACGGTCGAGCAGCGCGGTGGTGACCACGGCGGAGTGCACATCGGCCCGGCTGAGGTAGAGGGGCCGGCCACCGGTGGCCCCGTCCAGTTCGGTGCGGGAGGGCGGGCGACCACCGGGCCAGCCGCTGGCGTCCCAGCCATGGCCGAGAAGCACCGGGTCGGCGGGGTGGGCTGCGGCGTGCGCACCCACCCGCTCCAGGGCCTCGGCGAGGGTGGGGACGCCCGTCAGATCGAGGCCGGTGAGGGCGAGCCCGGTGGCGGTGGTGTGCACATGCGCATCCGTGAAGGCGGGGGTCACCAGCGCCCCGTCCAGCCGCACCACCTCGTCCACGCCGTCGGCGAAGCCGTCCGCGGCACCCTCGGAGCCGACCCAGGCGATGGTGTCGCCCTCGATGACCATCGCGGTCGCGAACGGGTCGGCGGGGCTGTGCACCTCGCCCCCGCGCAGCAGGACGGTACGGCCTTCGTCGGCCTGGACGGGGGTCGGGTCGTTCACGGCGGGCTGCCTCGCGGGGTCGGTTTTCGGACGTTTCCGGGCACGGGGGATCACACGTCCGGCCGGGCCCGTACGGGGTCGGTCAGACGCGCGGCGGGCGCGCCTCGTACGGAGTGGACAGGACGACGGTGGTGCGGGTGGACACCCCGGCCAGCGAGCGGATCCGGCTGAGCAGATGCTCCAGCTCCAGCGGCGTGGCGACCCGCACCTTGAGGATGTAGTTCTCGTCGCCCGCGACGCTGTGGCACGCCTCGATCTCCGGTACCTCGGCGAGCCGGTCGGAGATGTCGTCCGGCGCGCTGGGGTCGAAGGGTTTCACCGAGATGAAGGCGGTCAGGGGCAGCCCCACGGCCTCCGGGTCCACGACGGCCGCGTAACCGCGGATGACACCCCGCTGCTCGAGGCGGCGGACCCGCTGATGCACGGCCGATGTGGACAGGCCGGTGGCCTTGCCCAGGTCCGTGTAGCTCATCCGCCCGTCCTTGACGAGCAGCTCCACGATTTGTCTGTCCAACTCCTCCACAGCCGATCACCTTATGTGGTCGGAGGCGTCCGGGCACAGCGGGCGCACCCGCTTACCCGGTGTGGCGCGACGCATCTGCACGGGGCATGTGACGAACACCACATCTCCTCGTGGGTGTCCTATGAGATGCGGCGATTACCTATGCGGCGGCAAGGGAAATGCTTGCTGTGGTCGAGGCCGACGCGCCTGGCCAGCCCACCCGAGGGGGAAATCTCATGCCGCATGTTGAGCGCCTCGACGAAGGCGACGTCGAAACCTACGAGACCTACGAGATGTTCCGGGTCGTCTGCCCGGACTGCGCGCAGCCCATCGCTCTGCTCGCGGACGAGGACGTCCTTCCGGAGCACGCGCTGTGCCCGTCTCCGTGGAACCCGTTCGGGCTGACGGTGTGTGCCGGTACCGGGCGCGGGGTGGCGGAGGCCGCCGCCGCGGACGCGTCGCTGGACGCGCTCGAGCAGGACGCGGCGCTGCTGCTGACGCTCCCGGAGGGCCTGGACTGGCGGAAGCAGCCCTTCTCGCACATCGGCGGCCCGGGCTCGCGCCCGATCAGGACGCCGATGACGCCGCGCCACGCCGCGTCCCGCTCGTAAGCACCGTCACGCCTCGCAGGACACGCGAACACGGCGGGGGCCCGGCACTGCCGCGCCCCCTGACCGCTCCGTAACGGCGATCCGTGCGCCTACCGGCTCTCCGGACCCGCGATGCTGCGTGCGATGACCACGCGCTGGATCTGGTTGGTGCCCTCCACGATCTGGAGGACCTTGGCCTCGCGCATGTAGCGCTCGACCGCGAAGTCCGCCGTGTAGCCGTAACCGCCGAACAGCTGGACCGCGTCGGTGGTGACGCGCATCGCGGTGTCGGTGCAGAACAGCTTGGCCATGGCCGCCTGCCTGGAGAACGGCCGGCCCGCGTCCCGCAGCCGGGCGGCGGCCAGGTAGAGGGCGCGCCCGGCCTCGATCTGGGTGGCCATGTCGGCGAGCATGAACCGCAGCCCCTGGAAGTCGGCTATCGGACGGCCGAACTGCCGCCGCTGCGCGGTGTACGCCAGCGCCTCGTCCAGGGCCGCCTGCGCGAGGCCGATCGCGCAGGCCGCGATGCCCAGGCGGCCCGCGTCGAGGGCGGACAGGGCGATGGCGAAGCCCTGGCCCTCCTCGCCGATGCGGCGGGTGTCGGGGACCCGGACCCGGTCGAGGTGGATCTGCGCGGTGGGCGACCCGTTCATGCCCATCTTGCGCTCGGGGGCGGCGGCGGAGAGCCCGGGGGCGTCACCGGGCACCAGGAACGCGCTGATGCCCCGGGTGCGCTCGGGGCCTGTGCGGGCGAGGACGGTGTAGAAGTCGGCGATGCCGCCGTGGGTGATCCACGCCTTGCCGCCCTCCAGCGTCCAGGTGTCGCCCTCCCGGGTGGCCTTGGTGGTGAGGGCGGCGGCGTCGGACCCGGAGGCGGGCTCGGAGAGGCAGTACGCCCCGAGCAGCCCGCCGCCCAGCATCGCCGGAAGATGCTCGGCCAGCTGCTCCTTGGTGCCGTATCCGGCGAGGCCGTGACAGGACAGGGTGTGGACGCTGACACCGAGGCCGACGGTGAGACGGGCCGCGGCCAGCTCCTCCAGGACCTGGAGGTAGACCTCGTACGGCTGGTCTCCGCCGCCGAACTCCTCGGGGTACACCAGCCCCAGCAGCCCCGATTCGGACAGCAGGGTGAACAGTGCGCGGGGGAAGTGCCCGGCGGCCTCCTCCTCGGCGGCGCGGGGACGGATCTCCCGCTCGGTCAGCTCGCGGACGAGCGAGATCAGGTCGCGGGCTTCCTCAGTGGGCAGTTCGCGTTCCACCGGCTGCGGGCCGTGGTCGGTCATGGCGGCGCTCTCCTCTCCCTGTAGGGCGCGGCGGCGGCCTACGCGCCGGGTGGGGCGGCGCCGCCCGTGTCCTGCCGTCGAGCGGGTCCTCCCGTCGGATCACGAACGGGTGATGACCTGCAGCGTGGCGGTTGGAGTATGCCCGATCGGGGGGCCCGCGTCACCGGTGTATCGATCTTCAACGAAGTTCGTCCGTCCGGGTGTCGCCCGGACCGGATTGGCCCAGACCATTGACCCCACTGGTCTAGTCCTTCTACCGTTCTCCCACCCTGCCCTGCGCGTGCATGTCAATATCGGGTCAGGTCGTCGGGCACTTCATCTCCCCTCACCCCCCACCGAGGAGAATCCATGCTCAGACCACGCGGACTACGCGCCGCACTCGCGGCCCTCTCGACGGCGGTGCTGACCGCCACCCTGCTCGCGGGCGCGGCGACGGCCAGCCCCGGCGCCGCCCCGGCGGCGGAGTCCCCCACCAGCGCCACGGCTCCGCGGGCGGCGGGCACCAAGGTGGTCGGCTACTTCACCGAATGGGGCATCTACCAGCGGAACTACCACGTCAAGAACGTGGAGACCTCCGGGTCGGCCGCCAAGCTCACCCACATCAACTACGCCTTCGGCAACGTCACCGGCGGCAAGTGCGCGATAGGTGACGCGTACGCCGACTACGACAAGGCGTACGACGCCGCGGGCAGCGTCGACGGCAAGGCCGACACCTGGGACGCGGGCGCCCTGCGCGGCAACTTCAACCAGCTCCGCAAGCTCAAGAAGCTGCACCCCGACCTCAAGGTCCTGTGGTCCTTCGGCGGCTGGACCTGGTCCTCCGGGTTCGGCGAGGCGGCCAAGAACCCCGCGGCGTTCGCCGAGTCCTGTTACAACCTGGTCGAGGACTCGCGCTGGGCGGACGTCTTCGACGGCATCGACATCGACTGGGAGTACCCCAACGCCTGCGGCAACACCTGCGACACCAGCGGCCGGGCCGCGTTCAAGAACGTGATGGCCGCGATGCGCGCCAAGTTCGGCCAGAACAACCTGGTCACCGCCGCGATCACGGCCGACGCCTCCTCCGGCGGCAAGATCGACGCCGCCGACTACGCGGGCGCCGCGCCCTACGTGGACTGGTACAACCCCATGACGTACGACTTCTTCGGCGCCTGGGCGGCCCAGGGCCCGACCGCCCCGCACTCGCCGCTGACCTCCTACAGCGGCCTGCCCCAGCAGGGCTTCTACACCGACGCCGCGATCCAGAAGCTCAAGGCGCTCGGCGTCCCGGCCTCGAAGCTGCTGCTCGGCGTCGGCTTCTACGGACGCGGCTGGACCGGCGTCAGCCAGGCCGCCCCCGGCGGCACCGCGACCGGCGCCGCGCCGGGGACGTACGAGGCGGGCATCGAGGACTACAAGGTGCTCAAGAGCACGTGCCCGGCCACCGGCACGGTCGCCGGAACGGCGTACGCGCACTGCGGCAACCAGTGGTGGAGCTACGACACCCCCGCGACCATCGCCGGGAAGATGGCCTACAAGCAGCAGCAGGGCCTCGGCGGCACCTTCTTCTGGGAGCTGAGCGGCGACACCACCAGCGGAGAGCTGATCAAGGCCATCAACTGAGGCCGTCACCTGACGCAGGCCGTCGACTGACGTAAGCGATCGGCCAACGGAGCCGGGAGCCAGGGGGCTCCCGGCTCCTTCGTACCCGCCAGTAGCCCCGCGCGCAAGCGCCTCTCGCACATGCCGCACGCATGCGCCGAAAACCCGCGCTCCGATGAACCGATCCGGCACCGGAGCCGTATCGCAACGCGGCTTGTTCTGACTATTGCGGGGCAACCGCCTCACAAGGAAATCTGAGCGCTGGGGTGGCCCTGACCGGCCCGTTGCGCATGAACCAAAGGATCGATCATGAGTTCCGAGCAGTGCCCGAGCTGTGGCGGCCAACTCGCCGTCAACCAGGACGGGTGGAAGATCTGCCACTCCTGCGGCTACGCCTCACCGCCCGGCTTCGCACCCGCCCCCGCGCCCGGTGGCTGCGCCGTCCCCGCCACCCCGCCCACCTGACCCTCCGACCCACCCGACCCTCCGTACCGTTGAGCGAGGCCCCGTGGTCAATCCCTGGCTGGCGATGGCGTCCGGCACCGATCCGGCGGAGCGCACCCGTGCGGTGCGCCGCGCGCACGAGGCGTTCCTGACGGAGGGGGCCGTGGGCCCGGCCGTCCGCCCGGTGGTGGCGGACTCCTGGCGGCGCTCCGTCGACGCCCGGGTGGCGCAGGAGTGCGTGGCACCGATCGATCTGGCGGACGACGCGCTGGAGGCGTACCGGGCGGACCATCCGCTGGCCGGGGTGATGCCGCTCTTCCGCGAGCTGCTGGGGAGCATCGCGCATGACGGCGCCCATCTCCTCGCGATCTGCGACGACCTCGGCCGCATGCTGTGGGTGGAGGGGCACACGGGGATGCGCCACCGGGCCGAGCGGATGAACTTCGTGGCCGGGGCGCGCTGGGACGAGCGCCACGCCGGGACCAACGCCCCCGGCACCGCGCTCACGCTCGACCACGCGGTGCAGATTTTCGCCACGGAGCACTTCAACCGCAGCGTGCAGCCGTGGACCTGCGCCGCGGCCCCCATCCACGACCCGCACTCCGGGCGGCTGCTGGGCGCGGTGGACCTCACCGGCGGCGACCATCTGGCCGCCCCGCACAGCCTCGCCCTGGTCCAGGCGACCGCCCGCGCCGCCGAGGCGCAGCTCGCCGCCTTGGCGCCCCCGGCGCGCGGGCCGCGCGTCGCGCTGACGGCGCTGGGACGCGACGAGGCGCTGCTCGTCACCGACGAGCGGCGGCTGCGGCTCGGGCGGCGGCACAGCGAGATCATGCTGCTGCTCGCGGGCCATCCGGAGGGCCTCAGCGGCGACCGGCTGGCGCTGGAGCTGTACGGACCGCGGGCCGACCACCGGTCGCCGGTGACGCTGCGCGCCGAGATGTCCCGGCTGCGCCGGCTGGTGGGCCCGCTGCTGGGCTCGCGCCCGTACCGGCTGTGCGCGCCGGTGCGGACCGATGTGAGCGTGGTGGCCGAGGAGTTGGCGGCCGGTCAGGTGGCCACGGCCCTGCGGGCGTATCCGGGGCCGCTGCTGCCGATGTCGGAGGCGCCCGGGGTGTGCCGGATGCGGCGGGACCTGGAGGACGGGCTGCGGCGGGCCGTGCTGTCCGGCGGCGACCCGGAGTTGCTGCGGCGCTGGGCGCAAACGCCGTGGGGCGAGGACGACCTGGAGGTGGCGGAGGCGCTGCTGGCCGCCCATCCGCCGCACTCCCCCGGCCGGGCGGGCCCGGCGGCGCGGGTGCGGCGGCTGCGCGAGGTGTACGGACTGGCGGGCCCCGCCCGGGAGGACGGCACGCGGGAGGACGGCCCGCGGGAGGACGACCACGGGGACGCAACGTTGCTGCAACGTTGCCGCGTCTAGCCTCCCCACATCTCCGCCCGTCCCGTGGCGGGCGGAGCCCGCAGGTACGACAGGGAGGGCCGCCCCCATGACGCGTTACGCACACCCCGGCTCCGAGGGATCGGTTGTCAGCTACCAGCCCCGCTACGACCACTGGATCGGCGGGGAGTACGTACCGCCCGCCAAGGGCCGCTACTTCGAGAACCCGACGCCGGTCAACGGGCAGCCGTTCACCGAGATCGCCCGCGGCACCGCCGAGGACGTCGAACGCGCCCTGGACGCCGCGCACGCGGCCGCGCCCGCCTGGGGCCGTACCGCGCCCGCCGAGCGCGCCGCGGTGCTGCTGAGGATCGCGGACCGCATGGAGCAGCACCTCGAAGAGCTGGCGGTCGCGGAGAGCTGGGAGAACGGCAAGCCGGTACGGGAGACCCTGGCCGCCGACATCCCGCTGGCCATCGACCACTTCCGCTACTTCGCGGGGGCGATGCGCGCCCAGGAGGGCAGCCTCTCCGAGATCGACGACGACACCGTCGCCTACCACTTCCACGAGCCGCTGGGCGTGGTCGCCCAGATCATCCCGTGGAACTTCCCGATCCTGATGGCCGCCTGGAAGCTCGCCCCGGCGCTGGCCGCGGGCAACGCGGTGATCCTCAAGCCCGCCGAGCAGACGCCCGCCTCGATCCACGTCTGGATGAACCGGATCGCCGACCTGCTGCCGCCCGGCGTCGTCAACATCGTCAACGGCTTCGGCGTGGAGGCCGGAAAGCCGCTGGCCTCCAGCCCGCGGGTGGCCAAGGTCGCCTTCACCGGCGAGACCACGACCGGCCGGCTGATCATGCAGTACGCGAGCGAGAACCTGATCCCGGTCACGCTGGAACTCGGCGGCAAGAGCCCGAACATCTTCTTCGACGACGTCTCGGCCGCCGACGACGACTTCCTCGACAAGGCCCTGGAGGGCTTCACCATGTTCGCCCTCAACCAGGGCGAGGTGTGCACGTGTCCGTCGCGCGCGCTGATCCAGGACGGCCACTACCAGGACTTCATGGACGCGGCCGTGGCCCGTACGGAGAAGATCGTCCAGGGCCATCCGCTGGACACCGACACCATGATGGGCGCGCAGGCGTCCAACGACCAGCTGGAGAAGATCCTCTCCTACCTCGACATCGGCAAGCAGGAGGGCGCCCGCGTCCTCACCGGCGGCACCCGCGCCGAGCTCGGCGGCGAGCTGGAGGGCGGCTACTACGTGCGGCCCACCATCTTCGAGGGCGGCAACCACATGCGCGTCTTCCAGGAGGAGATCTTCGGTCCTGTGGTGGCGGTGGCCCGGTTCGCGGATTTCTCGGACGCGATCGAGATCGCCAACGACACGCTGTACGGGCTGGGCGCGGGCGTCTGGACCCGGAACGGCACGGCCGCGTACCGGGCCGGACGGGCGATCCAGGCGGGCCGGGTGTGGACGAACTGCTACCACGCCTACCCGGCGCACGCCGCCTTCGGCGGCTACAAGCAGTCGGGGATCGGGCGCGAGACCCACAAGATGATGCTGGACCACTACCAGCAGACGAAGAACCTGCTGGTGAGCTACTCGCCGAAGAAGCTGGGCTTCTTCTAGACCGGCGGGTGTCCCGAGGGACGGAGAGGTGATGACGGAGATCTCACGCATCGCCCTGACCGACTCCGCGGCCGATCTGATCCGGCGGTTGACCGCGGAGCACGGGCCGCTGATGTTCCATCAGTCGGGCGGCTGCTGCGACGGCAGCGCGCCCATGTGCTACCCGCTGGGCGAGTTCCGCACGGGCGCGTCCGATGTGCTGCTCGGCGAGCTGGCGGTGGAGGGGGTCGAGGAGCCGGTGGGCTTCTGGATGTCCGCGTCGCAGTTCGAGCGGTGGCGGCACACGCATCTGACGGTGGACGTGGTGCCGGGGCGCGGCAGCGGCTTCTCGCTGGAGGCGCCGGAGGGCGTCCGCTTCCTGATCCGCTCCCGGCTGCTGGACGCGCCGGAGTAGCGCGCGGCGGGGAGAGCGCGCGGGCGGGCCGGGCACGACCGGCCCGCCCGTACAGGAGCGCGTACGGCGCCCAGCCGGCGTACGGACGCTCAGCTGGCGTCGGCCAGCGCCAGGGTGTGCAGCCGCTCCGGGGGGCCGGGGCGGGCGTAGTACCAGCCCTGGGCGGTGTCGCAGCCCAGCATCCGCAGGTGCTCGGCCTGCACCGCCGTCTCGACGCCCTCCACCGTGACCGCCAGGTCGAGGGTGTGGGCCAGCGAGACGATGCCCTCCACGATCTTGACGTCGACGGGGTCGGCCGGGGCGCGCTGCATGCCGCGGGTGAAGGAGCGGTCCAGCTTGAGGGTGCTGACCGGGAGGCGGCGCAGGTACGAGAGGTTGGAGTAGCCGGTGCCGAAGTCGTCCAGGGCGATGTCCACGCCCAGGTCGGCGAGTTGCCGCAGCGGCCGCAGGGCGTCCTCGTCGGCGCCGATGAGGTCGTTCTCGGTGACCTCCAGGCACAGGGCGCTCGGGCACAGTCCGGCGTTCTCCAGGACCGCCACGGTGTCGGACACCAGCGTGGGGTGGCTCAGCTGGCAGGGCGACAGGTTGACGTTGACCCGCAGCCGCTCGGCGCCGCCCTCGTCGGCGTCCTGCCAGGCGCGGGCCTGCCGGGCGGCCTGCTCCAGCACCCAGCGGCCGAGCGGCACGATCAGGCCGGTGTCCTCGGCGAGCGGGATGAACTGGTCCGGGCCGAGCACCCCGTGCACCGGGTGCAGCCAGCGCACCAGCGCCTCGGCGCCGCGTACGGTGCCGTCGGCGAGCCGTACCAGCGGCTGGTACTCGATGAAGAACTCGCCGTTCTCCAGGGCCGACGGCAGCCCGTTGCTGAGGCTGTGACGGGCGATCACCCGGGCGTTGGAGTCGTCGTCGGCGAGTTCGTAGCGGTTGCCGCCCGCGGCCTTGGCCCGGTACATGGTGATGTCGGCGCTCCGCAGCACCTCGGCCCGGCAGATCTCCCCGGCCCGCCCGTCGACGACGCCGATGCTGGCCCGTACCCGCAGCTCGCGGCCCTCGACCTGGACGGGGTCGGCGAGCGCGGCGAGCATCCGGCGGGCCATGGCGGTGCCGTCCGCCTGCGCGGCGGGCCCGGTGACCAGCGCCAGGAACTCGTCGCCGCCGACCCGGGCGACCAGCTCGTGCGGGGACGTCACGCACCCCTGGAGCCGCTCGGCGACGGCCCGCAGCATCCGGTCCCCCGCCACGTGCCCGAGGCTGTCGTTGACGGCCTTGAAGCCGTCGAGGTCCAGGTAGCACACGCCGAAGCGCTGGGCGTCGGCCGCGGCGGCGAGCACCTGGTCGAGGCGTTCCAGGAACAGGGTGCGGTTGGGCAGCCCGGTCAGCTCGTCATGGGTGGCCTCGTAGCGCAGCCGCTCGCGCAGCAGCCGGTGCTCGGTGATGTCCTCGGCGAGCGCGAGCTGGTACTGGGGCGCGCCATGGGAATCGCGGAGCAGGGTGACGGTGAGGTTGGTCCACAGCACGCTGCCGTCGTCGCGGTAGTGCGGCTTCTCGATGCGGAAGTGGTCACGCTCGCCCGTCACCAGCTCGCGGTACAGCTCGTGGACGCCCGGGGCGTCGTCGGGGTGGACGAACTCGGTGACGTTGCGGCCGGGGCGGAAGAAGGAGGCACCGCCGAACATCCTGGCCATCGCGTCGTTGACGACGAGGACTTCGCCGTCGAGTCCGGCGATCCCCACGCCGATCACCGCGCCCTCGAACACGGCCTGGAACTTGGCCTCGCTCGCGTGCAGCGCCTTCTCGGCCTCGACGCGCGCGGTCAGGGCGGCGCGGGAGATGGCGTTCCGCTCGTCGCGCTCACGCTCGCGCAGCGCCCGGACGAAACCGGCGGCGAGCGCGTGCTGGAGCCGGGCGCAGCGGGCCCGTACGTCCTCGTCGCTCATCGGCCGGTCCGGCGGGGAGTAGAGCACCAGGTACGCGTCGATGATGCCGAGGATCGCGGGCAGCGCCTCGGGCTCGGCGCACTGGGCGTCCACCAGCGCGGCGCCCACCTCGTAGGCGTCGGCGGTGTCGAAGGGGTCGGTGCGCAGGGCCTCGCTCAGGTGGTGGGCCAGCGGCAGCAGATAGTCCTCGAACTCGTCGAGGGTCATGGTGGTGGCCGCCATCGGATGGACGGCCCGGCTCCAGATCGCCGCGAACCGCCGCAGCCTCTCGTGGTCCGCCTCGGCGTCCCCGGCGCCGTCCCGACGTCTCGGCCCGCCCGGCGTCGAGGTCATATCGCACGCCTCGCCGGGGGGACGCCGCCTGGGGCTGGTTCGTCCTCGCCCGGGGCGTCGATGTCCGCGCCTGTGGCGTAGATGCCCGCCGGCCGCCAGGTGGCCTTCAAGTCCCGCACTTCCTTCGCCCTCTTCCGGCTTCCGGGGCCGCCCTCGGGGTCGTCCGCGTCCTCGGGGCAGTGGAGCACGACGAAGAGCGGCAGGGCAACCCGCTGCTGAGGCGAGATTACTGATCAACCGTTGGCTGAGGAAAGGAAAAATGGACATTGGCCATCCGGATGTACCCGCGGAGAGGGGAGAAGCCGGGAGAAGCCGGGCATCGGTCGGCGGCGCCCGGGTGGGGCGCCGCCGTGGAGAGGGATGTCGGGTTCAGCGGTTGCGGCCGCGGAAGCCCCAGCCGGATGAGCGGGTCTCACCGGCCTCTTGGGCACCTTGGGCCCCTTGGGCCCCTTGGGCTTCGGTGGTTTCTTCGGCCACGCGTGTCCTTCCGGCTTCGGCCTGTTGCCCGCCGCCGGTCTCGCCGCTCTCGGTGATCTCGACATGACGGGGTTTCACGGCTTCCGCCTTCGGGACGGTGATGGTGAGCACACCGTCGGCCATCTCGGCCCTGACGGCCTCGGTGTTGACCTCGGCGGGCAGCAGCATCCGGTACTCGAAGCGCCCGGTGCGACGGGTGCTCCGGCGCAGTACGCCCTCGCGTTCGCGTTCCCCGATCTCGCCGGAGACGGTCAGCTCCTGGCCGCTCACCTCCACGTCCACGTCGGCGCGCCGGACGCCGGGGAGGTCCACTTCGACCCGGTAGGCGTCGTCGGCTTCGGTGACGTCGGCGGCGGGCACCCATGCGGTGAGGGCGGGCGGGGCGGCGCCGACGGTGGATTCGAGGAGTCCGCCCATCTGGCTGAGCAGTTCGTCGAATTCCGCCAGGGGGTTGCGGCTCCAGCCCCGGGGGCGTTCGAGGGGGCCTGCGCCCCGGTGTCGTCGGACGGGCATGCTCATCGTCCTTCACCTCCGTGGTGATGGTTGTCGGCAGGTCAGGCCAGGGCCTCGTGGACGTAGCACCACCGCCATTCCTCGCCCTCCTCCAGGGGCTCGACGATGGGATGGCTCGCCGCTGCGGCATGGGCGCGGGCGTGCTTGAGCGGGGAGGAGTCGCAGCAGCCGACGTGTCCGCAGGTCAGGCAGAGCCGCAGATGCACCCAGGGCGACCCGAGGCGCAGGCACTCCTCACACCCCTGCGGGGTGTGCGGGGTGACCGGGCGCACCATGGACAGATGGGGGTCGGGCTCGATGGCCATGGCGTTCACCCTCCTTGCGTAACGGGCGACCGGACGTGCGCGCCGCCGCCGGCCCGGCCCATCGGGTCATTGGCCGGACCATTGGCGGGGCGGAGGCCCACGCCGTCAGGGTGACAAGGGCGGACGGTGATGTGCCTGCGTCCCCGAGGTCGAAATTACGACCCTGAATTCACCCTCTTGCGGTGATTCGCCCGGATAGGGGTACTCCGGCACGGAGTGAGGTGCCGAGGAGGCAGAGCGCCGAGGACGCCCGGAGTGACCGCATGACCCCATCAGGTGTCGCCGATGAGCTGATGCTGCGCTGTCTGACCATGTTCGACAGCCAGGACGAGACGGAGATCCTGCGCCGGGCGATGGCCCAGGTCAGTACCGTCGGCCCGGGCCGCGCCGAGGCGGGCTATCTGCTGCTCGGCGACGGCCTGGTGCGCTGCCCGGGCGATGGCTTCCGGGCGACCGCGGCCCTGGACGCGCAGGTCAGGGAGCTGGCGGGCCGGGACGGACCGGTGCGCTTCCCCCGGCGGGCCTGGGGGTGGGCGTTCGCCCTGCGCGAGCCGGTCGGGCTGGGGCCGCCGGATGTGCGCCGGGCTCCGGAGGGGGCGCGCGTTTGTGACGGGCCCGGGCCGCCGGGCGGGCTGCGGGGCGCGCTGGTGGTCAGCTCCCGGGACCGGCCGGGCGAGGACGAGCGGTTCCTGCTCTCCCTCCTGGTCCACCAGACCTCCGCGGCACTCTCCATCGCCGCCGCCCACCGCCGCGAGCGTGCCCAGGCCACCGAGCTGCGCCGGGCCCGGGGCGAGCGGGAGGCGATCCGGCAGCGGCTGGACCGCTCCCTCTCCGACCTGGGCCATCTGCACGAGGTGCACGACGCCCTCGCCCGGGCCGCCGCCCGCGGCGACCGCGAGGCGGGGATCGCCCGGGCGCTGCACCGCGTCACCGGGCTGCCCGCCGCGGTCGAGGACCGGTTCGGCAACCTGCGGGCCTGGGCGGGCCCCGGGCGCCCCGACCCGTACCCCAAGCCCGATCCGGCGCAGCGCGAGGAGCTGCTGCGCGACGCCGCCCGCCGGTCCCGCCCGGCCCGGGTGCGGGACCGGCTGGTCGCGGTCGCCGCGCCGCGGGGCGAGCTGCTGGGCGCGCTGTGCCTGGTGGATCCCGAGGGCCGGGCGGACGAACGGGCCGTACGCGCCCTGGACCACGCCGCGTCCGCGCTCGCCCTGGAGCTGGCGCATCTGCGGGAGCTGGCCGAGCTGGAGCTGCGACTGCGGCGCGAGCTGGTGGACGATCTGCTCACGGGCGCGGACGACACCAGCGCCTACGCCCGCGCCGAGGCGGTCGGCCACGATCTGCACGGTCCGCACCATGTGGTCGCCGTGCGCTGGGCGGACGGGCCGGCGGACGACGGGTTCCTGCGCGCCGTCGGCCGGGCGGCCGCGGGGCTGGGGCTGCGGGTGCTGCCGACCCTCCGCTCCGGTGCGGCGGTGCTGGTGGCGCGGGGCCGTCCGGCCGAGCGCGCGCTGCACACGGCGCTCAGCCGGGAACTGGGCTCACCGGCCGGGGCCATCGGCGTCGGCGGCCGCTGTGACACCCCGCACGAGGTGCCCCGTTCGTATCAGGAGGCGCTGCGCGCACTGGAGGTCCGGCAGGGCTCGCACAGCGCGTACGGCATCACCTTCTTCGACGATCTGGGCCTGTACCGCATTCTGCGCACCGGAAAGGATCAGCGGGAGGTCGAGCAGTTCGTACGGGAGTGGCTGGGCCCGCTGCTGGACTACGACGCGCTGCACCGGACGGCGCTGGTGGAGACCCTGACCGCGTACTTCGACCGCGGCGGCAACTACAGCGCGACGGCCGCCGACCTCGTCATCCACCGCTCCACGCTGCGCTACCGGCTCCAGCGCATCCGCGAGATCAGCGGCAGCGATCTGACGGACGTGGACAGCAGGCTGAACCTCCAGGTGGCCACCCGCATCTGGAAGATCATGCGGAGCGGACCCGAGTGAACCGCGCCGCGCCGGGCACTCGCGGGGACCGTCGCCCTCAGCGAGGCCCCTGGCCAAGGAGGTGGCTCCGAGATGAGCGAGAAGGACAAGAACACGACCGTGGTGCGCAGTCTGCTGGACCGGCAGGGTACGACGTACGCGTCCGAGGCCGGAATCACCCTGCGGAACACCCCCGGCGCCCTGTACCAGCTGCTGGTACTGGCCCATCTGCTGTCCGCCCGGATCAAGGCGGACATCGCGGTGGCCTCCGCGCGCGCCCTCTTCGACGCCGGGATGCGTGATCCTCGGAGGATGGCCGACGCCACCTGGCAGCAGCGGGTCGACGCGCTGGGCGAGGGCGGCTACCGCCGTTACGACGAGCGGACCGCGACGCAGCTCGGCGAGGCGGCCGAGCTGGTGCAGCGCGAGTACCAGGGCGATCTGCGGAAGCTGCGCGAGGCCGGGGACCCGCGGAAGCTGCTGCGGGAGATCACCGGCATCGGACCGGCCGGGGTCGACATCTTCCTGCGGGAGGCGCAGGGCGTCTGGCCGGAGTTCGCCCCGTACTTCGACCGCAAGGCCCTGGAGGGCGCCGAGCGCGTCGGCCTGCCGAAGAGCGCCGCGTCCCTGGAGAAGCTGGTGTCCGGCAAGGACCTCCCCCGGCTCGCCGCGGCCCTGGTCCGGGTGGCGCTCCACGGCGACGCCGCCCAGGAGGTGCGCGCCGCGGCGTAGCGCGCCGTCAGTCGAGCGCCCCGGCCTGCTCGGGACGCTCGCCGGGGTTCCCGCCCGAGGCGGCGCCGCCGCCGTCCGCGCCGTAGGGGGTGTCTTGTCGATCATGCCGGGCTCCCTCCTCACGCGGGTTGCGATGTACCGCTCCCCCAGCTACCGCTGGGAGGTGCCCCCTGACGCCGCTCGCTGATCCGGCCTGATCGACAAGACACCCCCTAACGCCGCAGCAGCCACACCCCGAACGCGACGTAGAAGACGTACACGGTCGCCTCCCACCAGTCCGGTGCCGAGCCCGGCGAGCGGATCTGGAAGAAGTCGTCCAGCCCGTGGACGAGGACCAGGGGCCAGACCGAGCCGATCGCGTGGCGCAGCCCGGCGCAGGCGAAGCCGAAGAGCCCGGTGGACAGCATCTGCCACAGCGTGTCGTCCAACGGGGCACCGAAGAAAAGGTAGTTCTGGACGTGGCCGACGCCGAACAGGACGCCGACGGCGACCGCCGCAAGCATCGCCCCGAGCGGGCCGAGCGCCTGCTGCACCAGGCCCCGGCTGTGGGCCTCCTCGTTGATGCCCACCCACAGCAACGACACCAGCGAGCTGACGATCACGGTCGTGCTGCCGTCGAGGCCCACGACGGCGTACGAACACGCGACGAGCAGCATGGGCACGCCCAGCCACCAGCGCCGCACCCGGCCCAGCGTGGCGACGCCCGACGCCCTCAGCCACCCCCACCGCCACAGCACGCACCAGACGGCCACGAAGCAGGCCGCGTTGACCACGGCGGCGCCGAGGTCGGGAAACCAGGACGGAGCCAGCGGCGGCAGGACCTTGGCGAACAGCACCAGAACGACATGCCAGGCGAGCGTCAACTCGACGGCGCCCAGGAGCGGATGGCGCGTGGCATGGCCTTTCCACCGGCTCCCCACGGTCCGAGGATAGCCGCGCTCCCCGCGAAAGGCTGCCGGTCATGTGCAGCAATCGCACGACGGCGCAGTCGCGGCCGGTGTCGCGCAACAGCCCTTGCCCTGCCAGGCGTTACGGCCCTCCTTGACCGCGATGGCAGCGATGACGAGGGCGGCGACGGGGTCGGCCCAGGACCAGCCGAGGCTGGCGTTGAGGACCAAGCCGACCAGGAGGACGGCGGAGAGGTAGGTGCACAACAGCGTCTGCTTCGAGTCGGCGACGGCACTGGCGGAGCCGATCTCGCGACCGGCCTTGCGCTGGGCGGCGGAGAGGAAGGGCATCACGGTCAGGGACAGCGCGGCGATGACGATGCCGGGAGCGGAGCGTTCGGCCGCCCCGGCGCCGGTCAGCGCCCGGGCGGCGTCGACGCCGACGTACGCGGCGAGCGCGAAGAAGGAGACCGCGATGAGCCGCAGCGCGGTCTCCTCCCTCGCCTGGCGCACGGCGTGCTCGCGGGCGGAGAACTGCCAGGCGACCGCGGCGGCGGAGGACACCTCGATGACGGAGTCCAGACCGAAGCCGATCAGCGCGGCGGAGGAGGCGAGCGTCCCGGCGGTGATCGCGACGATCGCCTCGATGACGTTGTAGCTGATGGTGGCCGCGACCATCAGCCGTATGCGCTTCGCGAGCGCGTCGCGGCGGGCCGGGGAGGGTCCGATGCCGATGGATGTCTCCGCGGCCATCTCAGCAGCAGCCCTTGGTTTCCGCGTCCGGGCAGGTCTTGCCCGTCTCGACGGCGACCACGGCGGTGCGCAGGTCGTCCAGCGCGTGCCCGAGGCGTGCGTCGGCGAGCTCGTAGCGGATACGCCGACCGACCGGCACCGCGACGACCAGGCCGCAGTCGCGCAGGCACGTCAGGTGGTTCGACAGCCGGGTCCGGGAGACCTCCAGGGCGTCGGCGAGATCGGAGGGATGAGCCGGAGCCTCGCGCAGGGCGAGCAGGATCCGGCAGCGGATGGGGTCGGCGAGGGCGCGGCCGAACCGTGCCAGCACCTCGATGTCGGTGGCGAGAGTCGGCATGCCGATGAGAGTACACGTAATCCTGAATTCATGGACTCATGAATCGAGACCGGGCTACTCGACCGCACACCCCAATGCCCTCTGAGCCGACTCCTCGCACCCACCCACCGCATCCGCTGCTCTCTCAGCTCTCCAAGCTGCCGATCGCCTCGTCCAGCCACTTCCTCTCTTCCGCTCCGGTGGCACGCGCGATGCGCAGCATGCCCTGCCGGAACAGGTCCGGCGCCTCCTCGGCTCGTACCGGCTCACCGTCGCGGTAGAAGAAACTCGAGGGAGTGGCGAGGAACGCCTGACGACGCCGGAGGACGGCGGCCTGGGCAGCACGATCCGGGAGGTGGCGCAGGAACGCGAGCAGCGTGAAGAAGCGCTGCCCATCGGTGATGTCCCCGTCTTTGGGGTTCCCCAGACGAGCCAGCAGTTCGGCGCGGCCCGCCTCCGTGAGGGACAGCACCCGGCGGTGTGCGGCACCGCTGCCGGGCTCGGTGCGCTGATCGATCAGGTCCGCCTTCACCAGCCGGGTGATGGCCGGGTAGAGCGCGCCGTCGCTCACCGGGCGGATATGGCCGTTCAGGGCGTGGATACGCGCCTTCAGTTCGTAGCCGTGCAGGGGCTCTTCATAGAGGAACCCCAGAATCGACAGCTCCAGCATGCACCGGCCCCTTCCCCGCGCGTGTCCGCGCACTTGTCCGCTTCGCACCGCCATGCTATCTCTTTTCGCTATACCTCGTTTAGAGGTACAGCGAAACGAGGAGTCGTGTCATGGGCGCAGCGGAACACCGTCGCAAGCTGATGTCACTCGCGTATCCGGTCTACTTCGAGCTGCTCGCCGGGGTCACGGCGGGGATCATCAACATGCTCTGGGTGGCCCGCCTCGGCGGGGACGCCGTCGCCGCGGTGGCGGTCGCTACGAACGTCGAAAACCTGCTGCTCGGCGTCATCCTCGTGGCCGGGTCCGGCACGACCGTGCTGGTCGCACGGGCCAGGGGTGCGGAGGACGCGGCCGCGATACGGGTCGCCGTACGCGGCGGCTGGGCCCTGTGGGCCCTCGTCACACCCGTCGTCGCCATCGGCGGATACCTGTTGCGCGCACCGCTGGCCCGCCTCGTGCTCGGCGGCGACGAAGGCCCCGCGCAGCACCTGGCCACCGGGTACTTCTCGATCGCGCTCCCCGGGATCGCGGTGTTCTTCGCGGCCAACGTCGTCGACGGCATCCTCAAGGGCACGGGCGACACCCGCACCCCGATGAAACTCTCCCTGCTGGCGAACGGGTTGATCCTCGCCCTGGATCCCGTGCTCATCCTCGGCCTGGGACTCGGGGTGCGCGGGGCGGCGATCTCCACCGTGCTGGGGCGGGCGGCGGCGCTGGTCTGCGGCTTCCTCGCTCTGCGCCGCAACGGCCTCCTGCGACGGGCCGCCGCAGAGACCCCACTCACCATCAGAGGGCTCGTCACCGACGCACGCAGGACGGCTGCGACCGGGCTGCCGATGTCGGCCGACTTCGTCATCCGGATGACCGGGGCGCTCGCGCTCGTCGCCGTCGTCGCCCACATCGGCGTGAACGACGTCGCGGCGTACGGGATCGCGACCAAGGCCATGTACGTCGCGACCATGGCCTTCTACTCGGTGCGCCAGGCGGCCGCCATCCACACCGCTCATCTGCTCGGCGCCGGGCATGACCAGCGGCGGGACATCGGACGCCAGGCGCTGCTCCTGGCCGGTGCCCTGGGCCTCGCGGCCGCCCTGACCCTGCTCGCCGCCGGACCCTGGATCATGCGAGCCTTCGGCGCCGAAGGGGAGGTGGCCGCAGCCGGGACGCTCTATCTGCGCTCGATAGGCCCCTATCTGGTGCTGCTCGCCTGCTTCATCGCGCCGGGCGGGGTGTTCGAGGCCAGCGGCCGCAGCCCGGCCCTGGCCCGGATCACCTCCTGCGGGGTCGTGCTGCAACTCGCGCTGGCGTACGGCATGTCGGGATCCGGCCTGCCGGGCGTCTGCCTGGCCATGGCACTGTCGATGGCGCTCCAGTGCGCGGCCGTCGCCAGGATGTACCGGCGCGCGGAACGGTCCCGGGCCCCAGGGTGCGACGAACGTCGCCCGAAGGCTTCGGTCACGGAATGAGGAGGGCGCTCAGCGGATGCCGTGCTCCTTCAGCACCGTGCGCTGGGCCGCGGTCGGCTTGGCCGGGAAGTAGAGGTAGCAGACGCCGCCGGTGCCGGAGACCACCTTGCCGTCGGCGTTGTACCGCTTGGTGCGCAGCCAGATGTTCTCCCATTGCCTGCGCTTGTAGATCCGGCGGACGGACGGGTTGTCCGGTGAGGCGGGGTCGTTCGCGATCACGTCTCCGGTGGCGGTGAAGCCGATGACGGTCATGAGGTGGCCCGCGGTGCCGTACCCCGCGCCGTCCAGCTCCGTCTTGAGGAAGGACTGCGAGGTGATCACCGGGATGCCCGCGGCGACCAGCTTCTCCACGTCGGTCAGCGAGCCGAGCCGGGTGACCACGCCCTGCATGTCGCGGTACGTGGCGGCGTAGGCGGCGTTGAACGGCCAGTTTCCGCAGCCGTCGTACTGGTAGTCGAAGGTGGCGCGGGCCGCGTGGCAGACCTGGGGGTCGGCGTAGTCGGGGTTGACCCAGGCCAGGTCATCGGCGGTGGGCTTGCGGCCCCAGAACTCGATGATCATCTGGGAGGAGGTGGGGCTGCACCAGGCCTCGCCGCCGTTGTCGTACTCCGGGTACTGGCCCTTGTGGATCTCCTGCGAGTAGCGCGGTACGGCGAGTTCGCGCCCCTTGGGCAGGCTGGGCTTCGAGGCGGGCACCTCGAAGCGGTCGGGGACGTCCGAGCCCATCGCGCCGATCCGCCACACGGTGGGGGTGCGGGTGGTGCCGGGCTTGCGGTAGAGGGTCAGCCGCAGCTGGTACGCCGTCAGGCGGAGCCCGCTCGCCGGCTTGTCGACGGCGAGGGTGTCGGTCCACACCGAGCTCTTGTCGTCGCTCTGGTCGTCGACCGAGGTGCGCCGGATGGAGTTCGCGCCGTCCCCGGAGGCCCAGCGGCCCATCACGTACCAGGGGGTCGCGGTGCCGTCGGAGTAGGTGCCCTTCAGCTCGGCCTGGATCCAGGTGCCCGACGGGGTGCGGGCGTTCCAGGAGACGATGGCCTCGGTCGCGGGGACGGAGAGCTTGCGCACCGGGGAGGTCCAGGTGGCGTACTCCCAGGCGGCCTTGGTGCCGGTGTGCGGGTCGGTGTAGTCGACGGTGCCGACCGGGCGGGACATCACGATGCCGGGGCGGGCGCCGGACTCGGCGCGGACGCCCTTGGCGGCTCCGGCCAGCCAGTCCGCGTAGCTGGTCCAGCCGTGGTACTCGGCGGTCGCGCCCGCCTTCTTCGCCGCCGGGCCCGCTGGTCTCGGGGCGGGGCCGGAGGCGGCGGCGGTGGAGGTCATCGGTACGGCGGCGGCGCCCGCGGCGCCGAGCGCGGCGGCGATCACGGAGCGGCGGGGCGTGAATCCGGAACTGGTCATACGGGGCTCCCCCAGTCGTCGTCCAGCGGCGGCCAATGCGCATGCGCGACAGTCGCACAACTATGGCCGCTGCGAGTGGTGTCAGGCCAGTGCTTCCCCGCTCCGCCGCCGCACCAATATTGGCGTGGACCAATGGAGTGAATACTCCACGGTAGTCGTAGAGTGGCCCCCCATGGAGACCGCTGACCGCCCCGCCGAGACGCTTCGCGCGTTCGCGCGGCGGCTGCGCGCCCTGCCGCCGTCGTGCGGGCCGGTCCGGCTCGTCGCGGTCGACGGACACGCGGGGTCCGGGAAGACGACCTTCGCCGGGCGGCTGGCGGAGGCGCTGGGCGGCGCGCCCGTCGTCCATACGGACGATCTCGCCACGCACGAGGAGCCGTTCGGGTGGGCCGGGCGGTTGCAGGAGCACATCCTGACCCCGCTGAGCCGTGGCGACGCCGTCCGATACGCCCCGTATGACTGGGTCGAGCGGCGCTTCGCGGACACCCGGCGGCGACTGGACCCGGCCCCGGTCGTGCTCCTCGAAGGCGTCGGCGCCGGGCGCCGTGCGGTACGCCCGCACCTGGCCCATCTGGTGTGGATGGAGCTGTCCGACCGGGACGCCTGGCGGCGCGGGAGGCTGCGCGACGGCCCCGGACTGTCCACATTCTGGGACGGCTGGCAGCCCGCCGAGCGCGCACATTTCGCCGTCGACCCCTCGCGCCCCCATGCGGAAACCCTGATAGCGCAGCGAAAAAAGGGGTACGCGATGCTCACGGGGCCCGCCGCGACCACCCGAATCACCCCTGGGCGTCACTCCGCGTGAGGGGGTGGAACCGGTCCGGCCGCGGCCCGCGCCCGACCTGCCGGGCACGCCCCAACTCGGCTTGACCTGGGGCCCATACAGGTCTTACGTTCTCAATGTGCGACTCGTACGAGTCGCCCCAGTACGCGAAGCCCCCGGTTGTTCCCCCGTGATCGGGGGCTTCGTCCTGTCCGCACCCGGTTCGGCACTGTATTGAGGCTGCCGTACGACACCGTACCGTCACTCTCGGTCACGTACGCCGCTGGCCGCGTACGCCCCTTACACGCCCCCGCGCACGCCCGCCAAGCCTTGTGCGATTGCGACGAACAACAGTGCGGCACCCTCGGCCGGTGCGGCCTGCGCAGGTACGATGCGAAAAGGGCAGCCGCCCCGGCGGCATCCACGGGGGCAGGGGTTGTGGGGGACGTGATGGATTTCGGCACGCAGGGTTCGCACACCCCGGCCGATCTCGCCTGGCTGCGTGCCGTGGACGCCTACACGATGGGCGCCTACGCACAGGCCGAGGAGGAGTTCCGGGCCGCGGTGCGGCACGATCCGGGCATGGCCGACGCATGGCTCGGCCTGCACGCGCTGCGCGCCGACACGGCGACCGCGCTGTTACGGATGTACCGGCACCGCGATCGCTTCGGCGAACAGCGCACCCGGCACCGACGCACCCTCAACTCCTGGTACTGGCTGGGCTGGTGGGTCCAGCCCGTGCTGGAGACCAGCCGGGACCTGCTGCTGGCGCACGCCTCGCACTGGCTGGACGGCCGCCACATCCCCGAGCTGGACCGGGCGCTGGCCGGGTGCCCGCCCGTGGAGGCCGATCCGCAGGCCCGCTTCCTGCACGCCTGCCGCGCGTACCTGGTCAAGGACTGGGAGCAGCTGGTCCGGCACACCGAACCGCTGCTGGACGACCCCTTCCTCGGCATCGAGGCCGGGCTCTTCGGCGGCATGGCCCGGGTCCGGCTGGAGATGTACGGGCAGGCGGAACCGCTCCTCTCCGCAGCACTGATGCGGTGCCGCAGCGAACAGCCCCAGCGCAAGGAGCTGCGCTACTGGCTCGCCCGCGCCCATGAGGGCACCGGACGCAGCGCCGCGGCCCTCCCTCTGTACCGCGCGGTGCACCGCATCGACCCCACCTTCATGGACACCTCGGCGCGGCTGGCCGCGATAGCGGAGTCCGACGGCCTGGACGAGACGGCCGACCTCGCGGCCGTGACGCTGTCGGGGGTGAGCAGCCAGGACGCCACCGACGGCATCGTGACCGACCCGGCCGACACCCTCTCGGCCGCCGTCGATCCGGCCGACGGCCGCGATCTGCGCACCGGCGGCGACGGTGCCGACGGCCCGCCGCTGATGACCACGCCCGTGACCGGCGCCGACAACACCCGCGACCGGGGCGGCCTGCCCGCCCAGCCCGGGCCGTCCGACCCCGCCCTGCTGGAGAGCGCGCTCCAGGAGCTGGAGCGGATGGTCGGCCTGGAGCCGGTCAAGCGGCAGGTGCGGGCGCTGTCCGCGCAGCTCCACATGGCCCGGCTGCGCGCCGGGCAGGGCCTGCCGGTCCAGCCGCCGAAGCGGCACTTCGTCTTCTCCGGCCCCTCCGGCACCGGCAAGACGACCGTCGCCCGCATCCTCGGCCGGGTCTTCTACGCGCTCGGGCTGCTCGGCGGCGACCATCTGGTCGAGGCCGGGCGCGCCGATCTGGTCGGCGAATACCTCGGGCAGACCGCGGTCAAGGCCAATGAGCTGATCGACTCGGCGCTCGGCGGCGTCCTCTTCGTCGACGAGGCGTACAGCCTGTCCAACTCGGGGTACAGCAAGGGCGACGCGTACGGGGACGAGGCGCTCCAGGTGCTTCTCAAGCGCGCCGAGGACAACCGCGACCGGCTGGTGGTCATACTCGCGGGCTACCCCGAGGGCATGGACCGCCTCCTGGCCGCCAACCCCGGCCTCGGCTCCCGCTTCACCACGCGCGTCGACTTCCCCAGCTACCGTCCGCTCGAACTCACCCGCATCGGCGAGGTGCTGGCCGCGGAGAACGGCGACGTGTGGGACGAGGAGTCGCTGGAGGAGCTGCGCAGCATCAGCGGTCACGTGGTCGAGCAGGGCTGGATAGACGAGCTGGGGAACGGGCGCTTCCTGCGCACCCTGTACGAGAAGAGCTGCGCGTACCGGGATCTGCGGCTGTCGGGGTGGACGGGCACGCCGACCCGGGACGACCTGGCGACGCTGCGGCTGCCGGATCTGATGCAGGCGTACGGGGAGGTCCTGTCGGGTCGCGGTCCCATGTACCGCGACCCGGAGGACCCCCCGCTGCCGTAGGGCGTGTCCTAGCGGGAGACCATCGCGGGCTCCTCCGAAGCCGAGGCCGAGGCCGGGGCAGCGGCCGACGCCGCGGCCGGGGCCTGGACCGGGGTGGCGCCGCGCGGCTCGGCCGCGAGGCGGCCGCGGCCGCTGTCCCGGTGGGCCGGATCGCGGACCTCGCCGACCAGCATCTCCAGCACGTCCTCCAGCGCGACCAGCCCGAGCACCTTGCCGGACGCGTCGGCCACGGCCGCCAGGTGCGAGGCCGCCCGCCGCATCGCGCTGAGCGCGTCGTCCAGCGGCAGTTCGGCGCGCAGGGTCTCGATCGGATGCCAGACCCGCTGGGGGACCGCCCGTTCGGGGGCCTCCAGGTCCAGGACGTCCTTCACGTGCACGTAGCCCATGAAGGCGCCTCCGGCGCCGCGCACCGGGAAGCGCGAGTAGCCGGTACGGACCGTCAGCTCCTCGATCTGCCGGGGCGTGACCGAGGGGTCGACGGTGACCAGGCCCGCCGGGTCGAGGAGGACGTCGGTGACCGGGCGGCTGCCCAGCTCCAGGGCATCGGCGAGCCGCTCGTGCTCCCCGTCGTCGAGGAGCCCGGCCTGCCGGGAGTCCTCGACGAGGTGGGTCAGCTGCTCGCTGGTGAAAACGGCCTCGACCTCGTCCTTGGGCTCGACCCGGAAGAGCCGCAGCACCAGCCGGGAGCACGCGCCCAGCATCGCGGTGACCGGACGGCACAGCCGGGCGAAGCCGACGAGGCCGGGGGCGAGCCACAGCGCGGTCTTCTCGGGCGCCGCCATGGCCAGGTTCTTCGGCACCATCTCGCCGATCACCAGGTGCAGGCAGACGACGACGGCGAGCGCGATGGCGTAGCCGAGCGGATGGACGAGCCCCGCGGGCAGGTGCACGAGGTGGAAGAGCGGCTCCAGCAGCTTGGCGACGGTCGGCTCGGCGACCGCGCCGAGGGTCAGCGAGCAGACGGTGATGCCGAACTGCGCGGCGGCCATCATCTGCGGCAGGCTCTCCAGCCCGGTGAGCACCGTACGGGCCCGTGCCGAGCCCTCGGCCGCGCGCGGCTCGATCTGGCTGCGGCGCACGGAGACCAGGGCGAACTCGGCGCCGACGAAGAATCCGTTGGCGAGGACCAGAAGAGCGGCGAAGAAGAGTTGGACGAGGCTCATCGCTCAGTTTCCTTCTCGGCTACAGCAGCTGCTACGGCAACGGCGCCGGTCGCGGAACCGGTCGCGGAACCGGTCCCCGCACTCGTACCCGCTCCGGTCCGGACGATCCGTACCCGCTCCGCCCGGTGGTGGCCGACCTGCCGGACGGCCAGCTTCCAGCCGGGCAGCTCGGCGGTGTCCCCGGGGGCGGGGATCCGGCCGAGCAGATCGGCGACCAGCCCGGCCACCGTCTCGTACGGCCCGTCGGGCACTTCGAGGCCGATCCGGCGGAGGGTGTCGACGCGGCAGGCCCCGTCGGCGTCCCATGCGGGCCGGCCGTCCTCTGCGGCGGTCTGGGCCAGGTCGGGCGTGTCGGCGGCCTCGTCGTCGTGTTCGTCGCGGACCTCGCCGACCAGTTCCTCGACGATGTCCTCCAGGGTGACGACACCGGCCGTGCCGCCGTATTCGTCGACGACCACGGCTATCGGCTGCTCGCTGCGCAGCCGCTCCAGCAGCGGCTGGACGGGCAGCGTCTCGGGGACGAGCACCGGGGGCTGGGCGATGGACCCGACGGGGGTGCGCAGCCGGTCGTCCGCGGGCACCGCGAGGGCGTCCTTGAGGTGGACCATGCCGATGACCTCGTCCAGGCGGTCGCGGTAGACCGGGAACCGGGAGAGTCCGGTGGCCCGGGTGAGGTTGAGCACGTCCACGGCGGTCGCCGTGGACTGGAGCGCGCTGACCCGTACCCGCGGGGTCATCACGTGCTGAGCGGTGAGGTCGCCGAGCGAGAGGGTGCGGACGAACAGGTCCGCGGTGTCCTGCTCGATCGCCCCGGCCCGCGCCGAGTGGCGGGCCAGCGAGACCAGCTCACCGGGGGTACGGGCGGACGCCAGCTCCTCGGTGGGCTCGACGCCCAGCATCCGCACCAGCCGGTTGGCGACCGTGTTGAGCAGGGCGATGACCGGCCGGAAGAAGTGGGCGAACGCGGACTGCGGGCCCGCGACGAAGCGCGCGACCTGGAGCGGCCGGGAGACCGCCCAGTTCTTGGGCACGAGTTCGCCGATCACCATCTGGACGGCGGAGGCCACGAGCATGCCGATGACGACGGCGACGCCGGAGACGGCGCCGTGCGGCAGCCCCACCGCGGACAGCGGCGCGGTCAGCAGATGGCCGAGCGCGGGCTCGGCGAGCATGCCGACCACCAGCGAGGTGATGGTGATGCCGAGCTGGGTGCCGGAGAGCTGGAAGGACAGCTCGCGCAGCGCCTCGACGACGGTACGGGCCCGCCGGTCGCCTTCTTCGGCGGCCCGCTCCGCGTCCGGCCGCTCGACCGTGACCAGGCCGAATTCGGCGGCCACGAAGAAGCCGTTGGCGAGGATGAGGACGAGTGCCGCGGAGAGCAGCAGGAGAGACAGGGTGACGCTCATGCCGCCGCCTCGGGGTCGGCGGCGGCGCAGGTACTACAGGACGATCCGTCCATCTCTGGAGGGAGTCACTCCTTGGGTCGCAGGGTGGGCCCGCCGGCTGCGCGCGGGGGGCGCGGGCAGGTGGAGGCGGGGCGGGGCATCGTTCGGCCCCGGCAACAGAGTAAACAAGGATGGGCGGTTACGGGCAGGCCCCTCACGGGGTCAGGCCGTGCCACCGCCCGTGCCGCGGTGTTCGGCGAGGACTCGGAGGGCGCGGGCGTCGTCGATGGCCCGTGCCTTCGCGACGCCCACCTGGATGCCCATCGCGGGCAGGCTGGTGCCGTCGGCGAGGTCCAGATGGACCCAGGCGTCGCCGGGCCGCAGATTGACCCGCAGCACCTCGGCCCACTCCAGACGGCGGGTGGTGATGAGGTTGACCACGGTCACCCCGGCCTCGTCGGCCACCACCTTGGGGCGGCTGAACAGCGCGAGCCCCGCGAAGAACAGCAGCCCGGTCAGGATGAAGCTGGCCTGCTCGCCCGGGGAGAGGTTCTCCAGGAGCAGGCCGATCGCGGTGAGGACGACGACGAGTACCGCGCCGACGGTCAGCAGGACGATCCGGGTGACGGTCGGCCGGAAAGTGACCGGAAGGGCAGGCGGCTGGGCGGCGGCGGACACGTGTGTGGGGTCTCTCGTGAGAGGGAGGGTCGGGAGGGGGCTCAGAGGCGGCAGGCGTGGATGCCGGTGGTGAGGATCGCCCGCGCCCCCAGCTCGTACAGCTCGTCCATGATCCGCTGGGCGTCCTTGGAGGGGACCATCGAGCGGACCGCGACCCAGCCCTCGTGGTGCAGCGGGGAGACGGTGGGCGATTCGAGGCCGGGGGTGAGCGCCACGGCCCGCTCGACCTGCTCGACCCGGATGTCGTAGTCCATCATCACGTAGCGCCGGGCCACCAGGACGCCCTGCATCCGGCGGAGGAACTGGCGCACCTTGGGGTCGTCGGTGGGCGCGCCGGTGCGGCGGATCACGACCGCCTCCGACTCCAGGATCGGCTCACCGATGATGTCCAGACCGGCGTTGCGCAGGGTGGTGCCGGTCTCCACGACATCCGCGATGATCTCGGCGACGCCGAGCTGGATGGCGGTCTCCACGGCGCCGTCGAGGTGGACGACGGCGGCGTCCACCCCGTGGTCGGCGAGGTGCTTGGTGACCAGGCCGGAGAAGGAGGTGGCGACGGTCATCCCGCCGAATTCGCTCACGTCGGTGGCCGTGCCGGGCCGGGTGGCGTAGCGGAAGGTGGATCCGGCGAAGCCGAGCTGGAGGATCTCCTCGGCCTGGGAGCCGGAGTCGAGCAGCAGATCGCGGCCGGTGATGCCGATGTCGAGGCGGCCGGAGCCGACGTACACGGCGATGTCGCGGGGGCGCAGGAAGAAGAACTCGACGTCGTTGTCGGCGTCGACCAGGACGAGTTCCCTGCGGTCCTTGCGCTGCTTGTAGCCCGCCTCATGGAGCATCGCCGACGCAGGCTCGGACAGTGAACCCTTGTTGGGGACGGCGATGCGCAGCATGAGGGGCGATTCCTTCGTACGAGGGATGGGTGGTGAGCGGGGGTGGTTCAGAGGTGGGCGTAGACGTCGTCGAGGGTGAGTCCCTTGGCGACCATCATCACCTGGAGGTGGTAGAGGAGCTGCGAGATCTCCTCGGCGGCCGCCGCGTCGCTCTCGTACTCGGCGGCCATCCACACCTCGGCGGCCTCCTCGACGACCTTCTTGCCGATCGCGTGCACGCCGGACTGGAGCAGCTCGGCGGTACGGGACGTGGCGGGGTCGGCCGTGGCGGCCTTCTGCTGGAGCTCGGCGAAGAGCTCCTCGAACGTCTTCTTGGACATGGTGTGCGCCATCCTACTTGGGCCGGACGGCTCGACTTCGCGCAGGTCTACGCGACGGACCGCAGGGTGACGGCGGTGGCGACGGCGGCGGTGACCGCCTCGTGCCCCTTGTCCTCGCTGGAACCGGCGATTCCGGCGCGGTCCAGGGCCTGCTCCTCGGTGTCGCAGGTCAGCACGCCGAAGCCGACGGGGACACCGGTGTCCACGCTGACCTGGGTGAGGCCCTGGGTGACGCCCTGGCACACATAGTCGAAGTGGGGCGTGCCGCCCCGGATCACGACGCCGAGCGCCACGACCGCGTCGTAGCCGCGGTCCGCGAGGGCCTTGGCGACGACCGGCAGCTCGAAGCTGCCGGGCACCCGCAGCACCGTCGGCTCGGCGATGCCCAGCTCGCCGAGGGCCCGGGTGGCGCCGTCGACCAGGCCGTCCATGACCTTCTCGTGCCACTGTGCGGCGATCACGGCCACACGCAGGTCCCCGCAGTTCTCCACGGACAGTTCGGGGGCGCCCTTACCGCTCACGTCACTCCTCAGATCTTTCGTTCGTACGGGTGGTTCTACTGGTTGCCGCAGGCGGACACGGGCTCCGGGGCGGCCGCCCGGCGGTCGCCCTCCAGCCAGGGCAGGTCGTGCCCCATCCGGTCCCGCTTGGTCCGCAGATAGCGCAGATTGTGCTCCCCGGCCTGCACGGGCATCGGCTCCCGGCCGGTGACCCGCAGCCCGTGGCGGACCAGGGCGGTGGTCTTCTCGGGGTTGTTGGTCATCAGCCGCAGGGAGCGCACGCCCAGGTCGGCCAGGATCTCGGCGCCCGCCGCGTAGTCGCGCGCGTCGGCGGGCAGGCCCAGCTCCAGGTTGGCGTCCAGGGTGTCCCGGCCCAGCTCCTGGAGCTGGTAGGCGCGCAGCTTGGACAGCAGCCCGATGCCGCGTCCCTCGTGGCCGCGCAGGTACAGCACCACGCCGCGGCCCTCGGCGGTCACCCGCTCCAGGGAGGCGTGCAGCTGGGGGCCGCAGTCGCAGCGCAGCGAGTGGAAGATGTCGCCGGTCAGGCACTCGGAGTGGACCCGGACCAGCACGTCCTCGCCGTCGCCGATGTCGCCCTGGACGAGCGCGATGTGCTCGACGCCGTCGGCGATCGCGCGGTAGCCGTACGCCTGGAAGTCGCCGAAGGCGGTGGGCAGCCGGGTGGTGGCCTCGCGCCGCACGGCGGGCTCGGCGGCCCTGCGGTACGCGATCATGTCGGCGATCGAGATGATCGCGAGGTCGTGCTTGTGGGCGAAGGAGACCAGGTCGGGCAGGCGCAGCATCACGCCGTCCTCCCCCGCGATCTCGCAGATCACCGCCGCCGGGCGCAGTCCGGCCAGCCGGGCGAGGTCGACCCCGGCCTCGGTGTGGCCGTCGCGGGCGAGCACGCCGCCGGGGCGGGCGCGCAGCGGGAAGATGTGGCCGGGGCGCACGAGGTCGCCGGGGGTGGTGTCCGGGTCGGCCAGCAGGCGCAGTGTGGTGGCGCGGTCGGCGGCGGAGATGCCGGTGCTGACGCCGTGTTCGGCGGTGGCGTCGACGGAGACGGTGAAGGCGGTCCCCATGGACTCGGTGTTGTCCTGGACCATCTGCGGCAGCCGCAGCCGGTCGAGGTCGTCGGCCTCCATGGGGGCGCAGATGAGCCCGCGGCACTCGTTCATCATGAATGCGACGATCTCCGGGGTGATCGTCTCGGCGGCGGCGACGAGGTCGCCCTCGTTCTCCCGGTCCTCGTCGTCCACGACCACGACGGGGCGGCCCGCCGCGATGTCGGCGATCGCCCGCTCGACGGAGTCCAGCGCCAGTTCGTCGGGCGGCCACGCGTCGGCGGCCTCGTCCTCGGCCACCGGTCGCGGCTGCGTCGTCACGTAGGCCTCGCTCATGACACTGACACTCCTTCCATTGCGGGGGTGGTCGCGCTCGAGGACGTCCGGGTGCCCGGTGACGTCCGGGTGTTCCCGGTACGGGAGCGCAGCCACCAGTCGCGCGCCCCCCGCAGGACGAGCGCGAAGTAGATGACGTAGACGAGGCCGGAGAAGGCCAGTCCGCTGCTGAAGGCGAGCGGGACGCCGACCACGTCGACCAGCATCCACGCGAACCAGAACTCGATCAGACCGCGGGCCTGGGCGACCATCGCGGCGAGGGTGCCGACGAAGATGTAGGCGTCGGGCCAGGGGTTCCAGGACAGTTGGGGGACCGCGGTGAACAGCGCGCCGACGGCGAGCGTGCCGACCGCGAGTCCGGTGAGGAGCGCCGCGCGCTCGCGGCCGGTGGCGAAGCGGACGGCGACCGCGCCGCCCTCGTCGCGGCGGCCGTGCCGCCACTGCCGCCAGCCCCAGGCGGCGACGCCGATGACCAGGAGCTGCTTGCCGACGCCGCCGCTGAGGTGGGCGGTGGCGTAGGCGGCGACCAGGATGACGCCGGAGGCGAGCTGGACGGGCCAGGTCCACAGGGAGCGGCGGCGGCCGAGGGCGAGGGCGGCCAGGCCGATGGTGTTGCCGAGCGCGTCCGACCACAGGATGTGCTGGCCGAATATCTGCCCGGCTTCGGCGCCCAGCCAGTCGAGGGCGCTCATTCGATCGCCTTCTTGTCCTGGTCCGCGCCCCCGTGGGCGAGCAGGCGCTCCACGTACTTGGCGAGGACGTCCACTTCGAGGTTGACCGGGTCGCCCGGCTGTTTGACGCCGAGGGTGGTGAGGGCGAGCGTCGTCGGGATGAGGCTGACGGTGAAGTAGTCGGGGCCCGCGTCCACGACGGTCAGGCTGATGCCGTCGACCGTGATGGAGCCCTTCTCGACCACATAGCGGCCGAGTTCGGTCGGCAGCGAGATCTTGACGATCTCCCAGTGCTCGGACAGCTTGCGCTCGATGAGTGTGCCGGTGCCGTCCACATGGCCCTGGACCAGATGGCCGCCGAGCCGCCCGCCCAGCGCCATGGGGCGCTCCAGGTTGACGCGCGAGCCGACGGCGAGCGCGCCGAGGCTGGAGCGGTCCAGGGTCTCGGCCATCACATCGGCGCTGAACCCGCCGTCCCCGGTGTCGACGACGGTGAGACAGACGCCGTTGACGGCGATGGAGTCGCCGTGCCGCGCACCTTCGGTGACGACGGGTCCGCGCACCTGGAAGCGGGACGCGTCGCCCAGGTTCTCGACGGCGACGATCTCACCCAGTTCTTCGACAATTCCGGTGAACACGTCAGTTCTCCTCGGCGAGGGTGGTGGTGGGTGCGACAGGGACGGCGGTGATGCGCAGATCGGGGCCGAGCCGGGTGACGTCGGCCGCATCCAGGCGCAACGCCTGCGCGATCGTGGTGATTCCGGCGTCGGTGAGGGCGGCGGGGCCCGCACCGAGCAGGACGGGGGCGAGATAGCCGACGACCTTGTCGACGGCGCCCGCGGCGAGGAACGCCCCGGCGAGGGTGGGCCCGCCCTCCAGCAGGACGGAGCGGACGCCGCGGTCGTGGAGGGCGGCGAGGAGCGCGGCGACGTCGAGCCCGCGCCCGCCGTCGGCGCGGGGCAGCCGCACGGTGTCCGTCCCGGCCGGGAGGTGCCCGGTGTCGGCGTCCTCGGTCACGGCGACGAGGGTGGGCGCGGCGTCGTCCAGGATGCGGGCGTCGGGCTTGAGCGCGGTCGCGTTGGTGTCGACGGCGACCCGCAGCGGCTGGGTGACGCCCTCCCGGTCGCGTACGGCGAGGTGGGGATCGTCGGCGCGCAGGGTGCCGGAGCCGACGACCACGGCGTCCGCCTCGGCGCGCAGCCGGTGCACATCGGCGCGGGCGGCGGCGGAGGTGATCCAGCGGCTGGTGCCGTCGGCGGCCGCGCTGCGGCCGTCGAGGGTGGCGGCGTACTTCCACAGCACGAAGGGGCGGCCGCGGCGCATCGCGGTCAGCCAGGCCTCGTTGACCGCCTCCGCCTCGTCGGCCAGCGGCCCGGCCGCGACGTCGATCCCTGCCGCGGCGAGGGTCGCGGCGCCGCCGCGCGCCTGGGCGGTGGGGTCGGCGACCGCGTAGCGGACGCGGGCGATCCCGGCGTCGAGGAGCGCGTGGGCGCAGGGGCCGGTGCGGCCGGTGTGGTTGCAGGGTTCGAGGGTGACCAGCGCGGTGCCGCCGCGGGCCCGCTCCCCCGCCGCGCGCAGGGCGTGCACCTCGGCGTGCGGACCGCCGGCCCGCTGGTGCCAGCCCTCGCCGGCCGGCTGTCCCGCGGCGTCGAGGATGACGCAGCCGACGACGGGGTTGGGGCTGGTGTGGCCGAGACCGCGGGCGGCGAGCGCGACGGCGCGGCGCATGGCGCGGTCTTCGGCCGCTGCGGTTGCCGCTGCTTCGGCTGCGGGGGCCACCGGGTCCTCCTGCCTCTTCGGGCACGGACTCCGGGGCTGTCGGAACGACATGGAACGGGAACGCCGCCGCCGGGGCGCCGGGAGCGTGCGGCCCGCGCGGAAAACGCGGCCGCCACGAAGACGGCGCACCGGTGATGTCGCTACCGCCGCGCACTGCCTCCCATCCGGACTTTCACCGTCGGTCCAGGAATTTCACCTGGTCAACCGGCCGCTGGCGGCGGACGGGTCGCGGACTGTAACCGCCGGTTCGGATTTTCACCGACCCCGGAGTGCGCTGACGTCACTGGTACGGGTTCAGTGTGCCACGGCAATCAGCGCAGGTGGGAGACGGGGCCGGTGTGGGCTGCCTCACCCACCCGGCCCCGGGGGCTCATCTCCGCGCGGCGCCGGGCCTCATCCCTGCGCGATGCTGTCGAGCTGTTCGACCGCGGGGCGCAGCGCCCACAGGTCGCCGCCCGGCGGGGCCTGGAGCCTGGGCAGGGCCGCGCGGGCCCGGCGGTCGCCCGCGTCGGCCGCCGCGTGCACGATGTCGCTCGCGGCGTACGCCTTGAACTCCAGGTCGGGGTACGGCCAGGGCTTCGCGCCGGTGGCGGCGGGCAGCAGGAAGCCGACGGCCTTGAAGAGGTTCGAGCCGGTGGGGCCGGTGTAGTGCCACAGGTCGACGCCGACGTGCCGCCCGATGGCCGCCATCCGGGTGTACGCGACGAGGTTGAACGTGGAGTAGTGGAAGCTGCGGGTGCGGGCGAGTTCCTGGGGCTGGCTGCCGTCGGCCGCGATCTGGGTGTCGATGCGCTTGGTCCGCGCCTCGCGCAGCACCGTGCGGGCGAGGTCACGGTCGCCCACGGCGGTGGCGATGGCGGCGACCTGCATGTCGGCGAAGGTGCCGTGGTTGTTGTCGGCGGCGCTCTCCTCCTTGCCGAAGTCGCTGTTCACCAGCCAGTCGAGGAACTGCTTGTTCCAGCTGCGGAAGCCCGCGTGGTCGCCCTCGGTCCAGCCCGGGGCGCCGGTGTCGAGGATGGCGGCGGCATCCAGGAGGCTGGTGAAGCCCTGGGAGAAGTCGATGATGCCGATGGAGCGGCCGTCATACTTGCACGGGATGAACTGGGCATGGTTCAGGCTGGGGTTCATCCGGGTCGCCGGGGTGACGAACCAGGTGCGCAGGATGTCGGCGGCGTGTTCGGCGTAGCCGCGCTTGCCGGTGTAGTACCAGGCGAGGGAGAGCTCGTAGGCGGACTCGAAGACCTTCCCGACCTCGGGACGGTCCGTCATCTTGTCCACATCGGGGTTGCGTTGGCCATCCTTCTGAACGTACGGGCAGCCATACGGATTGTCGTCGGTCTTGGGCCTGCTCGGCCACCAGTAGGGGGCCTGGCTGAAGTAGTCGTGCTTGTCACCGCTGGGCGGCACCTGGTCCTTGTCGGTGACGGTCCACGGCCCCTGGGTCATCCACTGGTCGGCCTGGGTGGTCAGATCGCGCAGGGTCCGCTTCAGCGCTCGGTCTCCGAGCTGGAGTTTCACCTTGGTCAGGGCCAGTCGGGGGCCGTCGAGGACCACCGTGTCCGGCACCCGGCCGGGCCATCGGCCGCGCTCGGCGCCGTGGGCGGACGGCGTCGCCAGGGAGGCCAGGAGGAGGAGCAGGGCGGCGAGGGCGACGATCGCGCGGGTGGGTCTCCCGCGCTCCGCTGGAGTCGCAACCATCGGGCACTCCAATCAGATATCTGAACGGGATTCAGAATCGAGATTGGACGTCAGATTAGGGATAGATCATGACCACGACAAGAGATCGCGCCGAAATAGCCTTGAGCCGACCCGCGGAGCATGCGCAGAGTACGCACATGAGCAGCGACGAGCAGCAGTACGAAGCCGCCCATGAGTGACGTACGGCGCGCCCGCATGGCCGTCGCCACGGTGTTCGCCGTCCACGGCGCGGTCACTGGCAACTTCGCCACCCGTATCCCCTGGGTGCAGGAGCAGTTGGGCATCAGCGCCGGACAGCTCGGGGTCGCCCTCGCCTTCCCCGCCATCGGCGCCTCCTGCGCGATGCCGCTCGCCGGGGCGGTCAGCCACCGCTTCGGCGCCCGGGCCGCGCTGCGCGGGCTGATCGCCCTGTGGTGTCTGGCCCTGGTCCTTCCCCCGCTCGCACCCGGCCCGGTGTGGCTGTGCGGGGCGCTCTTCGTGTACGGGGCGACCGCCGGGATGGCCGACGTCGCCATGAACGCGCTCGGCGTGGAGATCGAGGAACGGCTCGGCCGGTCGATCATGTCCGGGCTGCACGGCATGTGGAGCGCGGGAGCGCTGCTCGGCTCGGCGGCGGGCACGGTCGCCGCCCACGCGGACACCGACGCCCGGGTGCACCTCGGGATCGCCGCCGCCGTGCTCACGCTGCTGGGCACCGCCGCCTGCCGGTGGGTCCTCGACCTGCGCAGCGCCCCCGAGGAGCACCCGCCGCCGCGCTTCGCCCTGCCGCCCCGGTCCGCGCTGGTCATCGGCGCGGTGGGGTTCTGCGCGGTCTTCGCCGAGGGCGCCAGCCTGGACTGGTCGGCGGTCTATCTGCGCGAGGTGCTGGACTCCTCCCCCGGCGTCGCCGCCGCCTGCACCACGGCCTTCTCCTGCATGATGGCCGCCGCCCGGTTCGCCGGTGACGCGGTCGTGGGCCGGATCGGTCCGGTACGGACCGTACGGGCGGGCGGCGTACTGGCCACGCTCGGCGGCGTGCTCGTGGTCACCGCCACGGGTCCGGTGCGGGCGATCGCCGGATTCGGCCTCATCGGCCTGGGCATCGCCGTCGTCGTCCCCCTCGCCTTCGCCGCCGCCGGGCGCAGCGGCCCGGCCCCGAGCCAGGCGATCGCGGGCGTCGCGACCATCACGTACACCTCGGGTCTGATCGCCCCGGCGGCCATCGGCTCCATCGCCGACGTGACCTCGCTGACCGCCTCGTTCGGCCTGGTCACGGCGCTGGCGCTGGGGCTGGTGGCCGGGGCCGGGGTGCTGCGCCGGGCCGGCGGGGCGACCCCGGACACCGCCGCCGAGCCCGGCCGGGCGGACCGGGCCCCCGACACGACGGCCTCCTAGCGCCTCACGAATGTCGTGGTCGTGAAGGAGGCCTTGTCCCGGGAGCCGGTGCCGTCGGTGATCCACCAGTGGGTGGGCTGCTCGCCGTAGGTGCCGAACAGGGTGCCGGATCCCCAGTTCAGGATCAGTTCGTCCTTGTCGTCGCCGTCGAAGTCGGCGGCGCCCACGGGCCGGGCGTGCCGCCACTTCGCGGGCGTCTTCTTGCCGTTCGCCTTCGCGGGCCCCTGCCGCGTGACCTGGGTGCGCTTGTCGCCGTCGATGAGGGTGGCCCCCTCGTACGTGGCGACCAGGACGCCGTCGCGGCCGTCGCCGTCCGGGTCGGCGGCCGCGAACCCGCCGGGCCCGTAGTCGCTCGCCCCCTTGGGCGCCTCCGGCAGCCGGTGCGTGACGGGGGCGCCGCCGCTGCCGGGGTACACGGCCAGCGATCCCCCGACGTCCGACGGCTCGGTCTCGTTGCCGGGTTCGTCGTTGCGGGAGCCGTCGTCCCCGATGGCCACGTCGCTCTGCCCGTCGCCGTCGAAGTCGCCGAAGGCGTGGGCGTTCCCGGCGCGCAGTTCCTTGCCCTCGGCGGACAGGCCGGTGCCGCGGCGGGCAGGGTGGAGGGTGTTGCCGGACTGCTCGCCGTCGCTGATGGCATGGACCAGCAGGGAGGTCGGGCGGGCCTTGCCGGACGGGTCGATGTCGTCCGCGACCAGGTCCCCGTCCGTCCACGGCAGGGAGGTGTCGGTGTGCTTGGGCTCGCCGGAGCGGGTGAACGGGCCGTACAGCACCACCGCGGAGGACTGGTTCTGGGCGAGCCCCGCGAGGTCGTGGTGGCCGTCGCCGTCGAAGTCGCCGCGCACCACCGAGGTCACGCCCAGCTTCGACGCGCTCTCCGGCAGCCGCACCGGGGTCGCCCCGGCACCCTTGCGCGGCCCCTCGGGTCCGCCCCAGGCGACGTACGGGACGGACCGCGAAGAGATGATGTTCCGGTCCTCCACTTCCTTCCCCACCGCCATGGTCGCGACGACGTCCGAAAACCCGTCGCCGTCCAGATCGGCGGTGGTCACGTCCTTCTCGGCGACGGACTCGGCCTCTCCGGGGCCCGGCGGGGGGTTCGTCGGCGGGGCGGGCAGACCCAGGTCGCGGCGCCCGTGGACGGTGTGCGTCGCGGGGTCGAGTCCCTTCGCCGAGCCGTAGATCACCGCGACCCGCTCGTCACGGCCGACCTGCGCCGGATCGCCCGGGGCCGCGGCGGGCACCACGAGGTCACGGTGACCGTCCCCGTTGAGGTCGTCCGGGTCCTTCGACCCTTTTCCCCGGCCCGGCGCCCGGCTCTCGGCAGGAGCGCTGGGCTGCCCCGTGTGCTCCTTGGAGGAGGACGGTTCGCCGCCGCCGTCCGGGCCGCATCCGGTGAGCGGCGCGAGGGCCAGGCAGAGAGCGCCGACGGCGAGGGCGTGGGAGGTGGATCGAGATGCCATGCGCGTCACCCTCACACCCCGCGCGGCGCCAACTCCAGGGCGGAGGTTGGACTGTTGCCCAGTTGTCGATCAACTGTGCGGTTGGTGCGGGCGGGCGAGGGCCGGGCGGCGCGTTTTCGGCCAACTGACATTGCTCCGATCCCCCTGTCGACGGAAAGCGAAGTGGAGCAGTCATGGGCCTCGGCGTGCGCCGTGGCCGCGGTGCCGGGTGGGGTGCTGGGCGGGATCACGGTGATCCTCTACGGCATGATCGGGCTGCTCGGTGCGCAGATCTGGGTGCACAACGACGTGGACCTGCGGAACCCGCTCAACCTGGTGCCGGTGGCGGCGGGCGTGGTCATCGGGGTCGGGGGCGTGAATCTGAAGATCAGCGACAACTTCGAGCTGAGCGGGATCGCGCTCGGGACGATCGTGGTGATCGTCGGCTATCACAGGCTGCGGGCGCTGGCGCCGGAGCACCTGAAGCCGTCGCGGGAACCGCTGCTGGACGCGGGGACGAGCTCGTACGACGACGACACCCGCGCACCGTAGGGCCCTGTCCCCAGCCCCGCCCCTTCCCGAACCGGGGGCACCCCGGGCCCCGGAGCGGGAAGCCCGCGACGGGCGGCCGCGTGCCCTGTTCGCGCGTTGCTCCTCCCAGTGCGTTCCCGGGCACGTCCGAGCGTGCCCCTGACGCCGCGGGCTGACCCGACACGACGGTGCGGCACGCCCTCGGGCGGCGCCCGGCACTGCGAGCACGCAGCGGGCCCGGTGGTGTCTCGGGCCCGGCAAGGCCCACGAGGTTCGCGCCCGACAAGCCCGGCCGCGGCCCCGACCCAGGCCCAGCGGCACGGCCGGGGCGCAGGCAGGGCGCTGGGTGGGCGCTTCGGGCCGGGCGGGGGTCGGAGCATGCCGCCGGGGGCCGGGGTGTCCCCGGTTTCGGGAAGGGGCGGGGTGGGGAATCCGGCCCCCCGGGTCAGCCGCTGGGGGTCAGGTCCTGGAGACCCACCACCCGCAGCAGTTCCAGGCGCTCGGCCGACTCCGTGCCCGGGGCCGCCGTGTGGACGATCAGGCGCTGCGCGTGTTCCGCGCTCAGCAGGACCTCGCAGTCCAGCTCCAGCTCCCCCACCACCGGGTGCACGAACCGCTTGACGGTCGAGCGGCGCACCGCGACCTCGTGCGTCTCCCACAGCGCCGCGAACTCCGGGCTGACCGCGCGCAGTTCGGCGACCAGGGCCGCCGGGCCCGGGTCGTCGGGGCGGGCGGCGACCACGGCGCGGAGGCTGGCGACGTGGCTGCGGGCATGCTCCTTCATGTCCTCGGTCGGGAAGAGCCCGGAGTCGGAGTCCTGCGGCGGCCGGAGGAAGAAGCTGCGGACGATGTTGCGGTCGCCCGGCGGGCGCGCGCAGATGTCGCCGACCAGGGCGGCGGCCATCGCGTTCTGCGCCAGCACATCGCCCCAGTCGGTGATCACCTGCGCGGGGGTGTCGTACAGCCGGTCCAGGACCCGCAGCAGCCCGGGGCGTACGTGCCCCGACGTGGTGCGGTCGCGCGGCGGTTCCTCCCCGACCAGGTGGAAGAGGTGGTCGCGTTCGTCGTCGGTGAGCCGGAGCGCACGCGCGAGCGCGGTCAGCATGTGGCGGGAGGGGCGCGGGCCGCGGGCCTGTTCCAGCCGGGTGTAGTAGTCCGGGGACATGCCGGTGAGCTGGGCGACCTCCTCCCGGCGCAGCCCGGGCGTGCGCCGCCGCGGGCCGGGGGTCAGCCCCACGTCGGCGGGGCCGAGGCGGGCGCGGCAGCGGCGCAGGAAGTCCGCGAGTTCCATACGGTGCACGGCTCCATCGTCGCGCCGCGGCCGTTCCGTATCCAGGGTCTGCCGATCCCTGGATAGGGAGGTCTCTCCCGTCGTCGCGCCGCTCGGCACAGGCTTACGGCCAATCGGTCAAGAGCGAAGGATGGATGATCGAATGCCGTTGATTCTGGTGACGGGTGTGACAGGCCGCGTGGGGCAGCGGTTCACGAAGCGGCTGCTGCAAGAGGCCCGGTCCGGTACCCAGGTACGGGTGCTGGTCCGCGACGAGGAGCGGGGCGCGCCGTTCGCGGCGCTCGGCGCGCAGGTCGCGGTGGGTGACCTGCGCGAGGAGAAGGACCTGCGGAAGGCGATGGACGGGACGCACGCCGTGGTCAACATCGCGGCGGCGTTCCGCGGGGTGCCGGACGAGGAGGCGTGGGCGGTCAACCGGGACGCCGCGGTGGCGCTGGGCAGGGCCGCGGTGGAGGCGGGCACGAGCCGGTTCGTCCAGGTCAGCACCAATCTCACGTACGGCGCCTCGCGCGGGCGGCCGCTGGTGGAGGACGACGAGAGCGTGCCCGGCGGCGTGCTGTGGGGCGCGTACCCCGCCTCCAAGGCGGAGGCCGAGCGGGAGCTGCTGGCGCTGCACCGGGACCACGGTCTCGACCTGCGGATCGGCAGCCTCTCCTTCGTGTACGGGGACGGCGACCCGCATCTGGCCGAGTCGCTCCAGCTGGGCGGGACCTGGGCCGGGAACCAGCGGCTGGCCATGGTCCACCACGCGGATGTGACGCAGGCGCTGCTGCGGCTGCTGCGCGCCCCCGGCGGTACGGCGGGCGGCTCGGTGTCGGGGCGTAAGTACAACATCGTGGACGACGCCCCGGCGACCATGGTCGAGCTGCACCAGATCCTCGGGGCGCCGCTCCCCGAGGGCCTGACCGAGCGGACGGACGGCGACACCTGGTGGGGGTGCACCTCCAACCGGCGGCTGCGCGAGGAGCTGGGCTGGCGTCCGCTGTACCCGACGATGTGGACGGCCTACGACGCGGGCGCGCTGTAACGGTTCTGACGAACCGTTCCGCCGTCCGGGGGATGTGACGGCACACCAACCGCCGACCGGGGGCGGGCGCTGCCACGCTGTCCCCCATGACGATGCCCGCCCAGCGGCTGGACGCGCCGCGCACCGTGCAGAGCGTCGTGGCGCGCATGAGCGCGCTCGGCGCGGCACTGCCGCCCGAGGACGGGGTGGCGGTCTTCAACCGGGTGTATCTGTCGGTCACCGAGGAGGTCGGCCGCCGCCTCGGCACCGGCTACTTCCAGGACCCGGCCGCCACCGAGGAGTTGGACGTGCGGTTCGCCGCCCGCTATCTGGCGGCGGTCGACGCGTGGGCGGCCGGGCGGCGGCCACCGGCCTGCTGGCGGCCGCTGTTCGAGCTGCGCGGCCATCCCGCCGTCCGCCCGGTGCAGTTCGCGATGGCCGGGATCAACGCCCACATCGGGCACGACCTGGCCCTCGCGCTGGTGGACACCTGCCGGTCCCGGGGCGCGGAACCCGCCGCGCTGGAGGGCGACTTCGACCGGGTCGGGGCGCTGCTGGCCGGGCTGGAGGAGCGGATCCGGGAGGAGCTGATGCCCGGTCCGGATCTGCTGGAGGCGGCCGATCCGCTGACCCATCTGGTCGGCTCGTGGAGCCTGGACAAGGCGCGGGACGCCGCATGGTCGGCGTTCCGCGCCCTGTGGGGACTGCGCGCGCTGCCGGAGGTGGTGGAGGAGTTCGCGGAGCGGATCGACAAGAGCGTGGGGCTCGTCGGGCGCTGTCTGCTCACTCCCCTGCCGGTCACCGGATAGTCAGTCCTCGGGGAGCTCGACGGGCGCGATCTCGTCGTACACGTCGCCCGGCCCCGGGTTGCCGGGATCGGTGGCGCCGCCGAAGCGGTGCATCACGCCCCACACCGCGTTGAGCGCGGTCTGTACGGCGCCCTCGGCCCAACCCGCGGTCCAGGAGATGTCATCCCCCGCGAGGAAGATGCCGCGCTGGTCGACCGGCAGCCGGTCCTGCATGAAGTGGGTGAACAGCCGCCGCTGGTAGCGGTAGTGGCCGGGCAGGTTGGCCTTGAACGCGCCCATGAAGTACGGCTCGTTCTCCCACGACACCGTGACCGGGCTGCCGATGATGTGCTTGCGGATGTCGACCTTCGGATAGATCTCCGACAGCGACTTCAGCATGACCTCCATCCGCTCGTTCGCGGACAGCGGCAGCCACTTGAGGCTGTCGTCGCACCAGGTGTACGAGAGGCAGATGACGGCGGGCCGGTCCGGGCCGTTGTCCAGCAGGTACGTACCGCGGGTCATCCGGTCGGTGAGCGTCATGCTCATGGTGTCCCGGCCCGTCGGCTCCCCCCTGTCGTCGACGGTCTTGTCCAGCCAGAACGGCCGGTCGACGGGCACGAAGAGCTTGCTGGACTCCATGTAGTGGGTGCGTTCGATCGCCGTCCAGTGGTCGATCGGGAAGAGCGAGTCATCGCAGTCGATCTTGGAGAGCAGCATCCAGGACTGCGCGGTGAAGACGACCGCCCCGTACGAGCGGATGTCCCCGTTCGCGTCCGTCACCACGATCCGGTCGCCCGCGGCGCGGTGCAGCCGGGTCACGGCCGGGCGCGGCGCGCCGTCGTGGAGGGAGGACAGCGAGGTGCCCTGCGCCCAGTGGACGATCTTCTCGGGCTCGCGCTCCCACAGCCGCAGCGGCAGCTGCTGGCTGCCGCCGACGATGCCGCGGTGGTGGTCGTCGGCCTCGGTGTAGACGACGCGGAGGATCTCCAGGATGGAGTTGGGGAAGTCGGTGTCCCAGCCGCCGGTGCCGAAGCCGACCTGGCCGAAGATCTCCCGGTGGCGGAAGGACGTGAAGGCGGAGGAGTCGCAGAGGAAGCCGTAGAACGTCTGGTTGTCGAGCTTCTCCACGAGCTTCGCCCAGATCTCGCGGATGCGCGGGACGTCGCGTTCGCGGATGGCGCGGTTCATGTCGGAGAAGTCGGCGCCCTCCTCCAGGCAGGCGTTCCAGGCGTCCGCGACCTCCCGGTACACCTGCGGCAGGTCGTCGATGGTGCGGGCGTAGTGGGACTCGCCCTTGAGGTCGACGACGGTGGAGGGGGTGTCCGGGGCCAGCGGGTTGGGGAACGGCTCGGTGGTGAGGCCGACCAGGTCGATGTAGTGCTGGAGCGCGGTGGAGGACGGCGGGAACCGCATCGCGCCCATCTCGGCGGTCAGCTCCCCGTCGCAGCCCTCGAAGCCGACGGTGCGCAGCCGTCCGCCGATCCGGTCGGCCTCGTAGACGACGGGCCGCAGGCCCATCTTCATCAGCTCGTACGCGGTCACGATGCCGGACAGCCCGCCGCCGATGACCGCGACCTCGCTGCCGTGCTCGGTCGCCGGTATCTGGCCGAGGCCCGCGGGGTGGGCGAGGAAGTCGTCGTAGGCGTACGGGAAGTCCGGGCCGAACATCGTGACGGGCGGAAGGGTGTCGGTGTGCTCGGACTCGTGCTCGTCATGGACGGCGGTGGGCACCGTGGACGTCATCGGGTACGGACTCCTTGCGGATCGAGCGAGGGTGAGGGAGGGAAGGCGGGAGTGGCGGGGGCTCAGCCGAGGGACCCGTACAGCCCGGGGCGGCGGTCGCGCAGATACGTGTTGATCCGGCGCGAGGTGGCCAGCAGCCGGGGATCGGCGTCGCCGAGGACGAGTTCCTCGGAGCGCCCGGCCCGGGCGCGCATGGTGCCGTCGGGCCCGGCCAGACAGCTCAGCCCGATGAAGTCGAACTCGCCCTCGGGGCCGCTGCGGTTGACGTACGCGATGTACATCTGGCTCTCGAAGGCCCGCACCGGGACGAGGGATTCCGCGACGAACTGGAAGGGGTGCATCTGCGCGGTCGGCACGAGCAGCAGATCGGTCCCGGCCAGCGCGTGGGCTCGGACGTTCTCCGGGAACTCCACGTCGTAGCAGATCATGATGCCGATCGTCAGCCCGCCGAGCTCGGCCTGGACGACGGGGGTGTCGCCCGGGGTGAACCAGTCGTTCTCGAAGCACCCGAAGAGGTGGGTCTTGCGGTAGTTGGCGAGCGGGGTGCCGTCCGGGCCGACCAGGCGGGCGGAGTTGTGGACGGCCTGTCCGGCGCGCTCCGGGTAGCCGTAGAGGACGGCGATGCCGTGCTCGGCGGCGATCTCGGCGACGGCGCGGCCGCTCGGCCCGTCGGCGGGCTCGGCCAGTCGGTGCACGCCGTCGCCGATGGCGTAGCCCGTGAGGAACATCTCGGACGTGACCAGCAGCCCGGCCCCGTCCGCGGCGGCGCGCTCGGCGGCGGCGTCGAGGGCCTTGAGGTTACGGGCGGGGTCGCCGGGGTGACCGGAGCTCTGGAGCAGGGCGGTGCGCAGCGGCGGCATGGAGACCTCTGGGGAGACGTGACGTACGCAGAAAACGGTACGTTGCGCCGAGAACGACCGACAAGCCGCGATCGTTGCGCGCTCGCCGTGGATCCGTTACGGCTTTTCGGCCCGGTACGGCGATTCGTTGCGCGCCGGGGCCGGAGCGGCAACAGCCACTCCGGCCCCGGGGCACTGCGCGGGGGCGCCTACGTGGGGGCACCCGAGGTGTAGCGCCGCAGCAGCGGCGACAGCACCAGCACCGATTTGGTGCGCTCCACGAACGGCTCGCCCGCTATCCGCTCCAGCACCCGCTCGAAGTGGCGCATGTCGGCGGCGAATACCTGGACGACGGCGTCCGCGTCGCCGGTGACGGTCGACGCGGATGCCACCTCCGGGTAGCGCGACAGGCCCCGGCGGATGTCGTCGGGCGAGGTGTTGTGGCGGCAGTACAGCTCGACGAACCCCTCGGTCTCCCAGCCCAGCGCCGCCGGGTCCACCCGTACGGTGAAGCCGGTGATGGCGCCGTCGGCCCGCAGCCGGTCCACCCGCCGTTTGACGGCGGGGGCGGACAGGCCGACCAGCTCGCCGATGTCGGCGTAGGAGCGGCGGGCGTCTTCGGCGAGGGCGTGGACGATGCGTTCGTCGAGGTCGTTCAGTCGCACTGCGGGGGAGTCACTTCTCTGCTGTGGCCAGTCGGGATCGGCGCATGCCGTATGCGAAGTACAGCACAAGCCCGACGGCCATCCAGACGCCGAAGACCACCCAGGTCACGAGTTCCAGACTGTTCATCATCCACAGGCACAGCCCGAAACCGATGAGCGGGAAGAGCGGCGACAGCGGCACCCGGAAGGTCCGCGTCATATCGGGCCGGGTCCGGCGCAGCACGATCACGGCGATGTTGACCAGCGCGAACGCGAAGAGCGTGCCGATGCTGGTGGCGTCGGCGAGCTGGCCGAGCGGGATCGCGGCGGCGAGGACGCCGCAGAAGAGCGAGACGATGACGGTGTTGGCGCGCGGCACCCCGGTCTCGGCGTGGACCTTCGAGAAGACCGGGGGCACCAGCCCGTCGCGGGACATCGCGAAGAGGATGCGGGTCTGGCCGTAGAGCACGGTCAGCACCACGGACGCGATCGCGATGACCGCACCGGCCGCCAGACCTGTGGCCCAGAAGCTCTGGCCGGTGACGTTCTCCATGATCCCGGCGAGCGCGGCCTCGGTGCCCGAGAACTTCTTCCACGGCAGGGCGCCCACCGCGACCGCCGCGACCAGGCAGTACAGCGCGGTGACGATGACGAGCGAGAGCATGATCGCGCGGGGCAGGTCGCGCTGCGGGTTCTTCGCCTCCTCACCGGCCGTGGAGGCGGCGTCGAAACCGATGTACGAGAAGAAGAGGGTGGCCCCGGCGGCGCTGACGCCCGCCATGCCCAGCGGCATGAACGGCGTGTAGTTGCCGGCCCGGATGCCGGTGAAGGCGACCGCGCAGAACAGGATCAGCGCGGCGATCTTCACCCCGACCATGATCGCGTTGGCCCGGGCGCTCTCCTTGGCGCCGCCCAGCAGGAAGGCCATGGACAGCAGCACCACGAGCAGCGCGGGCAGGTTGAAGATGCCGCCGTCGCCGGGCGGGGCGGCCAGCGCGTCGGGGATGGTGATGCCGAGCGTGCCGTCCAGCAGCTCGTTGAGGTACTGGCCCCAGCCGACGGCGACGGCCGCGACGGAGACGCCGTACTCCAGGATCAGACACCAGCCGCACACCCAGGCGACCAGCTCGCCCATGGTCGCGTAGGCGTACGAGTACGAGGACCCGGAGACCGGGATGGTGCCCGCCAGCTCCGCGTACGAGAGCGCGGAGAACAGCGCGGTGAGCCCGGCTATGACGAAGGACACGATGACCGCGGGACCCGCGTCCGGCACCGCCTCGCCGAGGACGACGAAGATGCCGGTGCCCAGCGTCGCGCCGATGCTGATCATGGTCAGCTGCCAGACGCCCATCGAGCGCCGCAGGCTTCCGCCCTCCCCCTGTCCACCCTCGGCGACCAGCCGCTCCACCGGCTTGCGCCGCATCAGGCGGGCGCTCAGCCCGCCGGCCGGAGGCTTGCCTTCCGGTCGCTCGGCGGTGGGAGGGGCTGTGCCGTGCTCCAACACGTGGGTGGCTCCTTAATCGCTGCCATCGGCTTGGCGTACGGGGGTGGCGGACCGAACGCGGGCATAGGGATGCCCGGTGACAAATCCGCAGATGGGAATCGCCGAGCGGTCGATCTGGCGCCACTCAGCGTCAGCGCAAGACCCTATGAGTCGTCCGGCCGTGGCCGTAATGCACCATCCTTGCGCATACCTGTCCGAACATTGCGCGCGGGGGCGGTCGCCAGGGAATCATTGCGACACCCGTGCGCGCGTCACCCCCCGGTTCACCCGAATGCCGCGATACGGCACCAATTTGGCGGTCGTTGGTGGGGACGTGACGACTGACAGGCTGCAACCCCCTGACCACGCTCCGCTCACGGCCGAACCCGTGTTCCGGGCCCGGGACCACGGGACGGAGGAGGAGCGGTTCCCGCACGATTACCCCCTCGAATACTGCTCGAGGGTCTGGGAGGACTTCCTCAGGACCCTGGGCAGGATCGAGGACGACTTCCTCCAGCGCTCCGGTACGAAGGGCTCCGGCACGGCGGAGCCGGGCGTCGAGGCGGGCGTCCAGGCATGACGTACACCGAGCCGAGGCCGGGCGGCTACGGGCCCCCTCCCACCGGCCACTACCCGCCGCCGATCCCCTCCGAGCGGTTCGATGTGGGCGTCGACTACGCGATGAATCCTTTCCCCCTGCCGGACCCGGATTCCCTCGAGGGCCGCTGGGACCTGGAAGGGGACCTGGCGCGGCTGCTCCAGAGCACCGGAGCCATCCCCACCGTCTCCCCTCCCGTTCCCCCGTCCGTCCCCACGTCCGTCCCCACCGATGTCCCCGTCGAGAACCCGGCGCATTCCACCGGGCCGATCCCCATCCGGTCGCCCTCCCCCACCCATGTGCGCGGGCGCGGCAAGCGCCGCCGGGTCCGCTTCCGGGTGCCGACGATGCCGTGGCTCCAGCTGATCAGCCTGCTCTTCGCGGCCATGACCACCGTGATCGTCGCCATGCTGAGCGTGCTGGGCGGGATGATCTCGTACCGCCCGCTGCGCTATCTGGCCTCCCCCAGCACCTCGGAGTCCATGGCGGCGTGGTGGCCCCTGCTGGTCTACGGCCCCTGGCTGGTCGCCTCGCTGTCCGTGCTGCGGGCCGCGTTGCACCGCCGCGGGGCGGCGCACTCGTGGGCGGTGGTCGTGCTCTTCTCCACGATCGCGGTGTTCCTGTGCGTCGCGCACGCCCCCAAGAACGCGCCCAGCATGGCCGTCGCCGGACTCCCCCCGGTCGCCGCGCTGGTCTCGTTCCACCAGCTGGTGCGCCAGATCACGCTCACCAGCCCGCCCCGGCACGCCCTGCCCCGGCGGGGCGGTGACCCGCGAGGCGTCATCCGCTGACCCTCGACGGATCCGACGCACGCATGTGGCCCCCACTCACCCGAGCCGAGTGGGGGCCACGTGCGTCTCGTCACTCCCAGCTGGCGTGCAGCGGCTTGCCCTCGGCGTAGCCCGCGGCGCTCTGTACGCCGACCACGGCACGCTCGTGGAACTCCTCCAGCGAGCCCGCGCCCGCGTAGGTGCAGGAGCTGCGCACCCCCGCGATGATCGAGTCGATCAGGTCCTCGACGCCCGGCCGGGTCGGGTCCAGGAACATCCGCGACGTCGAGATGCCCTCCTCGAACAGCGCCTTGCGGGCGCGCTCGTAGGGCGACTCCTCGCTGGTGCGGTTGCGCACGGCGCGCGCGGACGCCATGCCGAAGCTCTCCTTGTACGGCCGCCCGTCGGCGGCGTGCTGGAGGTCGCCCGGGGACTCGTACGTACCGGCGAACCACGAGCCGACCATGACGTTGGACGCCCCGGCCGCCAGCGCCATCGCCACGTCGCGCGGATGCCGGATGCCGCCGTCCGCCCAGACGTGCTTGCCCAACTTCCGCGCCTCCGCGGCGCATTCCAGCACCGCGGAGAACTGCGGGCGGCCCACGCCGGTCATCATGCGGGTGGTGCACATGGCGCCCGGTCCGACGCCGACCTTGACGATGTCGGCGCCCGCCTCGATGAGATCGCGCACGCCCTCCGCGGCGACCACGTTGCCCGCCACGACGGGCACCCGCGGGCCGAGCGCGCGGACCGCCCTGAGCGCGCCCACCATCGACTCCTGGTGGCCGTGCGCGGTGTCCACGACCAGGGTGTCCACCCCGGCGTCGAGCAGCGCCTTCGCGTGCCCCTCCACATCGCCGTTGACGCCCACGGCGGCGGCGATCCGCAGCCGTCCGTCGCCGTCCACGGCGGGCTGGTACAGCGTGGCGCGCAGCGCGCCCTTGCGGGTCAGGATTCCGGCCAGCTTGCCGTCGGCGTCGACGGCCGGGGCGAACTTGCGGTGCGCCGCGTCGAGACGGCCGAAGGCGTCCTGGGGGTCGATGTCGGCGTCGAGCAGCAGCAGCTCCCGGGACATCACCTCGGACAGCTGAGTGAACCGGTCCACCCCGGTCAGGTCGGACTCGGTCACCACGCCCACCGGGCGGCCGTCCTGCACCACGACGCCCGCGCCGTGCGCCCGCTTGTGCAGCAGCGACAGGGCGTCGGCGACGGTGCCGGAGGGGGCGAGCACGATCGGGGTGTCGAGGACCAGGTGGCGGCTCTTGACCCAGCGGACGACGTCGGCGACGACGTCGATCGGGATGTCCTGCGGAATGACGACGAGGCCGCCCCGCCGGGCGACCGTCTCGGCCATCCGGCGGCCCGCGATCGCGGTCATGTTGGCGACGACGAGCGGGATGGTGGTGCCGGTGCCGTCGGGTGAGGCCAGGTCGACGCCCTGGCGGGAGCCGACCGCGGAGCGGCTCGGCACCATGAACACATCGTCGTACGTCAGGTCGTAGGGAGCCGGAGACGACTTCACATAGCGACCGGTTCCAGGCTCAAGGAAATGCATACTTCCACGTTTCCACGCGCAGGGGCGCAGGTCACTCCCATGAAGCCCCAGCAAAACACCCCCGCGATCATGTGAACCTCCAACGGGGAGCTCATTCAAGATCGAACTGAAGTGAATTCACCCCTCCAAGAGGGTCGATCATCACTAGCACGTCTCACCTTCGCCCGACATTGCGCCATCCATTGTTTAATCAAGTTCAGTTTGGTAGCTTCACGAAATCCCAGCCAATCCCCCACCGTCCTACACAAACTACCCGGTCACGGGCGTATCGGTTCGGCTGGGAGCCGGTTTCAGATGAGGGAGCCGAGGATGGGAACAAGACCGCGACGGCGCGGGGCACTGCCCATCGCCGCCCTGGCCCGCGGCCTGGCCGCCCGCCCGACGACCCCGCACCGACTACGTCGCCGGGTTCACGGTATGTCCAACCGCCTCACCTTCCAGCGCCACGGCACCGGCATGGACGTGGTCGTCTCGTGCACCGCGCAGAGACCGGTGAGCACGCCGAACAGCAACGTATAGAGAATCATCGGCTTGCGACGGCCGAACCGGTCGGCGATACAACCTGATACCAGCGCCCCAAGGCGAGCCCGATCAGTGCGTAACTGGCGATTGCTCCACCCGTTTGCCGATTCATGTGCCAGGAATCGTCCTCGAGGAGCGAGGGCAGGAGCGTTCCGTAGATGACGAGGTCGAACCCACCCCACGGTCAAGACAATTCATCCGGTCAGACGGTGAACCGGCCTCCGTTGCTCAGCAGCACCGCACCCACCACATTGGATGCGGCAGGCGACGCCAGATAGCAGATGTTGTCGGCCAGTTGCTCCGGTGTCGCGTATCCCAATGCGCCCGACTCGGCCATCCTCTGGCGGACGGGGCCCGGGGTACGCGCCGCCATCGGCGTATCCACTGGCCCCGGAGCGACGGTGTTGACGCGGATACCGAAAGCGATGGCCTCTTTCGCCACGGCCTGGGACAGCGCGTGCACGCCGGCTTTGGAAGCGGCGTAGTGGGGATATCCCGTGAGCGTGTCGAACGCCGCGGACGAGCCCACCGTCACGATGGCGCCCCTGCCGTGTATGCGCATGGCTCGCACGGCGGCTCGCAGGACGTGGAAAGTGCCGTCGAGATTCACGGCCATCACCCGGCGCCAGGCGGCGTCATCGAGTCGAGTCAGCACGTCCACCGGCTCGCCCGACTCCTGAGCCTCGAGGATTCGCGTCTTGGCGTCAGGGTCGTCGACCCCGGCCGTGTGGATGACGACGTCGATACGGCCCTCGGATTCGACGACGGACGACACGACGTCATCGACGGCCTGCGGATCGGTTACATCGACAACGTGAGCAACCCCTTCGACGGCGGACGCGACGGCGCGAACACCGTCCGCGTTGAGGTCGCCCACGTGCACGGCCGCACATCCTTCAGCGGCGAGCCGGCGGGCCACCGCGGCCCCGATTCCTGACCCGCCCCCGGTAACGAGGGCGACCTGTCCCGCGAAGCGGTGCTCAGGAGTCGTTGACATGGGGCTGTCTCCTAGATCTCGCACAGATGGATCTCGCACGGAGGCGCTGCCGGGATAGGAGATGGGCGCCTCGAAGACGCAGCTCGCCGAGACGACGGTTGGTTCCCCGTCGGGCGTGCGCGCCTTCGGCAGCGAGGGCAACCTGCTTGCCCGTCCCCGGGGAGATGGTCGGACGCGTGACCCCACCGAGGACTCCAGATTCAATTGAACTCAGGTACGCACCAAGTGTCCCCGCAGCTGATCGTCTGGGTGAGATGCGACCAGCATCAAACCTAACTGAACTCATGTCAATACCTGGTCGCGCAATGGGCCCCCGGCGCCGGGAGGGTGCCGGGGGCGTCCGGGAGCGGGGCCCTACACGCCGTCGGGGTCCGCCCGGTCGAGGGCGGGGCGGGGGCCCGGGTCGGCCTCCAGCAGCAGATGGTCGGCCGCCGTCGTGTCCGTCACCAGGCTGGTGACCAGCCCCGACCGCAGCACCGCGCCGATCGCCTCCGCCTTGCGGCGGCCGCCCGCGATCGCCACCACCTCGGGGATCCGGCGCAGCCGGTCGGCCTCCACCGTGATGCAGCGCTCGCCCAGGTCGCGGCCGATGCGGCGGCCCTCGGCGTCGAAGAGGTGGGCCGACATCTCGGCGGCGGCGCCGAGGCTCTCGTAGTGGGCCCGCTCCTCCTCGGTGAGCATGTCGTACACCGTGGAGATCCCGGCCTCCCAGGAGCCGATGGACACGCACGCCACGGTGACCTTGTCGAAGTACTCGAAGGCCCGGGCGATCCCGGTCTGCCCGCGCAGCGCGTCGGCCGTCGCGGTGTCCGGCAGCAGCATCGGCGCGTAGATCGGGTGGGCCTCGCCGCCGGAGACGGCGGCGGCGCGCCGGACCGCCTCGACCGAGCCGCGCTCGGCCGTGCCCGCGTCGTACACGCCGGTGAGCTGGACGACGGTGCACGGGGGCAGCCGGTGCAGCGCCGCGGCCATGTGGATGGTCGAACGGCCCCAGGCCAGCCCGAGCACATCGCCCTCGTTCACCAGCTCGCCGAGCAGGTCCGCGGCGACCTCGCCCAGGTTCTCCGGGTCCGGGGTGTCGGCCTCGAGGTCGGCCGGGGACTCGACGACGACGGCGTGGCGCAGCCCGTAGCGGGCGCGCAGCGCGTCGGAGCGCTCCGCGTCGAGTTCGGCGGGAACCCGGATCTCGATCCGCACCAGGTCGCGTTCGAGCGCGGTCTCCAGCACCCGCGCGACCTTGAAGCGGCTGACCCCGAACTCCTCGGCAATCTGGATCTTGGACTTGCCCTCGAGGTAGAAGCGGCGCGCCATGGCCGCCGCCTGCACCAGTTCGGCGGGTCCCATCCGCGTGGCTGAACGGCCCGTCGACACCGCGGTCTCCTCACTTGTCAATGTTCCGGCCTCACCGTTCATCCTGTCAGAAACGGTGGAGTTGGTTCGCGCTTTACCGTGACGTTCACCGACCGGCAGCTTGGTGGCCGCACAGTCCGGTGGTGCCCGTCGCGTTCTCGGCCAGGGCGCGCAGCTCGCGCACGGCCTTGTCGGGGTCCTCGGCACCGTAGACCGCGGAACCCGCCACGAACACATCGGCGCCCGCTTCCGCGCACCGCTCGATGGTCGAGGCGGACACCCCGCCGTCCACCTGGAGCCACATCTCCAGGCCGTGCCGGGAGATCAGCTCACGGGTGCGGCGGATCTTGGGCAGCATGATGTCGAGGAACGCCTGCCCGCCGAAGCCGGGCTCCACGGTCATCACCAGCAGCATGTCCAGCTCGGGCAGCAGGTCCTCGTACGGCTCGATGGGGGTCGCGGGCTTGAGCGCCATCGCCGCCCGCGCACCCTTGGCGCGGATCTCGCGCGCCAGCCGTACGGGCGCGGCCGCGGCCTCCGCGTGGAAGGTGACCGAGCCCGCCCCCGCCTCCACGTAGGCCGGGGCCCAGCGGTCCGGGTCCTCGATCATGAGGTGGCAGTCCATGGGCGTGTCCGTCGCCTTGCCCAGCGCCTCCACCACCGGCACTCCGAGGGTCAGATTGGGCACGAAGTGGTTGTCCATGACGTCGACATGGAGCCAGTCGGCACCCTCGACGGCCTTGGCTTCGTCCGCCAGGCGGGAGAAGTCCGCGGACAGGATGCTGGGATTGATCTGCACGGCCATGGGACCAGCCTGCCACGCCCGCCGCCGGGCCATGGACCCGGGATGATCACGATACGGCCGCCGCCCCGTCGCCCGCCCCTTTGGCCCGCCCCGGTTGCCGCCGCGCGGGAGCCGCGATGGGGTGATCGAAACCCTGGAGCTCCGAGGCAACCCGCACTGTCGGTTGTGGGTCATGAGGGGTGAGTGACCAGGGATGCCCGTGTGACGGGCGGGAACACGTAAGGACAGAGGCAACCGACCATGACGCGACAGCGAATACGCCCGCGGCCCCGCGCCGCCCTCTCCGTGGCGCTGACCGCCGGACTCCTCGCGCCGGCGCTCGCCGGTGCGGAGACCGCCGCGGCCGCGACCCCGCGGACGGCCGTGACGCCGCAGGCCGTCTGCACCTCGGACCGGGCGGGTCAGGCCGCCGCGCTGTCCCGGGACATCGGCGCGGCGCTGCACGGCCGGTCCGCCACCACCGCGGTCAGCCTGCGCGTCCCCGCCACCCACACCCGCTGCACGCTGCGCGCGGACCGGCCGTTCGACTCCGCGAGCGTGGTGAAGGTGACGGTGCTGGCCACGCTGTTGTGGGACGCCCAGAAGCACGACCGCGAGCTGACCCGGCGCGAGACCCGGCTCGCCACCGCCATGATCACGAAGTCGGACAACGACGCCACCAGCGCGCTGTGGCGGCAGCTCAAGGCGGCCAGGGTGAAGGCGTTCCTGCGGGCCGCCGGGATGACCAGGACCGTGCCCGGCAGCGGTGGCTACTGGGGGCTCACCCAGATCACCGCGAACGACGAGGAGAAGCTGCTGGAGCGGGTGACCCGCCCCAACGCCGTGCTCGACGAGGACTCCCGCGCGTACGTCCGCAGGCTGATGCGCGAGGTCGTCCCGTCGCAGCGCTGGGGCACCCCGGCGGGCGCGCCGCGCGGAACCACGATCGAGGTGAAGAACGGCTGGCTGTCCCGCGCCACGCACGGCTGGCGGGTGCACAGCATCGGCGCGTTCACCGGGCACGGTCAGGACTACACGCTCACGGTGCTCACCCAGGACAACGCCCGCATGAAGGACGGTGTCGCCGCGATCCAGGCGGTGGCGCGCGCGGTCCACAAGGACCTCAATCCGAAGGCGGGGACGGCGAAGCCGTACACCCCGACCCGCGCCCCGCAGGAGGCGATGCCCGCGGTGCCGTAGGTCGTCGGTGATACGGAACCGCCCCGGCCGGGCGCGAGCACCGGCCGGGGCGGCAACCGTACGGAGAGACCGTCAGCGCAGGGCGGCGAGCGCCTGGTTGAGGGTCTTCGACGGACGCATCACGGCCGACGCCTTGGCCCCGTCGGGCTGGTAGTAGCCACCGATGTCGGCCGGCGAGCCCTGGACGGCGAGCAGCTCGTCCACGATGGTCTGCTCCTGCTCGGTCAGCGTCGCGGCGAGCGCCTTGAACGACTCCGCGAGCTGGGCGTCCTCGGTCTGCTTGGCCAGCTCCTGCGCCCAGTACAGGGCCAGGTAGAAGTGGCTGCCGCGGTTGTCGATGCCACCGACCCGGCGGCTGGGCGACTTGTTCTCGTGGAGGAACGTGGCGGTCGCCCGGTCCAGGGTGTCGGCGAGCACCTGGGCCCGCGCGTTGCCGGTGGTCTGCGCGAGGTGCTCGAAGCTGACCGCGAGCGCGAGGAACTCGCCCAGGCTGTCCCAGCGCAGGTAGTTCTCCTTGACCAGCTGCTGCACGTGCTTGGGCGCGGAGCCGCCGGCGCCCGTCTCGAACAGCCCGCCGCCGTTCATCAGCGGCACGACCGACAGCATCTTGGCGCTGGTGCCCAGCTCCAGGATCGGGAACAGGTCGGTCAGGTAGTCACGCAGCACGTTGCCGGTCACCGAGATGGTGTTCTCGCCGCGGCGGATGCGCTCCAGGGAGAACGCGATGGCGTCCACGGGGGACATGATCTCGATGCGCAGGCCCTCGGTGTCGTGCTCCGGGAGGTACTGCTTGACCTTGGCGATGAGGTTGGCGTCGTGGGCGCGGCCCTCGTCCAGCCAGAACACCGCCGGGTCGCCGGTCGCGCGGGCGCGGGTGACGGCGAGCTTGACCCAGTCCCGGATCGGCGCGTCCTTGGTCTGGCACATCCGGAAGATGTCGCCCTCGCTGACCGTCTGCTCCAGGACCAGGTTGCCCTGGCCGTCGGTCACCCGCACGGTGCCGGTGACGGGGATCTCGAAGGTCTTGTCGTGGCTGCCGTACTCCTCGGCCTTCTGCGCCATCAGGCCGACGTTGGGCACCGAGCCCATGGTCGACGGGTCGAAGGCGCCGTTGGCGCGGCAGTCGTCGATGACGACCTGGTAGATGCCCGCGTAGCTGCTGTCCGGGATGACCGCGAGGGTGTCGGCCTCCTCGCCCTTGGTGTCCCACATGTGGCCCGAGGTACGGATCATGGCGGGCATCGAGGCGTCGACGATGACGTCGCTCGGGACGTGCAGGTTGGTGATGCCGCGGTCGGAGTCGACCATGGCCAGCTCCGGGCCCTCGGCCAGCTCCGCCTCGAAGGACTCCTTGATCTTCGCGCCCTCGGGCAGCGACTCCAGGCCCTTGAGGATGCCGCCGAGCCCGTCGTTCGGGGTGAGCCCGGCCGCGGCCAGCGCCTGGCCGTACGCGGCGAAGGTCTTCGGGAAGAAAGCCCGTACGACATGGCCGAAGATGATCGGGTCGGAGACCTTCATCATCGTGGCCTTCAGGTGCACCGAGAACAGCACGCCCTCGGCCTTGGCCCGCGCGACCTGCTCCTTGAGGAACTCGCGCAGCACCGCCACGCGCATCACGGACGCGTCCACGACCTCGCCCGCGAGCACCGGCACCGACTCGCGCAGCACGGTGGTGGAGCCGTCGTCACCGGTCAGCTCGATGCGCAGCGCACCGTCCTCGGCGATCACCGCGGACTTCTCGGTGGAGCGGAAGTCGTCGCCGGTCATGTGGGCGACGTTCGTCTTTGAATCGGCCGACCAGGCGCCCATGCGGTGCGGGTTGGCCTTGGCGTAGTTCTTGACCGACGCCGGGGCGCGGCGGTCGGAGTTGCCCTCGCGCAGGACCGGGTTGACGGCGCTGCCCTTGACCTTGTCGTACCGGGCGCGGATGTCCCGCTCCTCGTCGGTCTTCGGGTCGTCCGGGTAGTCCGGCAGCGCGTAACCCTGCTCCTGGAGCTCGGCGATGGCCGCCTTCATCTGCGGAATGGACGCCGAGATGTTCGGCAGCTTGATGATGTTGGCCCCGGGCGTCTTGGCCAGCTCGCCCAGCTCGGCGAGGGCGTCCTCGATGCGCTGGCTCGCCTCGAGCCGCTCGGGGAACTGAGCGATGATGCGCCCGGCCAGGGAGATGTCCCGCCGCTCCACGGAGACCCCGGCCGTCGAGGCGTAGGCCTCGACCACAGGCAGGAACGAATACGTCGCCAAGGCCGGGGCCTCGTCGGTGTGCGTATAGATGATGGTCGAGTCAGTCACCGGGTGCTCCGCTCCACGTCTGTAACATTGCTCGACATCAAGATATCCCGTGAGCGGCTCGTGTTCGAACGCCCCCCGCTCAGGGGACCCGCCCTGTCCGGGGACCCCACCCGGACAGCCGGGAACGCGCGCCACTGTCACTCCCTCGCGCATCGGGCTCGGAGGGGCGCGAGGACGATTCGGCGCTGGGCGACCGCAGGCACCGATCAGCAGTGCTGGAGGTCCCCCCCTTGGCCGCCCTTGACGGCCTTCACCTGAGGGACCGCCGGGCGGCCGTACGGCCCGGCCGCGAGGGGTCGCCCCTCCTGTCCACCGACGAAAGTCCTGCCAGCCGGCCTTGAGCCGTCTCTGGCCGTGACCAGACCTGGCTCGCCCTGCCGCCCTGATCGCCCCCTCGGACGTAGTGGCGTGAACCACCTGAAATCGCACGAATGACAGCCGCAACGCGTTCGCCGTCACCAGCCTCCGCGACACCATGGAGCGAGATCCGCTCAGGGAACGGATTTCGGCCGCACCCCCCTGCGGGACGGAACTGCGCGAGGAGAAGGGGGGAGCCGAGCACCTGCACCGTCAGATTACGGTGAGCCGCCACAAGAGTACGCAGCGTCGCCGGAAGCCCGGCTGCTCGCGCACGGCCGGCGCCGGTCGTGACCCAGAGGCTGTCCACCGAGAAGACCTTGCGCCGGCGCGCCGTCAGCCTCTGATGGGCGAGGAGCCAGCGCGCGAGAACGTCCCGGCTCAGCACGTCCAGGGGATACCACTCACCGGCGACGCGGACGCGCGGCCGCTCCCGCCCCAGCTCCACGTCCCGCAACCGCATGGCATGCACCTCGGGCAGACCTCGGCGGGTGCACGCGACAAGGGCGACGACGGCCACGGAACGTTCCCACGTGGCCGCGAGCATCCGGGGAGGTTGGTGAGCGGCGAGAAGACGAACCGTGCGGTGGGCTTCGACGGATGTGAGGCGGCACGCGGGATCAGGTCGGGGCCGTCGGAGGTCAAGGGGGCTCCCACAGAAGCGCGAGAAGGTGTTGATGGTGGTGATGCGAGCGGCCATGGAGTTGGGCGCGGCCCTGGCGTACGGGGCTTTGGCCCCTGTGCGACGGCGGGTAGCGCCTCGACTGGCGGCCGCAAGCCAGTCATGGATAGTGCCCTCGTCAAGGAGGTCATCGATGGTGAGTTCGTTCTCGCGGCAGTGGCGAGAGGCGCAGAGGTAGGCAAGATATTCGTTGATATACGTACGTCTCTGGCTGCGCGTGCTGCCATTGACGAACGTCTCGAGGAACCGCTCAACAGCGGTGCGGGCGGGGGTGGTCACAGGGGGAGTATGCGTTTATACCGCACCTGTCCCTGCAGCACGGAATCCCGTGTCAAAATAACAGCAAGTATCAGGCCGCAGCACCTGGTTACCCGCCTTGCTGAACCAAGCGTCGTCGCAGCGCGCCGCCTTGATCGACCTACTGTTATTTGGTCAACGCAGGCGTGCGGTGTTCCAACTTTCGACTTGCGTCATCCGATCGGGCGTTTACCCGGCGCAGGACATCTTTTCAAAGTGGACACAGTTGAGTCCGAAGGACATCGGGGCGGCATTCTGTCGAGGCTTCGCTTTCGGTCCTGAACGACTCTTGCGACAGCTCCGCACGAAGGGAGGCCAGGGACTGATCCGAGGAACCGCCGCGGGACACGTGACATGCCCGCTCGCCCGGCGGTGAGGGCCTGACGTGGCATCCGCCGCGCACACGGGGGTTCAGTGACACGCATGAGTCACGTCGCACGCCTGCTCCTCTCCCTGGAGCAGGCGTGCGCGCATGGGCGGGACGAGTTCACCCCGGCCCGACCCGTCGACCGGGCCTCGGCACGACTGTTCCAAGCCTGGGGCATGAGCGCCCCGAAAAATAAAAGCAAGCAACACAAAAAAATCGGGCCCGCACCCCACGCCACAATCTGCGAACAGCGGAGGAACCGACACACGCGCGGATCGCTCTTATTCTTGACTGGCGCGCTCTTGGCTCCGGCAGCGAATAGGCTGACAGCTGTCCGCACAAACAGACCCTGACGTGGCTTCGGCCGCGGCAACCTGCTCTTTTCTCGTGGGAGAAGGTATGAGTTTTCGTCAGGTCGCGACAACGAGCTTTCAAGGAATGGTCATCGCGTTCGCGCGATCCGATTCGCGTTCCACCGGCCGGCAGGGCACCCCTTCGGCTGCCGATGACCTCTACTACAACGTCCTCTCGCTGGACATCAATTCATCCAGCGACGCCGTAGACTGGGACGGATGGCGGCGCCTTGAGATGCCGAACGAAGTGCGCCCGGCCGGGATGCAGCTCATCAACGTCCCGTCGCAGTACGGCGCTCATGACCGCCTGGCGAAGGCAGCCGATGCCAGTGTCCCCTTCCGTGTCGTCAGCAGTCAGGAATACGTGTACCTCCTGAGGCAGACAGTCGGCGGGACGCTGTTGGTGAACCGCTTCCGCCTCGTGCGTCAGGCGTCGCCCGACAACCCGCAGGAGGCCGCATACGTCCTGTCACCGGCCTGGGAGGTACGGTTCCAGCGCAGCGGCAAACCGGACATCCCGTACGACGACACGGATGTCCAAAGCTTCCTGGACCCCGAGCGGGAGCCTTTCGTCGAACCCGCCTATGAGGTGCCCGTCCCGGGCATCACCGACGGCCGCTTCGACGCCGCCCTGTTGCCGCACGGCGACGGCGCCTCGCTCACTTGCACGATCATGGTTGCCCGCGAAACCGATCGGGTCGACGTCTACGAACTCCCGCTGGACGCCGCGGGGCACTTCGTGCTCGACCCGAAGGCGCTGGTCGACGGTCGTCTCGCCGCCGACTTCTCGTTCACGCTCCAAACACCGGACCACGAACCACTGCGACTCTCGGGACGCCCCGCGCTCGCGTACTACCTGAAGCAGGAGCGAGTGCGCTCCGGCGACAGCGATTCGTTCCTGATCAAGCGCGCCGGCCGGCTCATGCTGGCGCTGCGCGCGCAGCCCCCCAACGCAAAGGCGACGCTTGCGACGGTCGACTTCGGCGCGGCTGCCGACGGGACGATCGCGCGGCCGGCGGAGGCGCTGGCCACCGAACCGGTCGGCGTCGCCCCGTACACGCTGGACTTCGACGCCAGCGCGTACGTCGCCCTGCCCGATGTCGAGGTCACCGGGGGATTCGGCTTCGAGCTGTGGCTCTATCCACGGTCGGCCGCCGAACGGCAGCTCGTGCTGGGCAATCCCGACGATCCCGCCGCACCGCGCCTGTCACTGGTGAACGGCACCAGCCTGGAGATCGCCTTCACCGACTCCGCCGGCCACCGGCTCACCGCGCGCACGGGCACGTTGGCCGTGCGGCGCGAGGCATGGAGCCATGTCCGGGTTGATTTCGACCCTCATCGCGAGGCCGGCGCCCGCTTCGTCATCCGCGTGAACGACAACGATCTCCCGTATGAGGAATCCGGCAGCACCGGGACCACACCCGGCGGCGCCCCGATCACGAGGCTCAGCGCGCCCAAGGAGGGCTTCGTCGGAGCGCTCGACTCGGTCGCGATCTACGATGCCGCAGGCTTCCACGCGGACCACCTGGTCGGCGTCTGGTCCCTGGACACGGTCGTCTACGCCGACGCCCATGAGACGCCCCTCGATCCGCCCCTCACGCCCAACAGCGCGCACCCGGATGACCCGAGCACGTACGGCAAGGTGTTCGGTGCCCGCCTCGTGCCGTCGACCAGCCCCGACGCCACCGGAAACGGCGGAGCGCTGTCTTTCGACGAGCGCGGGCTGTCGGTCGTCGCGAGCCACTTCGAGCATCTGGACACCTTCGGCGATCTGGCGTCCTCGCCGGCCCTTCTGGCCGGGACCGACGGCCTGCTGCGCTGCTACTTCCAAGGCCGCGACGACCGCCTCAGCGTGATGCAACTGGATGTGGAGGCCGCCCGCGCGGTCTTCGAAGCCACGTGGAAGGCGGCCGCCGACGCCTCCCGGACCGGACCGGTGCAGTTCGTCGCAGCACAGGCCGGCGCGTTCATGAACAGTGCCGCGATCACGATCGGCGATCCGGCAGGTGGACCCCGGGAAGCCTTCTGCGACGTGACGCTGACCTCGCCCTCGGGCCGGACCGAGACCTGGCGCGGCGTGCCGCGCAGTCTGGTGCCGTTCGCGCTCGCGCTCAACGGCGAAGCGGTCCGCGACCCCAGCGACCCGCGGTCGGCCACCGGTGCCGCCACGTACTACGACGCGTCCGGAACCCGTACCGCCGCGTACGTCCCGCTCATCGATACCGCGAACGCCGCGCTGGCCGGCTTCGTCACCCGCCACGTGGAGCGCCTGCCGCTGGCGTCCGTCGTCGCCACCAGCGCCTCCGACGACCTGCTCGACCTGACCTTCACCCACATGGTGCCGCGGTGGCCGGGCGTATCACTGGAGCACGTCTGGCGCGAAGTGCCGACGCACGTCCAAGAGGCGCTGCGCGTCCTCAGGGGCGCGTCCACCACGTACGCGTACGCCTCCAGCACCGCCTCCAACGTCCGCACCTACAGCATCACCGCCGGGTCCGGCACGACAGGGGCCAACACCGTCGCCCTCTTCACCCGGCCGACCGTGGAATCGGTCGAGCACATCATCGTGCGCGACGACATCAACACCGACCTGTGCACCGTCGAGCTCTCCTTGACCGAGTCCGGCGCCGCCCACACCGCGATCTGGACCCGTGTGCCGCGCCGCCAGGACCTGTTCGCGGCCACGATCGAGGGCACCAACGGCGACTACGACTACGCCGCGCTCGCCAGCGGTGATCACCGTGCGGTCGGTGACGCCCTGATCGTCATCACCAACGGCAGCCCCGCCGCGGTCGACGACATCACCCTCACCTCGGAGAGCGGACGGCTTCCGCCCGACGCCGACCTCCGCGTTCACGGAAGCCTGGTCGAGGCGATCGTCACCGCTCCGGTGTCCGCCGCCGACAGGCTGTCCGCCCCCGGCACCGTCGAGGCACGGGCGTTCCAGAGCGCCCACGCGATCCTCGACGGCGAGGAGAAGCCGATCACCGGTGGTTCGGAGCTGCTCCGGACCCACCTGGCAGCGCTGCCGGACCAGGGTTCGGTGGGTCTCGTCGGCAACACGACCGGCTTCACCGACGGCACCGCCGTCCTCGTCCGCCAAGGCATCAACGGCGGTTGGCGCAACCGCCCCGACCAACGGACCCTGTCGTTCAATTGGGACGGCTACGTCAGCTTCCCCACCGATGAGGCCTCCGCCCCCAACATCAGCGCTCTCACCCTCCAGGGCGATCTCAGCCTTGAGCTGTGGTGCCGGCCGCAGCGCTCGACGATGGACATCTTCCGGCCCCATCAGCGGCTGCTCACCTTCGCCCGCACTCCGACCGCCGCCGAGGGCGGCGATCGGGTGCGCTACCTCGCCGGACTCCGGGACTGCCCCAGCCTGAGGACGAACAGCGGCACCACCCTCCGCAAGGGCTACACCACCACCCGAGGCACGTTCTCCACGTGGTTCAGCCCGATCGCGACCGACGGTGTGGTCAGGCCCGGCACCATCGGGTCGTTGTCGATGCTCGGCATGGCCACGCCGGTGGTGTCCATCTCGGTCGACGGCGATCAGCACGTCCGTGCCGAGTTCACTCTCGACGGCCAGGCGGCCCCCATGATCTCGGCACAGAAGGTGACCGCCGACGAGTGGTACCAGGTGGCGCTGCCATGGTCGGTGGAGGAGACATCGTCCCCGCAAGCCGGGACACACAGCTATGTCTTCACGGCCGGCCTCTACCTGAACGGGCTCCTGGTCGCCCGTCAGAAATGGACCTGCACCGTGCGTGACAAGCTCGATCTGGTCACCATGGTGATCGGAGCGATCGATCCCGGCACCCGTCCCACGCTGCTCATGCGGGTCAACGAAGCCGCGTTCTTCGCCCGCCCGCTCACCAAGATGGAGATCGGCCATTACCACGAACAGCGGATCCCCGACAACGCCGCGGACCTGATGTGGAAGTGGATGCTCCTTGAGGGCAAAGGCGACAGCGCCCGGAACAGCGCCGCCACCGGGCCGGGCTTCAACGGCGCCATCAAACCGAGCGCGACCTGGGAGAAATACGGACTGTACACGCGCCCGGTCCTGGGCCACGGGAACACCATCGCCGTCCTGGCGGGCGAACCGATCATCCACGGCTGGTCGCACCTGGCGATGGTCCGCCAAGCCGGCTCAGCACTGGCACTGGCGGGGGCCGACTACGTCGAGTGCGGGCACGATGCGACCACCGACCTCAGCGACAAGTTCTCCCTCGAAACATGGGTCGAGCCCGCCCCCTCCACGGCCCCGCCGCAGCCGGTGACCATCCTGGGGAAGGGCGACGACTATGAACTCACCACCACCCACGAGGGCTCGCCACGGTTCGCGGTGAACGTGAAGATCGGTGGCACGGCGCGGATCATGGAGGTGTGCGGGACCGAACAGCTCACCGCGGGAGCCGCCCACCACCTCGCCGCCACCTACGACATGGTGACGGTCACACCCGCCGCGTCCACCGGGAGCCAAGGCCCCGCCGAGCCCCGGTACGAGGTCCACCTGGCCCTCTGGGTGGACGGCGAGCTCGTCGCCTCGAACCGGACGACGGAGGGAACATACCCCCAGTACACCGACATCGTGGAGCGGGTCTCGTCACCCGCCGATCTCAACCTCGGACGCAGCTCGTCCCACGGGGGGTCGCGCCACCTGACCGGCTTCCTGTCCGACACCCGGCTGTGGACGCGCGTCCTGAGCGCCACCGAGATCGCCGACACCCACACGTCCCGGCACGCGCCGTCGAACCACGACGGCCTGGTGTCCTGGTGGCGTTTCAACGAACGCGCCGGCCGGATCGCCTTCGACGTCCAGGGCAACAACGACGCCCGGCTCAATCGTAGCGATCTGCGCGTCGGCTACCAGCCGACGTCGGTGAACACCTTCTACGTCAACGGCCGGGCCGCGGCCCCGACCTGGGCGGACGGGCCCGCCTCGGTCGGCGGCTACCCGGCAGGCGATCAGTTCGCCTTCGGACAGATGACGGGCGAAGCCTCGGTCGGCTTCCACGGCCAACTCGACTCGGTGCGCGTCTGGGACACCCAGCTCACCGGCGAGCAGATCGCCGACTCGATGAACCGCGAACTGGCGGGCGACGAAAGCCACCTGGTGGGGCTGTGGACCTTCGACAACGGCTCGGGCCCGGTGGTCGAGGATGCCACGGGGCGTGGCAACACCGGACGGCTCACCGGCACCACCACACCGGTGTGGTCCGAGTCCACCGCGCCCCTGGGCAATGAGGCCGACGGGGTGATGAACATCCTCGGCGGAGTCCCCTCCCCGAGCCATGACACCACCACCGAGACCCCGTCCGTGATCGAGTACGCGGATCTGCAACGCGACGCCTACGGCACACTGTTCAGCGTCATGAAACGCGCCTACGTCTCGGTCGACGAGGGCGCGCTGCAACTCGTCACCGGCTACAAGGTGGGCGACCTCGACACGGTCTACCTGGGCCGGGCCCAGTCCGAACCCAGCCTGATCGGCTTCATCGAGGGCGGGCCTCCGATCCCGAGCGAGAACCAGACCATGCCGTTGTGGAAGAACGGCGGCAGCGACCTCAACGGTTACGTCGGTACCACCTCGGTGACATTCGAGGAGGCCGATGAGGTCAGTTACGTCTACGACTCGACCCGCGACACCTCCAGCACCCATGCGTTCACCGGGAAGGCCGGCGCATACGCCAACGGCGCGTACAACGCATCGGTCGGGCTCGGCGCCGAGGTGGAGTCCCCCATTTTCAAGTTCGAGGGCCACATCGGCGGCCAAGGCGGCTTCGACTTCGTCGACCAGGACAGTGAAGGCGTGGGCCGCTCCAGCGGCACCACGGTGACCATGCCGTCCACCCTCAGACCCGGGGGCGCCTGGGAGCCCGGCGACCAGCCCGACAAGTGGCTCAACCCCACGGTCGGGCGCCGGTTCATCCCCGCCAACACCGGTATGGCGCTGGTCAAATCGCTCACCGTCGACGTCTACGCCGCCATCCTCACCACCACGCGCTCGACGGTGAACGTCACCACCAGTCCGAACCCGGACATCCCCGAGGACATCAACATCCTCACCTTCCCCATCGACCCGGCGTATGTGAAGAACGGAACGCTCGACGGCAAAGTCGGCCTGAGGAATGATCCGGCGTTTCCCCACGCCGACGCCGGGCAGGGCAGCTACTTCAAACCACTTGAGGCAATCACCCTCAAACAGCGCATCGAGCGCGAGCAGGCCCGGCTGAGCGCCTACTACCAGCAGTTCGACGTCCACGACTACGCGCAGCGCCTGCGCGGCAGCGGCGACTGGAGAGATTACCGCGCGGCCCAGCGCGCGAACGCCGCCTATGACTGGGCCGCCCACCTCGCCAAGCGCAACCTGGTCAACACCTACGTCTGGACGGCCGCCGGGGGCAGCTACGCCGAGCAGATGTCGACGATGAACGTCTACACCGAGTCCTACGGCGCGCTGTCCTCACGCACCGGGAAAGCGGGGGCCGTCTTCGACATCGAGATGTCGTTCCCCGTCTGGGGGTTCTACCTCGATTTCGACTACCTCTACAGCTGGGCCACCGAGGTCAACGTGGTGCGCAGCAAGGAGACATCGGCGGCGTTCAGCCTGAGCGCCACCGCCGAGCCCGACGGCTTCCTCAGCGCCCCGCAGATCGACGGCGACCAGATCACCTTCTCGTCCCAGCCGGCCGAGGGCAAGGTGGACGGCTACCGGTATCTCGCCTTCTACCTGGCGCCGACCACCGACAACTTCGACGAACTGCGCGATCGCGTGATCGATCCCGCGTGGTACAGGGGGAGCCGGGACCCGGCCGCGGTGGCACTGCGCGAGGCCACGGCCGCCGCCAACGGCGCATGGCGCGTGCTGTACCGGGTCACCCACGTCAGCCGCATCCCCCCGCGGTTCCAGCCGGTCCCCGATCAGACTCCGGTCCCCCCCATCGATCCCCCGGCCAATGCCGAGGACAACGCGCTCCTGACCGCACTGGTCGAGCAGGCGGTCGGCAAGCCCGATCCCAGCCCACTGGAGATCGGCGCGGGAATCAGCGCCGTGATCGGCACGGCCGAGCGGCCCGGACCACTGGCCGCCCTCCTCCCGTGGTGGCAGCAGTTCCTCGCCGACGCGGGCGACTACCGGCTGCCGGCCGGCACCATCCTGCGTGCCTTCCGGGAGGACCTGCTGCGCTACATGATCGCCACCTACGCGGTGCGGGCGGCCGGCCTCCGAAGCTAGCCACCGAGACGCTGGTGCGGCAGACCCACTGTCCCGCCCCCCCATGCGCCTCATCGAGCCCCGTACGTCCCGCCGGCCGGGCGGGTGCCGCGCACACGCCCGATCCACCGGCCAACTCACCTCCACAAGGAGAAGTCATGGCAGCCACCGACTGGAACGACCTGTACGTCCGGACCTCGTTGGACGAGACCGGCCCGGCTCAGCGAGCCGGTGCGCTCGGCTCGCCCGACATCATCCCGGTGGGGACCTCACCCAAACCCTGGCAGGACTACGCCACCGAGGACAGCTACAAGCGGTATTACCAGGAGGCATTCCTGGAGCACAAGCCGAACTACGTCTACGTCCGGGCCAGGAACTCCTCGAAGATGGAAAGCGCCACCGGAAGAGCCAGACTGGTGATGTGCGATCCTGCGGTCGTCCTGTGGCCGGGCGGCTCCGACTGGACGCCGATCAACACCTCGACCGGCAGTGATCACTGCGTTCTGGAGGAGATCGAGCCCGGCACGATCGGCGTCACCCAGGACCCGTTCGAAGTGGTTCCCGAGACCTCCGGCCACCGCTGCCTGGTCACCTGGCTGTCGACCGCGAAGCATTCCTGCCCGGACAACCCTGGGAGGATCACGGAGGTCGACAAGCTGGTGGCCTTCCTCAAAGATCACCCGAACTACGCCCATCACAACATCGACGTGGTTCCCGACACCACCGGCGTGCACACCTTCAGCCGGCCCTTCACGAGCGGTGATCAGCCCGCCAAGTGGGTCTTCACCCTCAAGGTCACCCAGTGCAAGGGCTACGAAGTTTCCTTCTCATGCGGCACCAGACTGGCCACTGGCCAGTACATCCGGCTCGACCCGGTCACCGTCACCACCAATGACGAAATCGGACTGACGATCGACCGCGATGTCGAAGCGGGCTTCGACTCCACGATCTCCTACACGTTCGATCAGAAGAACCTCCCGCTGCGCCCCGGCTTCAAAGTCGAGTTCAAGGCGGCTCGCGCACTGCCGAAGAGCCATCCGTTGCACGCGTACGGCTACCGCTACCACACGTGGGACCGCGAAAAAGGTCTCACGCTCAGCGACCACACGGCATTTGACGTAGGCAGTCTCGTCGTCGTCGGAAAGAGCTGATGATCATGACGAACACCGTGTACCCCACCCCCTCGTTCCAGTACCAGGGCGCGGCCCTGACCCTGTCCTCCTTCCGGCTCGGCCCGGTGCAGCTGGGCACGGCGCGCGCGCTCGGCACCAACTACGCCACGAACCCCACACTGAAGATCCCCGACATCAGGATCCGCCCGGTCAGCGAGCGCGTGCAGGACAGGGATCCGTGCACCACGTCCTTCGCGGTGTACTACACCCAGTACCGCACCGACCCGAGTGACGGCAGGGAGTACCGCATGGTGTTCCGTGTGACCTCCGATCGGCGCGGTGGTGTCATCGGGACCGGGGTATCGCTCGATGTCGACTCGAACTACCCCGAGATCGACATGGCGATCCCGCGCTTCACGTTCGAGCAACCCGGCTTCGGGATGCTCAAAGAAGAGGTCCTGCCCGCCGACTACCAGGCCACCCTCACCGTGCGGGTGTGGAACGGCGAGGCGGACATCGCGCTCGACGGCTGGCTGATGCTCGAGTGCGGCTACTACCGGAACGGTGAGCGCGGCGCGAGCGAAACCGGCTCGTCCGACAGCAGCGATCTGATCGCGGTCGGCCGCGCCTCACTGTTCCCCTCGTGCTCCACCGGGTCCCGCGTGCTCGGCGACGCGTACCGCACCACGGGGTGACACCTGCCTGATCGACTCGGCCGCCGGCGCACACCGGGGAAACACCCCGGGCCGGTGGTCGAGACCGTTCCACGAGCGCCGAGCCCGCGGCGAGGCTCACAGAAGTCAGGCCGTGCGGCGCAGCAGGGCCAGGTACATGGCGTCGGTGCCGTGGAGGTGGGGCCACAGCTGGACGTCGGGGCCCTCGCCGAGGGCGGGGACTCCGGGCATCAGGGGGCGGGCGTCGATCCACTCCGCCGTGGCGCCCTGGCCCTTGCGGGCCTCCCCCAGCACGTCGTCGACCACGGCGCGGGTCTCGGCGGGGTGCGGGGAGCAGGTCGCGTAGCCGACGACGCCGCCGATGCGTACGGCGGCCAGCGCCTCGCGCAGCAGGCCGCGCTGGAGCGGGGCGAACCCGGCCAGATCCTCGGGGCGGCGGCGCCAGCGCGCCTCGGGTCGGCGGCGCAGCGCGCCGAGGCCGGTGCACGGCACGTCGACCAGCACCCGGTCGAAGCTCTCCGGCCGCCACGGCGGCCGGGTGCCATCGGCGGCGATCACCTGGTAGGGGCCGGGGTTTCCGGCGAGGGCCCGCTCCACCAGCCGGGCCCGGTGCGGCTGCTTCTCGGCGGCCAGCAGGGCGGCGCCGCGCTCCGCGGCGAGCGCGCCGAGCAGCGCGGCCTTGCCGCCGGGGCCCGCGCAGCCGTCCAGCCAGCGCCGGTCGGGGCCGTCCAGCGGGGCGGCCGCGAGCGCGAGGGCGACGAGCTGGCTGCCCTCGTCCTGCACCCCGGCACGCCCCTCGCGGACCGCGTCCAGCGCGCCGGGTTCGCCGCCCTCGGCGAGCCGGACGGCGTACGGGGACCAGCGGCCCGGCAGCGCGGACTCCTCGCCGACGGCGTCGACCAGTTCGTCGGGGGCGGCGCGGCCGGGGCGGGCGACGAGGGTGACCTCGGGCCGCTGGTTGTCGGCCTCCAGCAGGTCCTCGATCCCGGCCCGGCCGCCGCCGAGCGCGTCCCACAGGGCCGAGACGATCCAGCGCGGATGCGCGTGCACGACGCCGAGATGGTCCTCGGGGTCCTTGTCGTACGGCGGGGCGACCCGCTCCAGCCAGGTGTCGAGGTCGGCGGCGGCGATCTTGCGCAGCACCGCGTTGACGAACTTGGCGCGCCCGTCGCCGAGCACCACCCGGGCCAGCTCGACGCTCGCGGAGACGGCGGCGTGGGTGGGGATGCGGGTGCCCAGCAGCTGATGGGCACCCAGGCTCAGCACGTCGAGGACGGGCGGGTCCACCTCGCGCAGCGGACGGTCCACGCATTCGGCGATGATCGCGTCGTAGGTGCCCTGGAGGCGCAGGGTGCCGTAGACCAGCTCGGTGGCGAGCGCCGCGTCCCGGGCGTCGAAGCCGCCGTCCTCCCGCGCCTTGCGGAGCAGGGGCGGGAGGACGAGGTTGGCGTACGCGTCCCGTTCGTCGACGGCCCGCAGCGCCTCGAAGGCGAGGATCCGTACGGGGTCCTTCTGCGGTCGGCGGTAGGGCTTGCCGGGGCGGCTGCGACGGGGAGGGCCGGGCTGGGGGCTCACGGGAAATGTGCTCCGGAAGGTATGGGGTGATCAGCACACCAGCCTACGCCGCTCAGCTCAGCGCCTTGGCCGCCTCCCCAGCCATCCCCGCCTCCGGGGGGTGCCGTTCGAACTGGGTGCGGTACAGCTCCGCGTAGCGCCCCTCGGCGGCGAGCAGCGCGTCGTGGGTGCCGCGCTCCACGATCCGGCCGTCCTCCACGACGAGGATGAGGTCCGCCGCCCGCACCGTGGACAGCCGGTGGGCGATCACCACCGCGGTCCGCCCGTCCAGGGCCTCGGCGAGGGCTTCCTGCACGGCGGCCTCGGAGGTGGAGTCCAGATGGGCGGTGGCCTCGTCGAGGAGCACCACCCGGGGTCGGGCGAGCAGCAGCCGGGCGATGGTCAGCCGCTGGCGCTCGCCGCCGGAGAGGCGGTAGCCGCGTTCGCCGACGACCGTGTCGAGACCGTCCGCGAGCGACGCGATCAGCCCGTCCAGCCGGGCCCGGCGCAGCACCTCCCACAGCTCCTCCTCGGCAGCCCCGGGGCGGGCCAGCAGCAGGTTGGCGCGGATCGTGTCGTGGAAGAGGTGGCCGTCCTGGGTGACCATGCCGAGGGCTTCGCGCAGCGAGGCGGCGGTCAGGTCGCGGACGTCGACGCCGGACAGCCGGACGGCGCCCGCGTCGGTGTCGTAGAGGCGCGGCAGCAGTTGCGCGATGGTCGACTTGCCCGCACCGGAGGATCCCACCAGGGCGACCATCTGGCCGGGTTCGGCGCGGAAGGACACGTCGTGCAGCACCTGGACTCCGCCGCGGGTGTCCAGGTGGGCGACCTCCTCCAGGGAGGCGAGCGACACCTTGTCGGCGGACGGATAGCCGAAGTCGACGTGGTCGAACTCCACCGACACCGGCCCGTCCGGGACCTGCCGGGCGTCCGGCTTCTCGGTGATCAGCGGCTTCAGGTCGAGCACCTCGAAGACCCGCTCGAAGCTGACGAGGGCGCTCATCACCTCGACCCGTGCCCCGGCCAGCGCGGTCAGCGGCGCGTACAGCCGGGTGAGCAGCAGCGCGAGGGAGACGACGGCGCCGGGGTTGAGGCTGCCGCGCAGCGCGTAGTAGCCGCCGAGGCCGTAGACGAGGGCCAGGGCCAGGGCGGAGACGAGGGTCAGCGCGGTGACGAACGAGACCTGGACCATGGCCGTACGGACGCCGATGTCGCGCACCCGGCGGGCCCGCGCGGCGAATTCGGCGGACTCCTCGGCAGGGCGGCCGAAGAGCTTCACCAGCGTCGCGCCGGGCGCGGAGAACCGCTCGGTCATCTGGGTGCCCATCGCGGCGTTGTGGGCCGCCGCCTCGCGCCGCAGCCTGGCGAGCCTGCGGCCGACCCGGCGGGCGGGCAGCAGGAAGATCGGCAGGATCAGCAGCGCGAGCAGGGTGATCTGCCAGGAGATGCCGACCATCACGACGAACGTGAGCAGCAGCGTCACCGCGTTGCTCACCACTCCGGAGAGGGTGTCGCTGAACGCCCGCTGCGCGCCGATCACATCATTGTTGAGGCGGCTGACCAGCGCACCGGTGCGGGTGCGGGTGAAGAACGCGACCGGCATCCGCTGCACATGGTCGAAGACGGCGGTGCGCAGATCGAGGATCAGCCCCTCGCCGATGTTCGCGGACAGCCGCCGGGTCAGCAGCCCGCCCGCCGCCTCGGCCACGGCGATGGCGGCGATCAGCCCGGCAAGACCGAGGACCGTGGACTCGTGCGCATGGCGGTCGATCGCGTTCACCACCCGGCCCGCGAGCAGCGGGGTGGCGACCGCGGTCACCGCCACCACCGTGCTCAGCAGGACGAACAGCAGCAGCGGGCGGCGGTGGGGGCGGGCGAAGGCCCCGATGCGGCGCAACGTCGCGCGGGAGAAGGGCCGCCGGTCGTCGCTGGCGTGGCTGGCCTGGTACAGGGAATGCCACGCGGTGACTTCCATGCTCATCGCGCACCTCCGAAGGGTTCGGGGTGCCGCCACGGTGATTACGCCGGTGGGTCCGGACCGGCGGCACGTATCAAGGACGGTAGAACTTGAACCAAGGTTGAGGTCAACGCTCCGGCTTCCCGGCGCGCCGCGCCCGCCCCCTTCGGCCGCCCGTCAGCCGCCGAGGCGCTCGCCCTCGGCGATCCGCACGCCACGGGCCCAGTCCGCCGCGGGCATCGGCTTCTTGCCCTGCGGCCGGACCCAGGTCAGCTCCACGGCATGGCTGCCCGTGCCCGCGTACACCGCCTTCTTGGTCGCGGCGAGCGCACCGGGGGCCAGATCCGTACGGTCCGCCACCGGCGCCGCCGAGACCACCTTCAGCCGCTCCCCGCGGAACGTCGTCCACGCGCCCGGCGCCGGGGCGCACGCCCGCACCAGCCGGTCGACCCGCAGCGCGGGCGCCGACCAGTCGATCTCGGCGTCCTCGACGTTGATCTTCGGGGCGAGCGAGACGCCCTCCGCGGACTGCGGCACCGCCCGCAGCGAACCGTCCTCGATGCCGTCCATCGTCGCCGCGAGCAGCCCGGCCCCGGCGAAGGCCAGCCGGGTCAGCAGATCGCCGCTGGTGTCGGTGGGCCGTACGTCCTCGGTCACCACCCCGTACACCGGGCCCGAGTCCAGCCCCTCCTCGATCTGGAACGTCGACGCCCCGGTCACCTCGTCGCCCGCGAGCACCGCGTGCTGCACCGGCGCCGCACCGCGCCACGCGGGCAGCAGCGAGAAGTGCAGATTGACCCAGCCGTGCGCCGGGACCTCCAGCGCCGCCTTGGGCAGCAGCGCGCCGTACGCCACCACCGGGCAGCAGTCCGGGGCGATCTCGGCGAGCCGGGCCAGGAAGTCCGCGTCCCGCGGCTTGCCCGGCTTCAGCACCTCGATGCCCGCCTCCTCGGCCCGCTCCGCGACCGGGCTGGCCACCAGCCGACGGCCGCGCCCGGCGGGCGCGTCGGGACGGGTCACGACGGCCACCACCTCGTGCCGGTCGGACGCGATCAGTGCGTCCAGCGCGGGCAGGGCGACCTCGGGGGTACCGGCGAAGACGAGCCTCATGGGTGGCGAACGACCTCTCATACAGGGCGGAGAACGGCAGAAACGCGACCTCAGTCTATGGTCCGACACCCCAGGGGGCGTACGGGCCGACTCCCGCACGCCCCGGACCGTGACCGACGGGCGGGTGCCGCGTTGGTCAAGAGAGATTGACCGCGCCGGGCCGCACCCCGCGGCCCGGCGCCCTTCCCGCCCGCCCCCTTCACCGCCGGTTCGAGAGGCTTGTTCATGGCCGACCACGCAACTCACGACGCCCAGGCACGGGCCAGCCTGCACCTCCTGGTCCGGGACATCGAGCGGGTCCGCCGACAGGTGGACGCGCTGCGCACCCTCACCGCCCAGCTCGGCAACGTCTACCGGCCGCGGCGCACCGGACCGTCCGCGGGCTTCGTCGTCTACGGCCGCGCCCCGGCACCCACCGTGCGGCTCGCCCAGGAGCTGCGGGACAGCGTCGAGACCCTGGTCACCGCCGCGGTCGACTTCGACCGCTCGCTCGGCTTCTCGTGGGACGCGGTGGGCTCGGCGCTCGGCGTCACCAAGCAGGCGGTGCACCGCCGTTACGGCTCCCGCCGCGCCTCGGCGACGACCACCGCGGAGGGCGGCGAGGCCCCGGCGGGGCACGGCGCCGAGCCCGCCGCCGTGCCGCCGGTCCCGTCCGTACCGGCCGCTCGTTCCGTCCTCCCCCCGCAGTCCGCCCCGCCCCTCCCCGAGGCTCGCCCCGGCGTGTTCCCGGGCCCCCGCAACGGTTGAGCAGCCTCTCAACCGATGTCCAGCGGGTCGACCCGGACCGTCGGGTCCTTGTCGCCGCGGGCCAGTCGGAGCGCCTTGGCCTCCTTGACGGCCGCGGCCAGGGCACGGCCCTGGCCCGGGGGCACCCGCAGCAGGGCGCGCTCCCACTGCGCTCCGGGCGGCGGGTCGCCGGGGCGGCGCGGGCGGCCCGGTGGGGTGGGGGGCAGCGGCACCGGGCCCAGGGTCTCGGTCCCCTCCGGCAGCGGAGCCGAGGCGATCAGCTCGGCCACCGCCTCCCCGGGTCCGGCCACCGCCGCCATCCGGGAGACCGGCGGGAAGCCCAGCTGGGACCGCTCGGCGAGTTCGCGGGCCGCGTAACCGGCCGGATCCCACCGCACCAGCGCCTGGACGGGCCGCTGCGTCGGTTCGGCCGTCACCACGACGAGACCGCCGTCCTCCTGCCCCCGGACCAGCGCGGCCGCTTCCAGCCAGCGGCGCAGCGCGTCCTCGCCCGCGCGCAGGTCGGGGCGGCCGAGCAGGGCCCAGCCGTCGAGCAGCAGGGCGGCCGCGTAGCCGCCCTCGGCGACCGGTTCGGCGCCCGGGGTGCTGACGACGAGCGACGGGCGGTCGGGCACGGTGTCCAGGACGTGGTCCCGGCCCGAGGTGCGGACCGGGACGGCGGGAAAGGCGCGGCCCAGCTCCTCCGCGGTGCGCCGGGCGCCCACGATGCTCGCCCGCAGCCGTCCGCCCCCGCACTCGGCGCAGTGCCAGGCGGTCTCGGCCCGCCCGCACCAGCCGCAGGCCAGCCGGTCCGCGTCGCGCGCCTCCAGGGGACCCGCGCAGCGGCGGCAGCGGGCGGGCTCGCGGCAGCGCTCGCACGCCAGCCGGGGTACGTACCCCCGGCGCGGCACCTGCACCAGCACCGGGCCGCGGTTCAGCGCCTCCCGCACGGTCTGCCAGGCGAGCGTGGGCAGCCGGGCGGCGCGGGCCTCGGCGTCCCGGGCCACCTCGCCCTCGTCCACGGTGCGGATCAGCGGGGCCGCCGCGCGGACCTGCTCGCGGTCGGCCTCCAGGGGGCGGGCCCAGCCGTTCTCCACCAGCTGGGCGGCTTCCACGGTGCGGCCGAGGTCGCCCAGCAGGAAGCCCGTCTTCTCGTGGACGGCGCGCAGCAGCAGCACGTCGCGGGCGTGCGGCTGCGGGGCGTGGTCGTCGCTGTGGCTCTGGTCGCCGTCGTCCCAGATCCCCACCAGGCCGAGGTCGCGGACCGGCGCGAACATGGCCGCCCGGGTGCCGACGACGGCCCGCACCGACCCGCGGCTGACCGCCAGCCACCGCCGGTAGCGCTCCTCGGGCCCGAGGTCCGCGGTGAGCAGCACATGGCGCCCCGCGCCGCCGAGCGCCCGGGTGAGCGCCGCGTCGACCCGGGCGGCGGTGCGCCCGTCCGGTACGACGACGAGCGCGCCGCGCCCGGAGGAGAGGGTGGCGGCGACCGCGGCGGCCCACTCGTCCGGCCAGTGCGGTCCGGGCAGCGCGGTCCATACGGCCCGGGGCGTGCCGCCGCCCGCGAGCGCCTCCAGGAATCCGGGCCCGGCCGGGTAGCGGGCCCAACTGCCGGGGGCGGGCGGCCCGGGCGGGGGCAGCGGCGGCGGGGAGGTCTCGGACTCGGCGCGGACGTTCCGCTTGGGCATGGCCAGCTGGAGGACGTCGGCGAGCGATCCGGCGTACCGGTCGGCGACGGCGCGGCACAGCGCGAGCAGCCCCGGCCCGAGCACCGGCTCGGGCGAGACGACCTGGGCGATGGCGGCCAGCGGCCCGCGGTAGTCGGACTCGGCGACCCGCTCGACGATGTACCCGTCGAGCAGTCCGCCGCCCTCGCGCCGCCCCTCGCGCACCTTGCCGGTCCCGGCCCCGAACCGCACCCGCACCCGCACCCCGGGCCGGGCGTCGGCGTCCATCTCGGCCGGGACCGCGTAGTCCCACAGCTTGTCGAGGTGCACCGGGCCCTTGTCCACGAGCACCTTGGCCACCGGCCGCTCCGTGGCCAGCGCGGCTCCCCGCCAGGTCCGCGGCTTGGCCCGCGGCACCTTGGCCTTGCGCACGCTGTCCCGGATGAGCGCGAGCTGCTCACCCCCCTGCGGCTCCTCCGCCGGGGCCTTGCGCTGCTCGTCGTCCCTGCTCACAGATCAAGTCTTAGCAGAGGACTCGGACATGCGAGGGCCCGGACGCCGCAAGGGCGTCCGGGCCTTCGGTCAGACTGTGGCCGGTTGTTTACAGACCGGCCGCCGCGCGGAGGGCGTCGACGCGGTCGGTGCGCTCCCAGGTGAAGTCGGAGTCCTCGCGGCCGAAGTGGCCGTAGGCCGCCGTC
>NZ_JAIWIH010000040.1:0-60327 GCF_052851135.1 Streptomyces sp. BRA346 | reverse complement strand
GGCGATGCAGCGGTCCTGGTTGTCGTACGCGTAGTCGTACCGGCGGTCGTTGGTGTCGACCCACGCTATGACGCGGCGTTCTTCGTCGTATTCGAAGCGTAGAGGGAGGCCGGAGGAGCCCGTCACGCCGGTGAGGTTGCCGTCCGTGTAGGCGTAGCGGATCAGCTCCTGGTCGCCACCGTCCTCCGCCGCGCCCGCCAGGTGGAGGGCGGTGATCCGGCCCTCGGCGGTGCTGAGCTTCAGCTCGTACCCGGCGCTGTGCGCGAGCGCGGTCGGGGTGCCCTCACCGTCGTACTCGAAGGTGATCCAGTGGCCGGAGCGGTCGGATATCTGCTCCAGCAGCGCGACCCCGTCACCGCCTAGGTCCACGTCCCGTGGACCGTTGAAATGGCGGACCCAGCCGGTGGCGGGGTCGGTGAGGGCGTAGTCGCCGTGGGAGTCCCGTTCCAGGGGCCAGCGGGGGCCCGCGGAGGGGAGGGTCGGGACACCGGGGACAGGATGCGGGTACTCCAGGAGTAGGCCGTCCTCGCTGACGAAGACGACGCCCTCGGCGTCGATCTCCAGCCGCTGGTCAGCCGTGCTCGACCAGGACGGGCCGAACCAACGACCGACCCGGTAGCCGGATTCCACCTGGCGACGGAACAGCAGCGGCAGCGCGCCCGGCAGGGAGACGTCCGTCTGCGGGAGGTACATCTTCCCCGTCGCCAGGTCGACCGGGTCGGTTCCGTCGCTGCATTTGTTCTCGTCCTCGGTGGTGTTCTCGCCGCGTTTGCGCCCCTTTATCGCCTCGCGGGCCTTGTTCAGGAGACCACCGGACTTACCCAGCCTGGTCCCCTTGCGGACGGCACCGAGACCCTTCGTGCCGAGCAGCTCGGGGAGGGCCCGGCCAAAACCTTCCGAGGGGTCCTTGGAGAACTCGGTGTACATGTTCTTCAGGGCCCCGCCCGGGTCGCTGGCCACCGTGTGGAGCTGGGCCGCCGTGCTGTTCAGACCCGTGAGGTACTCGGCCGGGTGGGTCAGGTTGTACGGGTCCATCGGGTTCAGGCTGCGCGCGAAGGAGTTCAGCCCCGCGACGCCCTTGATGACTCCGCCCGTCAAGTGCATCGCGTCCGCGCCCAGCCCGTCCAGGCCGGACCCGAGCTGGTCGCCGTACGACGGCTTCGGCGGGGCCGCGTCCTTGGCCTGCTGGACCGCCTTGCGGGCCGCGATGACGGCCTCGTCCCGCTGGCGCCGCGCCTCGTCCAGCTTTTCCTGCGCCGCCTTCGCCTTCGCGGTGCCGGGGTCGTGGAATTCGCCCGGCTTGGTGGGCTTCTTGCCCGGGTCCTTGCCGTCGTCCACCTTCGCGTTGTACGCCTTGGCGGCAGTGTTGTACGCGTCCACCTTGTCGTTGTGCGCGGAACGGGCGTTCTCCGAGGCGGTCTTGGCCGCCTTGTACGCGTCGATCGCGTCCTGCGCCTGGCCCTGCGCCCACTCCACCGTCCCGGCGAAGTCCTCCAGCGCCCCCGCGGCCTTCTTGCACGCGTCCGCGGCCTTGAACCACTCCTTGGGCTTGACCGACACCTCCTCCCGGAAGGCGTCGGCGGCCTCGCCCTTCCAGTGGGAGGAATCCAGCGCCTTCAGACCGTTGCCGACCTTCTCGAACGCCGACTGGAAGTCCTTCAAGTGCTTCACCGTGGAGCGGATCCGGCTCACGCTGCCGTAGATCAGCTTCTTGGGGTCCTCGGTCTCCCCGAGCTGCATCTCGGCGACGTCCGCGCCCAGGTAGTTGGCGGCGGAGCGGGACTTGTCACGGACCCAGTCCGCCCCGTCCTCGAGACCGACCTTGTCCAGCCCGTCCGCGGTCTTGTTACCGAGCCATTCGGTGCCGTCGCCGAGGAGCTCCCCGCCCTTCTCGACGGCGTCGTCGACGAAATCGGGCGTCAGGTCACCGAGACCCATCAGCGCTCGCCCCTCTTGGTGCTCTCTTCGGCGGCCTGGTCGACGAAGTGCTGAAGGCCGGTCGCCTTATGGGACGTCTCCTCGCGGGCGGCGTCCCAGGCCTTCTCGGAGTCGGCCGCGCTCTTCTCGAAGGACTCCTTGCTGTAGTCCGGCGTCCAGGTGTCCACCGAGATCAGCTCGTCCATGTCCTTCCCCGCGACCGTCTTCTCGTCCAGGTGCGGATTGCCCAGCACCGAGTTCGCGGCCACCTTGAACGTCCCCTGGGCGTACTGCTCCTGCTCCCACTGCGAGCCGGCCGCAAGTCCCACCTTCTCCGCGAGCTTGCTGGCGTCCTCGATCAGGCCGCGCACACCCCAGTCCCACAGCTCGCAGAAGTCCTCGAAGTCCTTGGCCAGACCGTTGTGTCCGGCCTCCATGGACGTCATGGACAGCTCGTCGAACCCCGCCCCCGTCTCGGCGTCCGACGCCGAGGCGATGTCCCTCAGCTCACCGATCGCCGCCCGCAGGCCCTTCACGATCTCGGCCTGCGAATCCTTGTCGAAAGCCAGATCTACGTTGCCGCCCTTGGCGCCGCCGCTCACCGCTCGCCCTCCCCGTTCGATACGGCCCCCATCCAACCAGCACCGTACGACACCCGGTCACCGGGAGCGACGAAGGGTAGGCGGTGTGTTCGAATGCGTGGAGGATCCGTTGAGGGTTTCAGTCCGCTACGAGGACCGCTTCCAGGGTGCGGGGGCCGTGGACGCCCTCCACGCGGTCCAGTTCGATGTCGCTCGTCGCCGACGGGCCCGAGATCCAGGTCAACGGGCGAGCCGGGTCCAGGCGTTCGAGGGCCTGCGGGACCGAGTCCACCACCTGGGCCGGGACGCGGATCACGCAGATGTGGTGGTCGGGGACGAGCGAGATGCGGCGGCGGCCCTGGTCGGCGTCGGCGTCCAGGACGATGGTGCCGGTCTCGGCGATGGCCACCGCGCAGGCGGTGACCACGCTGGACACGTCGTCCAGGTCGTGGGGCGTCTGGTCGGGCGAGTCCGTCAGCCGTACGACGTCCGTCGCGGACAGCCACTCGGCGGGCAGGCCGGACGGGGCGACCACGCTCGTCGCGCCGCGCGCGGTGAGCAGGCTCGCGATCAGGGCGGGCAGGGCGGAGGCCGTGGTGCGGTGCACGATCGCGCGGTAGTCGGCGAGGTTTTCGGCGAGCAGGTCCACGGTCTCGGCGGCGGTGCGGTCGCCGTGTACGCGGTGGTATGTACGGTCGACCGCCACCTCGGACGGTGACTCGGCGCGCGGGATGTCGGCCAGCGCGCGGCGGATACGGGCCATTACCAGGGCTCGGGAACTCATGGGGTCTTCCTCGCGTCGTGGTCATGGGCCGATTGCGTGGTGCCCCGCGTCCGTTGCCACCAGTCGCGGAACGACTCCTCCGGTACCTTCGGCAGCTCCCGCGTGTCGCTCCACGCCCGGCCCGGCCCGGGCAGGCGGCGCGGGTGGAAGCGGCGGGTGCGGGCGGCCAGGCGCTGGCCGGTGCGCAGTACGCCGGGGTGGTCCAGGGCCCAGCGCGCGGCCCGCATGGCGGCCCGCTCCGCGGCGTGGCCCTTGGCGGGCTTGACCACCGCGCGGGTGCCGCGCACCGACGCCGGGCCGCCCTCGACCACCCGCTCGCGCAGGTGCACCAGGATCTCGGGGATGTCGATGGCCACCGGGCAGACCTCGTAGCACGCACCGCACAGGGACGACGCGTACGGCAGGGAGGCGTCCAACTCGCTCTGGGTGCCGCGCAGTTGCGGGGTGAGGATGGCGCCGATCGGGCCGGGGTACGCCGAGCCGTACGCATGGCCCCCGGCCCGCTCGTACACCGGGCACACGTTGAGGCACGCCGAACAGCGGATGCAGCGCAGCGCCTGGCGGCCCACGGTGTCAGCGAGGGTGTCGGTGCGGCCGTTGTCCAGCAGGACGAGGTGGAAGGCGCGTGGGCCGTCGCCGTCCGTGGTGCCGGTCCAGGTGGAGGTGTACGGGTTCATCCGCTCCGCGGTAGAGGAGCGGGGGAGGAGCTGGAGGAACACCTCCAGGTCCTGGAAGGTGGGGACCACCTTCTCGATGCCGACGACGGAGATCAGCGTCTCGGGGAGGGTCAGACACATCCGGCCGTTGCCCTCGGACTCGACGACGACCAGGGTGCCGGTCTCCGCGATCATGAAGTTGGCGCCGGAGATCCCCACTTTGGCGTTCAGGAACTTCTCGCGGAGGTGGAGACGGGCGGCTTCCGCCAGGTCGGCGGGCGCGTCGGTCAGGCCCTCCGGGGCCGGGCGGCCCCACCCGGCCATCCGCTCGGTGAAGATGTCGCGGATCTCGCCGCGGTTGCGGTGGATCGCCGGGACCAGGATGTGGGACGGGAGGTCGTCGCCGAGCTGCACGATCAGCTCGGCGAGATCGGTCTCGTACGCCGTGATCCCGGCGGAGGACAGGGCGCCGTTCAGTCCGATCTCCTGCGTCGCCATCGACTTGACCTTGACGACCTCGCGCTCGCCCGTGGCCTGCACCAGCTCGGTGACGATGCGATTCGCCTCGTCGGCGTCGGCTGCCCAGTGCACCTGGCCCCCGGCCGCCGTGACCGCGCTCTCCAGCTGCTCCAGGTAGTGGTCGAGATGGCGCAGCGTACGGTCCTTGATGGCCGCGCCCGCGGCGCGCAGCCGCTGCCAGTCGTCCAGCTCGGACACGGCCGTGGCGCGCTTCGCGCGGATGGTGTGCGTGGCGTGGCGCAGGTTGGCGCGCAGCTGGGTGTTGCGGGTGGAGGCGTCGGCCGCCGCCGGGAAGGCGGGCATCCCCAGATAGGTGGCTTGGTGGGTTCCGCTCACCAGACGTCTCCTTCCGTGCTGGCCAGGATCTCGGCGATGTGCACCGGGCGGACCGCCGAACCCTGGCGGGCGAGGGTGCCGCCGATGTGCATCTGGCAGGAATTGTCGACCGTACAGACCGCCTCGGCGCCGGTCGCCGTGATGTTGCGTGCCTTGTCCGCGCCCATCGCCGCCGACACGGCCGCGTTCTTGACCGCGAACGTGCCACCGAAACCGCAGCACTCCTCCGCGCCCGGCAACTCCACCAGGTCCAGTCCCTTGACGGCGGAGAGGAGGGTGCGCGGGCGGTCGCCCAGGTGGAGCATGCGCAGACCGTGGCAGGTGGGGTGGTACGTGACGGTGTGCGGGTAGTAGGCGCCGACATCCGTCACCTTGAGTACCTCGGTGAGGAACTCCGTCAGCTCGTACGTCTTCGGGACGACGGTGGCCGCCAGGTCCGCCAGCTCCTCGCCACGGCCCTCGGCGGCGGCCTTCGCGCCCATCCTCGGATAGTTGTCGCGCACCATCGCGGCACACGATCCGGAGGGCGTGACGATGTAGTCGTAGCCGCGGAACGCGGTGGCATAGCGGCGCAGGAGGGGCTCCGTGTCGTGGCGGTAGCCCGTGTTGAACTGCGGCTGGCCGCAGCAGCTCTGCTCGGGCGGGAAGCCCACCTCCACGCCGAGCCGTTCCAGCAGGGTGACCACGGCCTGGCCGGTGCGCGGATACAGCGTGTCGTTGACGCAGGTGATGAAGAGCGCTACCCGCACCGTTCCTCCTCGTGGTCCTGTGCCGCCGCCTCGGTCCCGGTGACCCGTGTGTCTTCCAGGCGGGACGCTGCCCTGTCCCACGCCGAATGATCACCTGTGGGCTCATACTGCCTCAGCGGCTGGGTGCTGTGAAGCAGTGCGCGGAGTTCTGGCAGCCCGCCGCTGATCGTTCCGGCCGTGCGCGCCTGGATCAGGACGTTTCCGAGCGCCGCCGCCTCGGCCGGGCCCGCGACCACCGGGAGGCCGCAGGCGTCGGCCGTGAGCTGGCACAGCAGCGCGTTGTGCGCGCCACCGCCGACGATGTGCACGGTGTCGACCGTCCCCGTACGGCCCGACAGGCGAACGGCGTCCGCGAGTGCGCGGCGGTGCGCCAGGGCGAGGGAGTCCAGGACGCAGCGGGTCGTCTCGGCGGGCGTACGGGGAACGGGCTGGCCGGTGCGGCGGCAGGCGGCCGCGATGCGGTCGGGCATGTCGCCGGGGGCGATGAACGCGGGGTCGCCCGCGTCCACGATGGAGCGCAGGGGGGTGGCGTGGGCGGCTGCTTCGAGGAGGGTGGGGAGGTGATGGTCTTCTCCGGTGTTCTCCCAGGTGCGCAGGCACTCCTGGAGCAGCCACAGGCCCATGATGTTGCGCAGATAGCGCACCGTGCCGTCCACGCCCAGCTCATTGGTGAAGTTCGCCAGCCGGCTCGCCTCGGTGAGGACCGGCGCGTCCAGCTCCAGCCCGGCCAGCGACCAGGTGCCGGTGGCGATGTACGCGAAGCGGGGGCTCGTGGCGGGGACTCCGACGACGGCGGAGGCGGTGTCGTGCGAGCCGACCGCCGTGAGGGGGGTGTGGCGCGGGAGGCCGGTCGCGGCGAGGACGTCCGGGAGGAGGGTTCCGGCGGGGGTGCCGGGGTCCCGGAGGGGTGGGAAGAGGGCGAGGTCGATGCCGAGGGTGTCCGCGATGTGGGGGGACCAGGTGCGGGTGCGGGGGTCGATGAGCTGGGTCGTCGACGCGTTCGTCAGCTCCGTGCCCGCCTCGCCCGTCAGCCAGTACGCGATGAGATCGGGAATGAGGAGCAGGCGGTGGGCGGCGGCCAGGGCGGGGGTGCCGCGGGCGGCGACGAGCTGGTAGATCGTGTTGAAGGGGAGGTGCTGGAGGCCCGTCGCCGCGTAGAGGGCGGGGGGTGGGATGGCCGCCGAGACGGTGTCCGCCGCGTCGGCGGTGCGGGTGTCTCGGTAGTGGACGGGGTTGCCGAGGAGCGCGCCGGTGGCGTCGAGGAGGCCGTAGTCGACGGCCCAGCTGTCGATGCCGATGCTGGTCAGGGGGGTGTCGGTTGTGTGCGACGCCGCTGCCTTCAGGCCGGTCAGGACGCCCTGGTAGAGGGACAGGATGTTCCAGTGCAGGGTGCCGTTGAGGCGCACCGGTTCATTGGGGAAGCGGTGCACCTCGTGGAGCGTCAGCGTGTCCGGGGCGACCCGGCCGACCATGACGCGGCCGCTGGACGCGCCGAGGTCCACGGCGGCGAAGCGGTGTTCTTTGGACACGGTGACCTCGTGGTGGGGGTGGGCGGTTTTGTGGTTGCGGTGTTTGGTTCGGGGCGGGGCCGGGCCTCCGGGGCGGGGCCCTGGACCGTCTCTTTACGGCGCCGGTGCTCGGAGACGTCGGGTGGGCCGGAAGTCCACGGCGCCACACATCCACGTGGTGTCCAGGACCCCACCCCTGCTACCCCGTCCCCCTCACGGGCGCGTCAGCGCAGGAACGCCGCCGCGACCCCCGCGTCGACCGGGATGTGCAGGCCCGTGGTGTGGGACAGATCGCCGCCGGTGAGCGCGAAGACCGCGTTCGCCACGTGGGACGGGAGCACCTCGCGCTTGAGCAGGGTGCGCTGGGCGTAGAACTCGCCCAGCTTCTCCTCGGGCACCCCGTACACGGCGGCGCGCTGCGCGCCCCAGCCGCCCGCGAAGATGCCGCTGCCCTGGACGACGCCATCGGGGTTCACCCCGTTGACGCGGATGCCGTGTCCGCCCAACTCGGCTGCGAGAAGGCGTACTTGGTGTGCCTGGTCGGCCTTGGTGGCGGAGTAGGCGATGTTGTTGGGGCCCGCGAAGACCGCGTTCTTGGACGCGATGTAGACGATGTCGCCGCCCATGTTCTGGGCGATGAACACGCGGGCCGCCTCGCGGGAGGCGAGGAAGGAGCCGCGCGCCATGATGTCGTGCTGGAGGTCCCAGTCCTGGGTCGTGGTGTCCAGGAGCGGTTTGGAGATGCTGATCCCGGCGTTGTTGACGAGGAGGTCTACGCCGCCGAAGGCCAGGACGGCTTCGGTGAAGGCTTCCTTGATCTGGTCTTCCGACGTGACGTCTGCTGCTACGGGGATTGCCTTGTCCGGGCCGCCCAGTTCCGTGGCGACCGCGGCCGCTGAGTCCGCGTCGAGGTCTGCCACCACGACACAGGCGCCCTCGGCCACCAGGCGGTGGGCGATCGCCTTGCCGATGCCCGAGCCCGCGCCGGTCACCAGGGCGATGCGGGTCGCCAGGGGCTTCGGCTTGGGCATGCGCTGGAGCTTGGCTTCTTCGAGCGCCCAGTACTCGATGCGGAACTTCTCCGACTCCTCGATGGGGGCGTACGTGGAAACCGCCTCGGCGCCCCGCATCACGTTGATCGCGTTGACGTAGAACTCGCCCGCCACCCGGGCCGTCTGCTTGTCCTTGCCGTAGCTGAACATCCCCACGCCCGGGATCAGCACGATCGCCGGGTCGGCGCCGCGCATCGCGGGGGAGTCGGGGGTGGCGTGGCGGTCGTAGTAGGCCGCGTAGTCGGTGCGGTAGGCGGCGTGGAGTTCCTTGAGGCGGTCGATGCTTTCGTCGAGGGGGGCGTCCGGGGGGAGGTCCAGCACGAGGGGGCGGACCTTCGTACGGAGGAAGTGGTCCGGGCACGAGGTGCCCAGCGCCGCCAGGCGGGGGTGTTCGGCGCGGGAGACGAAGTCCAGCACGGTGTCGCTGTCCGTGAAGTGGCCCACCTGCGGGCGGTCCGTGGAGGCCAGGCCACGGATCACGGGCGCGAGCGCGGCTGCGCGGGCGCGGCGTTCGGCCGGGGGGAGGGTGGTGTGGACGACGGGGCCGAAGGGGTCCGTCTTGCCGCGTTCGGCGAGGAACTCCTCGGCGGTGCGGATGATGCGGAGCGAGTTCGCCTCGCATTCGGCGGAGGTGTCGCCCCAGGCGGTGATGCCGTGGCCGCCGAGGATGCAGCCGATGGCCTGGGGGTTGGCCTTCTTGACGGCGGCGATGTCCAGGCCCAGCTGGAAGCCGGGGCGGCGCCAGGGCACCCAGACCACCTGGTTGCCGAAGCACTCCTTGGTGAGCGCCTCGCCGTCGGCGGCGCAGGCGAGGGCGATGCCGGAGTCGGGGTGGAGGTGGTCCACATGGGCGGCGTCGACCAGGCCGTGCATGGCGGTGTCGATGGACGGCGCCGCGCCGCCCTTGCCGTGGAGGCAGTAGTCGAACGCGGCGACCATCTCGTCCTCGCGTTCCACCCCCGGGTAGACGCCGGTGAGGGCGTGGAGGCGGTCCAGGCGGAGGGCGGCCAGGCCGGAATGGGTGAGGGTGCCCAGGTCGCCGCCCGAGCCCTTGACCCACATCAGCTCGACGTCCTGGCCGGTGACGGGGTCGGTGTCGGTGCCCTTGGCGGAGGTGTTGCCGCCCGCGTAGTTGGTGTTGCGCGGATCGGCACCGAGGCGGTGGCTCCGCTCCAGCAGCGTGGCCGCTTCGGGGTGGAGTTCTGCGGTCATGTCGTCCTCTGTGTGGGCTGTCTCAGTGGGTTTCTGCGACCGGAGTCCGTTCGCCCGGCACTTCTGCGTACGAGGGCGCCCGGGCTCCGGGGCGGAGCCCCCGGGGGCCCGGGGGCTTGCCCCCGGTCCGGAGAGGGGCGGGGTGGGGATACGGCACGCCGCAGGCGTTACGCACCCCAGCCCGCCTGTTCGCCGCCCACGCGCTCCGCGACGATCCGGTCCGCCCAGCCGGACGCCCGGTACGCGGCCATCGGGTCGGGGTCGATGCCCAGTTCCTCGCGGACCTCGGCGAGGAGGGGGCGTACGTCGGTGTTGTACGCGTCCATCAGGGCCGCGTTGGCGCCGAGGACGTCGCCCGACCGCTGGGTGGCGGCGAGGGCGTCGCGGTCGACCAGGAGGGCCTTGGTGGTGGCCTCCTGGACGTTCATCACCGAGCGGATGATCGCCGGGATCTTGGGCTCGATGTTGTGGCACTGGTCGAGCATGAAGGCGATGTCCGGGGTGAGGCCGCCGCCGCGGATGACCTCGTACATGATGCGGAAGAGCTGGAACGGGTCGGCGGCGCCGACCATGAGGTCGTCGTCGGCGTAGAAGCGGGAGTTGAAGTCGAAGGCGCCGAGCTTCTTCTCGCGGAGGAGCAGCGCGACGATGAACTCGATGTTGGTGCCCGGGGCGTGGTGGCCGGTGTCGACGCAGACCTGGGCCTTGGGGCCGAGCTTCAGGCAGTGGGCGTAGGCGGTGCCCCAGTCCGGGACGTCGGTGGTGTAGAAGGCGGGCTCGAAGAACTTGTACTCCAGCAGCATGCGCTGGTCGTCCCCGAGCCGGTCGTAGACGGTGCTCAGGGCCTCGGCGAGGCGGTCCTGGCGGGCGGCGATGTCGTCCTGGCCGGGGTAGTTGGTGCCGTCGGAGAACCAGAGCTTGAGGTCGCGGGAGCCGGTGGCGTCCATGATGTCGACGCATTCCAGGAGGTGGCCCACGGCCTTGCGGCGGACCGCCGGGTCGGGGTGGGTGACCGAGCCCAGCTTGTAGTCGTCGTCCTGGAAGACGTTGGAGTTGATCGCTCCCAGCTTCAGCCCGCGCTCCTGGGCGTACTTGGCGAGCGCCGCGTAGTCGTCGACCTTGTCCCAGGGGATGTGCAGGGCGACGGTGGGGGCGACGCCGGTGAAGGCGTGCACCTGGGCGGCGTCGTCCAGCTTCTCCTGGGGGGTGCGGGGGACACCGGGCTGGGCGAAGACCTTGAAGCGGGTTCCGGAGTTGCCGTACGCCCATGACGGCGTCTCGATCGCCTGGCTCTTGAGGGCTGCTTTCACGGCCGGAACGTCAGACATGGGTCTCCTTGGGAGTGAAACGATTCAAGAAAGCTAAGCGCGCAGGTCGGTGCGCGTCAAGAAGTGGTACGAACCCGAGCCCGCGGCGTACACCGCGCAGCCGTCGGCCAGCCGCACGAACCGGGCGCCCCGCTGCGTCACGTCGGCTTCGCGGCGCGCGGGCACCCAGATCTCGGCGGTGGCGTTGACCGGTACCGAGACGGAGAGGGTGAACGCCCCGTCCCGCTGTGACCAGCGGGTGGTGATCGGACCGTAGAGGGAGTCGTAGCGGCCCTCGGCGAAACGGACCTCCCCGCCAGGGCGGGGCCGGACGAGGATCCGGCGGAAGCCGGGGGCGGCCGGGGCGATGCCGGTGATGTTCTGGTACATCCACTCGCCGACCGAGCCGTAGGCGTAGTGGTTGAAGGAGTTCATCCCGACGTCCTGGAAGCCGCCGTCCGGCTTGATGGAGTCCCAGCGCTCCCACATCGTGGTCGCGCCCCGGTCGATCTGGTAGCCCCAGGAGGGGAAGGTGCGCTGCCGCAGGAGGCGGTGGGCCAGGTCGGTGTGGCCGGTCTCGGTGAGCGTCGGGAGCAGCCGCGGGGTGCCGAGGAAGCCGGTGGACAGGTGTCCGTCGCGGGCCTCGATCAGGGCGACGAGGCGGTCGGCCGCCGGGCGGCGCAGGGCGGCGGGCAGCAGGTCCATGGAGAGCGCCAGGACGTAACCCGTCTGGGTGTCGCCCTTGACCTTGCCGTCGTCGGAGACGTACGCGGCGGTGAACGCCCTCTTGATGCGGGCCAGCAGGTCCTCGTAGGGGGCCGGGTCCTCGCGGAGGACGTGCGCCGTGCGGGCGACGAGGTCGGTGGCGTGGGCGAAGTAGGCGGTGCCGATGACGTCCTTGGGGGTCTCGGCGTCCACGTTGAGCCAGTCGCCGTAGCCCTCGGCGGGGCGCAGCAGGTCCGAGCTGTGCTTCTCCAGGTACGTGATCCAGTCGCGCATGGCGTGCCAGTGCTCGCGCAGCACCCGGGTGTCGCCGTAACGCTGGTACAGGTTCCAGGGCACGGTCACCCCGGCGTCGCCCCAGCCCGCGGTGCCGCTGCCGAGCCCGCTGACGACCGGGGCCACGTCGGGGAAGGCGCCGTCCGAGCCCTGTCCGTCGCGCAGGTCCCGGAGCCACTTGGTGAGGAAGCGGGCGGACTCCATGGTGTACGCGGCCGTGCCGGAGAAGACGTTGATGTCCCCGGTCCAGCCGAGCCGTTCGTCGCGGGCCGGGGTGTCGGTGGGGACGGAGAGGAAGTTGCCGCGCTGGCCCCAGGTGATGTTGGAGTGCAGTTGGTTCAGCATCGGCACGTCGGTGCGGAAGGACATGGTGAACGGGGCGGCGGTGTGCATGACCCGGCCGGTCACCGCGTCCAGGGGCGGTGTGCCGGGGTAGCCGGTGACCTCGACGTAGCGGAAGCCGTGGAAGGTGAAGCGCGGTGTGTAGGTCTCGGTGCCACCGCCCTTCAGGGTGTACGTGTCGGTGGGGTGGGCGGTGCGCAGATTGGCGGTGTACGCGGTGCCGTCGGGGTTCAGCACTTCGGCGTGGCGGATCCGGACCGTGTGACCGGCCGGTCCCGAGACGGTGAGGCGGACGCTGCCGACCATGTTCTGGCCCAGGTCGAAGAGGTGGACCCCGGGGGCGGGTTCGGTGCGTTCGACGGGGGTGAGCTCGCGTTCCACCCGGGTCGGCGCGTCCACCTGGGCCACCACCTCGGCGGTGATGTCCGCGGCGGTGGTGGCGGGTTGCCATCCGGTGTCGTCGAAGCCCGGTGAGGTCCAGCCCGGGGTCTCCTTGCGGGCGTCGTACGCCTCGCCCATCAGCAGGTCGGCGGTCAGCAGCGGGCCGGTGGCGGCGCGCCACTCGGGGTCGGTGGTGACGCGCTCGGTGCTGCCGTCGGTGTACGTGACCTCCAGCTGGGCGAGCAGCGCGGGGCGGGTGCCGTACTGGTGCTGGCCGAGCCAGGCGACGTTTCCGGCGTACCAGCCGGGGGCGAGGGTCACACCGAGGGCGTTGGAGCCGCGCCGGAGGGCGTCGGTGACGTCGTACGTCTGGTACTGCACGCGTTTGCGGTAGTCGGTCCAGCCGGGGGTCAGCTGGTCGTGGCCGACGCGGACGCCGTTGAGGTGGGCCTCGTAGAGGCCGAGCGCCGTGGCGTACAGCCGGGCCCGGGCGACGGGCTTGCCCGCGAGCCGGAAGGTGCGGCGCAGCTGGGCGGGCGACTGTTGCGGCAGCACCCTGCCCCACGGTCCGCCGCCCCAGGGGGCGAGCTCCTTGGCGTCTGTCCAGTCGCTGTCGTCGTGGCCGGGGGAGGTCCAGGTGGCGGGTGGCCGGCGGTCGGTGGTGCGCCAGGTCCGGTCCGTGTGGTGGTGGGTGGTGCCGTCCTCGTATGTGAGCGCCAGGGTGGCCAGCAGACCGGCCGGACCCTGCTCGGCGTTGGTGGCCGCGATCGCGAGGGTGGCCGCTCCCCGGCGCAGGTGTTCGGTGACATCGACGGTGACCGGGTGCGCCCACGCCTTGGCCACGCCCAGCGCCTCGCGGGCGGCGACCTCGGTGCCGTCCACGTGGGCGGTGAAGCCGTCGTCGGCCGCCACGACCAGGCGGGCGCGCCGGACGGTGCCGGTGGCCCGGACCGTGCTGCGGAACCAGCGGGTGGCCGCCGGGGCATCGGCGGCCGGATCGCCTTCGGGGAACCAGATCCAGGTGGCGCCGTCCAGGTGCGGGGGCGCGGTCAGCTCGGCGGGCGCGGTGATCCAGCGCGCCTGCCACTGCCCGGCGCCGATCAGCCCGGTCTCCCACCAGTCGGGGGCGGACCACGGGGAGGGGCGGCCGCGGTCGTCCCAGACGCGTACCGACCAGTGGTAGCGGGTGCGCGGGCTCAAGTCCGGGCCGTCGTAGCGGACCAGGACCGACTGGTCCGATGGCCGCTTGCCGCTGTCCCAGACGTCCGGGTCGCCGAGCCGGTCCGGGGAGGTGGCGACCCGGATGCGGTAGGCGCTCTGCGACTGGTCGCGGGCGTCGGATTCGAGGATCCAGCTCAGCCGGGGGTGGGGCGTGTCCAGGCCGAGCGGGTGGGTGGCGTACTCGACCGTGGTGCTCCGGATCCGCAGTCCCGCGATGGGGCGGTTCTCCGCGGCGGCGGACGGGGCGAGTGCGGGCAGACCCGTGAGGGCCGTACCGGTGGCAGCGGTGGTGGCGAGCAGGTGGCGTCTGCTGATCACGAGCTTCCTCCAGGGGCGGCTGGATGAAAACGATTCAACCGGACGGCGCCTGGACCGTAGGGGCGGTGGTCGGGGTGCGTCAAGTGGTCGCGTCTCTAAGGGATTTACCTGCCGCGCACCCTCTTGACGGGTCCATGGCGCGGGGCTAGCTTCCCGGAATCCGCTTTGAAACATTTCATTCGCGCGCTTCAGGAGCCTCCGTGAGTCAGTCTGTTCCGGTCCTCGCCCTCAAGGGGGTGAACAAGTCCTTCGGCGCCGTACGGGCCCTCCGGGACGTCTCGCTGGAGCTCTTCGCCGGGGAGGCGCACGCCCTGGCCGGGGAGAACGGCGCGGGCAAGTCGACGCTCATCAAGGCGCTGGCCGGAGTGCACCGGCCGGACTCCGGCGAGGTGCTGCTGGACGGGCGGCCGGTGGTCTTCCACGGCCCCGCGGACGCCCGTGACGTGGGCATCGCCGTGATCTACCAGGAGCCGACGCTCTTCCCCGATCTGTCGATCGCCGAGAACATCTTCATGGGCCGTCAGCCCCGGCGGGCGTTCGGCCGGATCGACCACAAGGCGGTACGGGCGCAGGTCGCCGGTCTGATGGCGCGGCTCGGTGTCGACCTCGACCCGGACCGGCCCGCGCGCGGTCTGTCCATCGCCGACCAGCAGATCGTGGAGATCGCCAAGGCGCTCTCCTTCGACGCCCGCGTACTGATCATGGACGAGCCGACGGCGGCGCTGACCGGCAGCGAGACCGCCCGGCTCTTCGCGGTGGTCGAGACGCTGCGCGCGGAGGGCGCCGCGGTGCTGTTCATCTCGCACCGGCTGGAGGAGATCTTCGAGCTGTGCCGGCGGGTCACCACGCTGCGGGACGGGCGCTGGGTGGCGTCCGAGCCGCTGGACGGGCTGACGCAGGACGACCTCGTACGCCGCATGGTCGGCCGGGACCTGGAGGAGCTGTACCCCAAGCAGCCGACCCGGGTCGGCGAGACCGCGCTGTCCGTGCGCAGGCTGACCCGGGAGGGCGTCTTCCGGGACGTGTCGTTCGACGTGCGGCGCGGGGAGATCGTCGCGCTCGCGGGGCTGGTCGGCGCCGGGCGCAGCGAGGTCGCGCAGGCCGTCTTCGGGGTGGACCGGGCGGACGCGGGCGAGGTGCGGGTGGGCGGCACGGTGCTGCGGCCCGGGTCGCCGACCGCCGCCATGGAGGCGGGGCTCGCGCTCGTCCCCGAGGACCGGCGCCAGCGCGGCCTGGTCATGGAGATGTCCATCGAACGCAACATCGGGCTGACCGGTCTGGACCGGCTGGGCCGCGCGGGGATGGTGAAGCGCGCGCTGGAGCGCGGGCGGGCCTCGGACTGGGCGGTGCGGCTCCAGCTGAAGTACGGCAGCCTCGGCGACCACGTGGGGGTGCTGTCCGGCGGCAACCAGCAGAAGGTCGTGCTCGCCAAGTGGCTGGCCACCGACCCGGTGGTGCTCATCGTGGACGAGCCGACGCGCGGCATCGACGTCGGGACGAAGGCCGAGGTGCACCGGCTGCTGTCGTCGCTGGCCGCCGAGGGGCTCGCGGTGCTGATGGTCTCCTCCGATCTGCCCGAGGTGCTCGGCATGGCCGACCGGGTGCTGGTGATGCACGAGGGGCGGCTGGTCGCCGAGATCCCGCGTGCCGAGGCCACCGAGGAGTCGGTGATGGCGGCCGCGACGGGACTCAACGGGAGGGCGGCATGACGGTCACGGTCGAGAAACCGGCACCGGCGCCGGACACGGAGCGGTCGGCGCGTTCGCTGGTCGACGCCGTCTTCCGGGCGCGGGAGATCAGCATCGCGGGCGCGCTGGTGCTGCTGGTGCTGTTCACCTGGATCGCCGAGCCCCGCTTCCTGAACGACCAGGGCATCAAGGACCTGCTGCTGAACGCCGCGGTCCTGGTGCTGCTCGCGGTCGGGCAGTCCGTCGTGGTCATCACCCGCAACGTCGACCTGTCGGTCGGGTCCGTGGTGGGCCTGTCCGCCTTCGCCTGTGGGAAGTTCGTGTCGGGGACGGACCACGGGGTGCTGACGGTGCTGCTGCTCGGCGTCCTCGTCGGCGCGGTCTGCGGCCTCGTCAGCGGATCGCTCGTCAGCGGATCGCTCGTCAGCTTCGGCAAGGTGCCCGCGCTGGTGGTCACGCTCGGGATGCTCTACATCATCCAGGGCCTCGACTACTGGTGGGCGCAAGGGGAGCAGATCAACGCCGCCGACGTGCCGCAGTCCGTGCTGGACCTGGGCAGCGGCAGTGTCCTGGGGCTGCCGTATCTGCCGCTGATCTCCATTGCGGTGCTCGCCGGGACCGCGTACGTCCTGCGGACGTACCGCAGCGGCCGGGAGCTGTACGCCATCGGCTCCAACCCCGAGGCCGCCCGGCTCGCCGGGGTGCCGATCCGGCGGCGGGTGCTCGGCGCGTACCTCTTCTCCGGGGCCGTCTCCGGCTTCGCGGGGGCGCTGTGGCTGGCCCGCTTCGGGACGGTCGTCGCGGACAACGCGCACGGCTGGGAGCTGACCGTGGTCAGCGCGGTCGTGGTCGGCGGGGTCGCCATCGTCGGCGGCACCGGCACCGTGTGGGGCGCGGCGCTGGGGGCGCTGCTGCTCACCACCATCGGCAGCGCACTGGCCGTGCTGAAGGTCGACTCCTTCTGGGCGGACGCCATCGCGGGCGCGCTGCTGCTGGCCGCCATCAGCGTGGACCGGATCGTGAACGTGCGCATGACCCGTGCGCTGAGGAAGAGGAGCGCGCGATGAAGCCGAGGTGGGACACCGCGGTCGGGGTGCTGCTGGTGGCCGTCTTCGTCACCGGGCTCGGTACGACGGACGGCTTCGCCAGCCGCGACAACCTCGCCTTCGCCTTCAACGACATCGCCGAGGTCGCGCTGATGGCGCTGCCGATGACGCTGCTGGTGGTGGCCGGGCAGGTCGATCTGTCGGTGGCGTCGATGCTCGGCCTGTCCAGCGCGCTGACCGGTGAACTGTGGGACAGGGGCTGGGCGTTCGAGACCATCGTGCCGGTCGTGCTGCTGGTCGGCGTGGCCGGGGGGCTGCTCAACGGCTGGCTGGTCACCCGGGTCGGTCTGCCGTCGCTCGCCGTCACCATCGGCACGCTCGCGCTGTACCGGGGGCTGGCCTCGGTGGTGCTCGGGTCGAACGCCATCACCGACTTCCCGGAGACGTACGCGAAGTGGGCGGTCGACACCACCACCGTGCCCGGGACCTTCCTCACCTATCCGGTGGCGCTGTTCGTCGTGCTGGCCGTGGTCGCCGCCGTGGTGCTGCACTCCACCGGGCTCGGCCGGTCGCTGTTCGCCATCGGCGCCCAGGAGGACGCCGCGTACTTCGCGGGCATCCGCGTCAAGCGGATCAAGCTGCTGCTGTTCGTCGTGGCGGGGCTCGTCTCCGCCTTCGCCGGGGTGGTGTTCACCCTGCGGTACGGCAGCGCCCGCGCCGACAACGGCCAGGGCTTCGAAATGCTGGTCATCGCCGCCGTCCTGCTGGGCGGGGTCGACTTCGACGGCGGCAAGGGCACCCTGTTCGGCGCGGTCGCCGGGGTGCTGCTCATCGGCGTCCTGAAGAACCTGCTGACGCTCAACGACGTGGCCAACGAGGTCCAGGTGATCGTCACCGGGCTGCTGCTGGTGGCGTCCGTCCTCACCCCGCGCTTGATCACCACCGTGAGTGCCTGGCGCCATCGGCGCGCCGCCACGACGAGTTGACACAGATACAGCTGAAAGGTCACCCATGATCCAGCGCTCCTCCTCGCGGCGCCGCGCCGCCGCCACCGCGGCCGTGGTCTGTGCCATGGCCGTGGCCCTGTCCGGCTGCGGCGGCACCACCAAGAAGGACAGCGACAACAGCGGCCCCGTCAAGAGCAACGCCAAGGCCAACCCCGACGCCCCGCTGAAGAAGGGGCTGAAGCTCGCCTTCCTGCCCAAGCAGATCAACAATCCGTACCTGAAGATCCTGGACACCGCCGGGATCGGCGCCGCCCGGGAGTTCGGCAGTAAGGGCAAGGAGGTCGGGCCGTCCGACGCCAGTGCCTCCTCCCAGGTGTCGTACATCAACACCCTGGTCCAGCAGCGGCAGGACGCCATCCTCATCGCCGCCAACGATCCCAACGCGGTGTGCGGCCCGCTCAAGCAGGCCATGAAGAAGAACATCAAGGTCGTCGCGTACGACTCGGACACCGCCCCGGCGTGCCGCCAGCTGTTCATCAACCAGGCCAGTTCGGAGGACATCGGCCGCAGCCAGGTCCAGCACCTGGCGAAGCAGCTCGACTACAAGGGCGAGATCGCGATCCTCTCGGCCACCCAGAACGCGACCAACCAGAACACCTGGATCGGGTTCATGAAGGACGAGCTGAAGAAGCCCGCGTACAAGAACATGAAGCTGGTCAAGACGGTGTACGGGGACGACGACGACCAGAAGTCGTTCCAGGAGACCCAGGGCCTGCTGAAGGCGTACCCCAAGCTGAAGGGCATCATCTCGCCCACCACGGTCGGCATCGCCGCGGCCGCCCGCTACATCAGCGACTCCTCGTACAAGGGCAAGGTCGTGCTGAACGGCCTCGGCACGCCCAACCAGATGCGCAAGTACGTCAAGGACGGCACCGTCGAGCAGTTCGCGCTGTGGGACCCCAAGAAGCTGGGGTACCTGGGCTCGTACGCCGCCGCGGCGCTCGCCTCCGGGCAGATCACCGGGGCCGAGGGGGAGAAGTTCAAGGCCGGGAAGCTCGGTGAGTACACCGTCGGCAAGGACGGCGAGGTCATCCTCGGCCCGCCCACGGTCTTCGACACGTCCAACATCGACAAGTTCCACTTCTGAGGCGGCCCGCGATGCGGCGTGTGTGTTTTCTACTGAAGGTCCGTCAGGACCGGCTGGCCGAGTACCGCGAACGGCACGAGGCCGTGTGGCCGGAGATGCTGGAGGCGCTCTCGGCGGCCGGGTGGCACAACTACTCGCTCTTCCTGCGGGAGGACGGGCTGCTGGTCGGCTATCTGGAGACCGAGGACTTCGCGGCCGCGCAGGCCGCGATGGCCGCCACCGACGTCAACGCGCGGTGGCAGGCGGAGATGGCGGGCTTCTTCGAGGCGCTCGACGGTGCCAAGCCGGATGAGGCCATGACACCGCTCACCGAAGTGTTCCACCTCGCCTGAGCCACGGAGCCACGGAGCCACCGAGCACCGAGCACCGAGCCACGTAGGAGATGACGTCCCCCATGAGATCCCTGCCCGCGGCCGCGCTGGCCGCAGCCCTCCTCACCGCCGCCATGCCGACCGGGAGCGCGACCGCCGCGGCCCCGAGCGCCCCCGGCCCGGCGGTCGGCAAGGTCGCCGACACCCAGCTCGACCCCGGGGCCGTGTACTTCGAGTCGTACAACGGCCTCGTCAACAACAACGCGTTCCAGAAGAACGGGCTGCTCACCTACAAGGGCTACCAGTACGCCGTCTGGTACACCGGCGACCGCACCGCCGTCATCGGGCGCCGCGCGCTCGGCCGGGCGGACTGGCAGACCGTGCGGCTGCCGCACAAGCTCACCACCGACGACTCCCACAACGTGATCTCCATGGGGATCTCGCGCGTCGACGGCCGACTCCACCTCAACATGGACTCGCACAGCAGCGGCTTCTTCTACGTGAAGTCGGTGGCCGGACTGCTGGACGACCCCGCCGGACACCCCTGGAACGGCGCGCAGTTCGGCGCCGTGCAGACCACCCTGGACGGGCTCGCGCTCACCTCCCAGTTCACGTATCCGCAGTTCGTGGCCACCCCCGAGGGCCGCCTCCAGCTCAGCTACCGGGTCGGGGTCTCCGGCAACGGCCGCAACGCGCTGGCCGAGTACGACGGCACCCGGTGGACCGCGCTCGGCGAGTGGTCGGCGTCCACCGGCACGTACACCAGCGAGCACGGCTCCAGCACCGCCCGCAACATGTATCTGCACGGCATCGACTACGGCTCGGACGGCCGGTTGCACGCCTTCTACACCTGGCGCGAGCAGAACAACGCGGTGATGTGCGACGCCGGTGGCCTCACCAACCACGACACCGGCTACGTCTACAGCACCGACCGCGGCCGCACCTGGCGCAACGCGGCGGGCACCGTGGTCGGCACCACCGGCGGCGCCGACAAGGTGACCGTGAACGACACCGGCACCGTCGTCGATCCGCTGAATCCCGACCATTCGCTGATGAACCAGGAGAGCCAGGCCACCGACTCCGCCGGGCGCCCCCACGCGGTCATCAGTTACGTCCCCGGCCGCTTCGGCCAGTGCACCACCGACTACGTGGCCGACCGCACCACCAACGGCCGCGCCTTCCACCTCTTCAAGAACGCCGCGGGCGCCTGGAAGAAGACCGAGATCCCGGTCGCGCCGGGCTCCAGCCAGCGCACCCACCTGGTCTTCGACAAGTACGACAACGCCTACGCCGTCATGCCGTACGGCCGCATCGTCGCCGCGTCCAGCGCGTCGGGGTACACCGACTGGAAGACGCTCTTCGACGGCAGCGGCCTGAACGCCTTCGGCGAGGTCGTCGTCGACGACACCCGGCTCGCCCAGGACGGGGTGCTGTCGTTCATGTACCAGCGGAAGTCGAGCGGCACCACGCCCTCGGCCCTCCGCGTCATCGACTTCCGACTGCCGGGCTAGGGGACTTGAGCGCCCACGGCGTCGGCATCAAAGAAGTGGCGAAGGAGGCCGGGGTCTCGGTCGGCACGGTCTCCAACGTCATCAACCGCCCGGACTCGGTGTCCGAGCGGACCCGGGCCCGGGTGCTGTCCACCATCGAGCGGCTGGGGTACGTACGCAGCGAGTCGGCGCGCCAGCTGCGCGGGGGCCACAGCCGCATCGTCGGGCTGCTGGTGCTCGACATGGCGAACCCCTTCTTCGTGGACGTGGCGGGCGGCGCCGAGCGCGCCGCCCGCGAAGCGGGCCTCGGGGTGATGGTGTGCAACAGCGCGCAGAGCGCCCGGGAGGAGGCCGACTACCTGGGGCTGTTCACCGAGCAGCGGGTACGCGGCGTCCTCGTCACCCCCGCCGACACCACCGGGCGCAACCTGGAGTCCTTCCGGCGGCACGGCATTCCGTTCGTCCACGTCGACCGCGAGGTGCCCAGCGCCGAGGGCTGTTCGGTGTCGGTGGACGACATCGAGGGCGGCGCGCTCGCCGCCCGCCACCTCCTCGACCAAGGGCATCGCGCGCTCGCGTACGTCAGCGGCCCGATGCACCTCGCCCAGTGCCGCGACCGCCGCACCGGCGCGCTGACCGCCCTGCGGGAGGAGGGGGTCGCCGAGGCCGCGCTGCGCCATGTGGAGGTGGAGCGGCTGGATGTGGCAAGTGGCCGGGACGCGGGGGCGCGGCTGCTGGGCATGTCGCCGCGTCCGACGGCGGCGTTCTGTGCGAACGACCTGCTGGCGCTGGGGGTGTTGCAGGCGCTCTACGCGGCGGGGGTGTCGGTGCCGGGCGAGGTGGCGCTGGTGGGGTACGACGACATCGAGTTCGCGGCGGCCGCGGCGGTGCCGCTGACCTCGGTGCGCCGCCCCGCGTTCCGGATGGGGCGTACGGCGGCGGAGCTGTTGATCGAGGAGACGGGGGAGGCCGCCGACGCCCACCGTCACCGGCGGATCGTGCTGCGGCCCGAACTCGTCGTCCGCGGATCGAGCCTGGTCCGTGGTCAGCGGGCCGCGGCGAGTTCGGTGAGGACCTCGACGGCGCGGTCGATCTCGGCCTCGGTGTTGTAGTAGTGCGGCGAGAGCCGTACCAGCGGGTGGACGCCCCGGTCCTCGGTGTCGAACTGGGTCTGCGCCGGGTCGGTGGTGCTGACGTTGATGCCGCGCCCGGCGAGGGCGGCCGCGGCATCGGCCGTCGCCATGGTGTCGACCGCGCAGGTGACGATCGCGCACCGCTGCCGACCGAGATCGTAGGTGGTGATGCCGGGCACGGCGTCCAGCTGGTCGCGCAGACGGGCGCCGAGGCTGAGGGTGCGTCGGCCGATCTCGTCCAGGCCGAGGTCCAGGGCCTGCTGGACGGCGGCGCTCAGACCCAGGACGTTGGCATAGCTGACCTCCCATGTCTCGAAACGCCGCGCGCCGTCGTTCCAGGTGAAGCTGCGCCGGCCGTCCCAGGTGGCAGCGGCGACGTCGGTCACGTGCGGCTCCAGGTATGCGTGTGCCCCGGGGCGCACCCAGAGGAAGCCCGTGCCGCGCGGGCCGCGCAGGAATTTGCGGCCGGTGGCCGTGAGCATGTCGCAGCCGATCTCGGCGACGTCCACGGGGAACTGGCCGACGGACTGGGTGGCGTCGAGAAGGAAGGGAACGCCGGCGGCGCGGGTGAGGTGTCCGATCTCGGCGGCCGGGTTGACCAGGCCACCGCTGGTGGGGACGTGGGCGATGCCCACCAGCTTGGTGCGGTCGTCGATCAGGTTCGCGAGGGCGGTGGTGTCGACCTGGCCGGACTCGTCGTTGGGGACGACGACGACCTCGGCTCCGGTGCGCTGGGCTGTCTGCAAGTAGGCGAGGACGCTGCTGCCGTACTCGGCCCGGCCTGTGAGTATGCGGTCGCCCGGCTTGAACGTCATGGAGTAGAACGCGGCGTTCCAGGCGTGGGTGGAGTTGTCGAACAGCGCGATCTCGTCCGCCCGGCCGCCCACCAGCCGGGCGATGTGCCCGCGGGTGGCGTCGATGCGGTCCCGTTCCTGGTCCGCGGCCTCGTAGCCGCCGATCGCGGCCTCCAGCTCCAGGTGGGAGATCACGGCCTTGAGCGTCTGCCGCGACAGCAGGCCCGCGCCCGCGTTGTTGAGGTGAATCCGGTTCGCGGTGCCCGGGGTGTCCTGGCGGAGCGCTTCGATGTCCATGCCCGTTTCCCATCTGTGCGGTGCTGCCTTGCCATCACGGTTCCAAAGCGCCTCTCTTGAGTAAAGTGAACGTTTCTGGAGAAGACGGGCCACAAAAATTGATGCATGGAGTGAGGGCTGTGTACAACCTGCGCCGCCTGGTAGTGCTGCGGGAGCTGAAGCACCGTGGCACGCTGGCCGCTGTCGCCTCGGCCATGTCCTACAGCCCCTCGGCCGTCTCCCAACAGCTGACGCTGCTGGAGTCCGAAGTCGGTGCACCGCTGCTGGAGCGGGAAGGCCGGGGGGTCCGGCTGACACCGCAGGCGGAGATCCTCGTCGCCCGCACGGAGAAGGCACTCCGGGAGCTGGAGCGCGCCGAGGCCGAGATCGCGGCCTCGCTGCGGGAAACATCCGGGACGATCAAGGTTGCGGCCTTCCAGACCGCGATGCTCGCACTGGTGCCCGTCGCGTTGACCTGGCTGCGGGAGAACCATCCCCGGATAAGGGTGGAGGCCACGCAGGCCGAGCCCGACACCTCGCTGCCGGGCCTGCTGACCCGGGAGTTCGACCTCGTGATCGACGAGACGTTCCCCGGGCACGCGCGGCCGGCCCGCGCCTCCGAGTTCGAGCATCACCCGCTGTACGAGGACGCCATGCGGCTGGCCACATCCGCACCCGTGGAGTCGCTCGCTGATCTGGCCGAGCACCCCTGGGTGATGGAACCCGCCGGCACGCCCGCCCGGGCATGGGCGACCGGCATCTGTCACGCCGCCGGGTTCGAGCCGGACGTCGCCTACGTGTCCGCGGACATGCTGGTCCACGCACGGCTGGTCGAGGAGGGCCACGCGGTGGCCTTCCTGCCCGACATGCTGTGGTTCGATCGGACCCCCTGCCTCCTCCTCGCCGGCTCAGCAGGCCACACCCGCTCCGTACTCGCGACCGCACGCGCCGGAGCCGGGGAGCATCCCCTGATCCAGACCTTCCTCACCGCCATCCGCCACGCGATCGGCGAACTGGCCGCCCGTACCGGGTGACCGCCGCATGCCGGGCCGTCCACGAGCAAGGGCTGGTGTGGCTTGCACAAGATCATCCCGTGACGGACCTCCAGCGCACCCGGGACATGCACCGATCCCCTCCGCGTACGCCATAGCATGGGTCCCGCGGCCGAGGTGGGTCGCGGGAAGGCGGAGGCCGAGGTCGTGGGACGCATGGTGGGGATCAAGGACGTCGCGCGGCAGGCGGGAGTGTCCGTCGGCACCGTCTCGAACGTGATCAACCGACCGGAGATGGTCGCCGAGGCCACCCGTGACCGGGTGCAGGCCGCGATCGAGCGGCTCGGCTACGTACGCAGCGAATCCGCGCGCCAGCTGCGCGCCGGACGCAGCCGGATCATCTCGCTGCTGGTGCTCGACATGGCGAACCCCTTCTTCGTGGACGTGGCCAGCGGTGCCGAGCGCGCCGCCCGGGACGCGGGCCTCGGCGTCATGGTGTGCAACAGCGCACAGAGCCCCGACGAGGAGGCCGACTACCTGGGGCTCTTCGCCGAGCACCGGGTGCGCGGCGTCCTGGTGACCCCCGCCGACGCCACCGGCGGCAACCTGGAGAACTTCCGCCGCCACGACATCCCCTTCGTCCTGGTCGACCGCGAGGTGCCCAGCGCCGAGGGCTGCTCGGTGTCGGTGGACGACATCGAGGGCGGCGCGCTCGCCGCCCGCCACCTGCTCGCCCAGGGACACCGCGGGCTGGTGTACGTCAGCGGCCCGATGCAGCTGCCGCAGTGCCAGGACCGCCGCGCCGGGGCGCTCGCCGCGCTCGCCGACGAGGGCCTGGCGCCGGATGCGCTGCTGCACATCGAGGCCGCGCGGCTGGACGTGGCGGCGGGCCGCGACGCCGGTGCCCGGCTGCTGGGCATCTCACCCCGGCCGACCGCGGTGTTCTGCGCGAACGACCTGCTGGCGCTGGGCGTCCTCCAGGCGCTCTTCGCGGCCGGGGTGTCGGTGCCGGGCGAGATGGCGCTGGTGGGTTACGACGACATCGAGTTCGCGGCGGCCGCGGCCGTGCCCCTGACCTCGGTGCGCCAGCCCGCGTTCCGGATGGGCCGTACGGCGGCGGAGCTGCTGATCGAGGAGACCGGCGAGGACGCCGACGCCCACCGCCACCAGCGGATCGTCCTCCAGCCGGAACTGGTCGTACGGGACTCCACGCTGGGGGCGAAGCCGGGCGCGTGAGCCGCGGGCTGTTCCCGGGGTGGCTTCGCCGCGGCCTTGCACGCGGAAGGGAGGTGCTTGCGCGTCAGGTCGCCGGGTAGGCGCACAGTCACGCCGTCGATGCGCGTACGCGCCGAAGGAGAAACTGTCTATGCCACAGGTCGAACCGACGACCAGGAACCCGGACAAAGGCTATGTAGCGCTTCTTGGCTGGAGTCTCAACGCGGTGGAAGCCCTCGATCGGTTCGACCGGCGATACGTCGTCGTGGCGCCGGAGTGGGCCGAGGAGTACTGCGTCGACCACGATATCCCCTACGTGCCGTGGAATTTCGAACGGCTCAACGACCGCTCCATGGAGATCGCCGAGACTCTTCAGAACGAGGGTGTCGACGTCGCGATCCCGCTGTTCGAGGAAACGGTCGAATGGGCAGGGGCGATCAACTCCGTTCTGTTGGACAACCCGCGTCTGTACGGTCAGGCCATGCTGCTGCGGGACAAGGCGCTGATGAAGCGCCGCGCGCAACTCGGCGGCATCCGGGTCGGAATATTCGAGGAAGCCCACGACCGGGACGACGTGATCCGCTTCCTCAAGCGCGTCAATCAGACCCTGCTCAAGCTGGACGGTGACCCGAACGACCCGATCCATCTCAAGGCGTTCGACAAGGCAGGGTGCCTCGGGCACCGCGTCATCCGCACGCCGGACGAGATCGACTCGATTCCGGAAGAGGAGTTCCCGGTCCTCATGGAATCCCACCTCGATGGCTGGGAGTTCGCGGTCGAGGCGTGGGTACACAACGGGAAGATCAAGTTCCTCAACATCTCCGAATACGTCACGCTGGGGTATTCGGTGTTCGTGCCGGCAACCCCGGAACTGGAGCGGTACCGCCCGCAGATCACCGCGCAGATCGAGAAGCTCATCAAGACGTTCGACATCGAGTTCGGCTTCGTGCACCCAGAGTATTTCGTCACCAGTGATGGCGAGATGTACTTCGGCGAGGTCGCCTACCGGCCGCCGGGCTTCAAGGTGTTCGAGCTTCTGGAGCGGGCATACGGGTTCAATGCCTACCATGGGCTGGTGCTGGCCTTCGACCCGAAGACGACCGAGGAGGAGATCGACGCCTTCTTCCCACGTGAGGTGGTGGACGCGTCCGGAGTGGCCGGCTGCTTCGGTGTCTACCCGCGCCGCCGTGTCGTCAGCGCCTTGGAGATCCCGGAGGAGACCGAGGACGACGACTACTACGAGTCGCACGACCTCTCGACGCCGCTCGAGGAGACTGTCACCAAGAGGACCGCGTTCGGCACCCACTGGGGCCTGGTGTACTTCTTCGGTGATGACCCCTACCGGATGCGCGACACGTTGAAGAAGCAGGAAGAGCTCGACTTCTACGTCTGACGACCCCGCCGGACGCAGGAGACCTACCCGAGGAAACCCTTTGAAATCGACCGTCGACGTCAGCGGTGAGGCCACGACGCTGGACAAGCGCGTGGCCTCACTCGACGACGCCATCCAGGCCATGGCCGAAACCCGCGACTTCGGCAAGCACACGAAGCTGCGGCGGGTCCTGGAGGCCTTGCGCCGGGTGCTCATGCAGCCGGGCGGCGCCGCGGCGGTCCAGGCCAGGGCGCAGGCTCTGGAGGAAGCCGGGCTCTTCCAGGGGACGGACTGGGCGTCACCGGAGATCCTCATCCCGGCGCTGGTCGGCCCGAGCCTGCGCAGCGGAGACGCGGACACCGTTGTCATGGAGGCGGTCAGCGAGCTGCGGATGCTCGCCGTCGCCCTCGGCGACTTCGCGCACCCGACGTTGCCCGCCGAGGACGCCCGCCAGTTCCTGTCCCAGGTCATGGCAATGAACCTGGAGCTGCTGTTCACCCCGCCCAGCGAGGCGGAGCGAACCCGGCAGGGCCGGACCGCACAGCTCATCCGGGACCTGTTCCGCCACCTCGGCGACGGGATCGGTTACGACAGCCTCATGGACAACCTGGTCGACGAGATCTGGCGGATCCTGCGCCAGCGTCCGATCCAGGTCGAGGCGGTGCAGTCCCTGATCATCCGGATCGCGAGCTACCGCGATGATCCGGACGTCGCTCTCGGTGCGTCCTCAGGGCTGGGCATCGACCGGCTCATCACGAGTCTGTTCGGGACCACCGAGGCGTGCCGGGAGGACCCGGGCATCGACGTCTTCCGCTCCCGGCTCGAGGCGATGGACGCCGGCGGCCTGCAGTACGAGGCGTCGGGGTTCGCGCGGGCGATGCACGACACCGGCCTGGTGTCGCCGTACCACGCGGAACTGCTCCGGTTCCTGCTGAGCGAGAGCGACCACCTCGTCGGTGAGGCGCTCGGGCTGTCCGACACCGGCCGGAACTGCCTGCTGCGCTACAGCGAACTGGTGCACCGGCTGATCGAGGTGGCCGTTCACCCGCAGACCGCGCAGAGCGTCTACGGGCTGGCGCTGCTGCTCGACCGCGGCATCCTGTACGAGCCGCCGATCGTGCCCGCCCTGTGGCGCCAGCTGGCGCTTGAGCTCTCCCCGGTCGCGCGGGAGCGGTTGACGACGGTTTTCGGCGAGGTGCCGGGGCCGCGGGCGCGGCTGGTCGCAGGGGTGCTCTCGGTGCTGGGCCAGCCGCTCGGCGTCGGTCAGGGCGACAATCCCACCTGCCAGTCGGCCCGCGCGCTGTCGATGTGGTCCTACAACGACCCGGACTACCTGCTGCAAATGGTGGTCTGGGCGGCCCGTGACGACGAGATCCTCATGCACTTCGAGGGCCAGCCGATCTCGTCGAAGGACAGCGCGACCGGAGTCGCCAGCACGCTGCCGATGGACCTGGACCCCGTGTCGCTGCTCGTGGTACCTCACTTGGACCGGATCTACGCCGAGATGGGGCGGCGGTGTGCCGCGCGGCCAGGGGACCCGCACCGGTGGGTCAACCCCGAGTTTCACGGCTGGTGGGCGGGCCGTGGGTTCCACATCAACGTCGACGTCGCGACCGGAAACCTGGTCGACCTCGACGAGTTCCTGCGGCAGTTCCACGCCACCTACCACCCGTCCTACAACGGTGAGCAGCCGCTGATCCATCCGCAGCCGGCCGGCGTCGCCGTCACCGACAGCGCGGCCCGCTACGTCGGCTGGCACGCGATCACGATCCTGCGGGCCGCGCCGGACCCACAGGACGTCATGCGGGTGTATTTCTTCAACCCGAACAACGACAGCGGCCAGGACTGGGGCGACGGTGTCGTCGTCTCCACCGCGGGCAACGGCGAGCGGTTCGGCGAGGCCTCACTGCCGTTCGACCAGTTCGCCTCGCGGCTGTACATCTTCCACGCCGACCCGCTCGAGCGCGGCGAACCGGCGAGGGTGCCCGACGAAGACATCGCGCGGATCATCGGCTACATCGAGCGCAGCTGGGGCAACGACCGGCTCCCCGCGGGGACGCTGCAAGCCCTCGAAGGGCCCACGAGCCTGTGAGCCTACTGCGTCACCACGGTCGTGGCGGTCGCACGGGCGGGAACCGCGTCCAGCAGCGCCCGGATCTCCTGGACGGCGGCCCGGCCCGCCCGGTTCGCCCCGATCGTGCTCGCCGACGGCCCGTAGCCGACCAGGTGCACGCGGGGATCGCGTACGGCCCGGGTCCCGTCGACGGCGATCCCGCCGCCCGGCTCGCGCAGCCGCAGCGGGGCCAGGTGGTCGATCGCCGCGCGGAAACCGGTGGCCCAGAGGATGACGTCCGCCGCCACCGTACGGCCGTCCGCCCAGCTCACCCCGTCGGGGGTGATCCGGTCGAACATCGGCAGCCGGTCCAGCACACCCCGCTCCCGGGCCCGCTCCATCGCCTCCGTCATGGGTAGCCCGGTCACCGACACCACGCTCTGCGGCGGCAGCCCCCGCCGTACCCGCTCCTCCACCAGCGAGACCGCGGCCCGCCCCTGGTCCTCGCCGAACGGCCCGCTGCGGAACACCGGCGGGCGGCGGGTGACCCAGGTGATCGAGGCCGCCACCTCGGCGATCTCCAGCAGATGCTGCACCCCGGACGTCCCGCCCCCGACCACGATCACCCGCTGCCCGGCGAACGCCTCCGGGCCCGGGTACTGCGCGGTGTGCAGCTGCCGCCCCCGGAAGGTCTCCTGCCCGGGGTAGCGCGGCCAAAAGGGGCGGTCCCAGGTGCCGGTCGCGTTGATCAGGGCGCGGGCGGACCACGTACCGGCCGAGGTCTCGACCCGTAGCCCGCCGTCGCCGGTGTCGCGTACGGCGGTGACGTGTACTGGCCGTACGACCCGCAGGTCGAAGGCGCGCTCGTAGCGTGCGAAGTACGCCGGGATCACCTCGGACGACGGCCGCTCGGGATCGGCGTCGTCGCTGGTCAGCCGCATCCCGGGCAGGTCGTACATCCCGTGCACCGTGCCGTACGTCAGCGACGGCCACCGGAACTGCCACGCCCCGCCGGGGGCGGGGGAGTGGTCGAGCACCACGAATCCGGCGCCCGGCTCGTACCCCGCCCGCCGCAGGTGATACGCCCCGGACAGCCCCGCCTGCCCGGCGCCTACGACCACGACGTCCACGTTGTTCATGCTTCTACTAACTCGGCTCCGGCGCCGGTTCTTCCCGGTCCTCCAGCCGCATGCCCCGGCTCTCGGCCACCCGCAGCGCGTCATGCAGCGCCTCGGCGAGCCGATGCCCCACGAAGCGCAGCTCACCGGCGTGCGCCTTGCGGTCCTGGAGGAGCGGGCGCGCATGCGCCAGCAGCTCGGCCCCGGTGCGGAGCTGCACGGTCTCCATCTCGTCGGCCAGCCGTGAGATGCAGCCCGCGCCGGAGTCGTCGCTGACGAGGTAGCAGGGCTTGCCGTTCTCCGCGGGCCACGGCAGGAGGCGGGGGCGTGGGGATGGCATGAGGGTGGCTCCAGGAAATGGGGAGTTGATGGCCCGAACAGCTTCGAGGCTGTGAGAGTTGTCATGCAAGAGCGATTGAAATTCTCACTTGAGATGGCATATATGACCGAGTGAGCTGTTGTCGGAACAAAGCCGATTCCTGGTGCCAGACTCTGAACTCCCACCACGGCATGGCAGGCTCAACCCACCGGGAGGCATACTCGTGGCAGCACCAACTGGTCCCACCGTCCGTCGCATGCAACTCGGTTGGGAGCTCAAGCGGTTGAGAGATAAAGCGGGATTCACCCTTGCGGAGGCGGTGGACGGGTTGACGTTCTCCCCTTCGAAGCTCCATCGCGTGGAGAACGGGCTGACCGGCCTCAAGACCGCCGCGGAGCTGCGAACGCTCTTGGACCGCTACGGAGTCGAGGACGAGGATGACGTGGACTTCCTCATGCAGGTCCACCGCGATTCCCTCAACCGGGGTTGGTGGTCGCTCTATCGGAGCGTGCTGCCGTCCGGCGTGGGGATGCACATCGGTCTGGAGAACGGAGCCCGTACCAGCCGGACGTGGCAGCCGAACGTGATCTTCGGCCTGTTGCAGACCGATCGTTACGCGAGGGAACTGTTCCAGGCCGCCAAGCCGGTCGAGGAGACCACGACCGAATTCGTCGAGCGACACATCCAGATCCGGATGGAACGCAAGAAGGCCCTGACTCGCAGGGACAACCCGATGGAACTCTGGGTCATCCAGGACGAAGCGTCGCTGCGCCGAGTGGTCGGCAGCCCCGAGGTGATGCGTGAGCAGTACGAGGAGATCCAGACCCTGCTGCGGCTCGACAATGTGACGGTCCAGATCGTTCCGATGGCCACGCCCGCCTATCGGCCGCACACGAACTTCAACCTGTGGGAGTTCGGCACCCCGCTGCCGTCCGTGGTGCAGAGCGACGCCGTCGACGGATCCGACATCAGCGACAAGGAAACGACGATCTGGTCCTTCTCCCGCAGGTTCGAACACCTGCGGGCCGCGGCTCTCGCTCCTGGCGAGACACCGGCGTTCCTTCAACGACTAGCACGGGAGATCTGACATGACCCACGGCATAGCAACCAACGTCGCGCCCGAGAACGCCTGGTTCAAATCCTCCTACAGCGAAGCGAACGGCACCATGTGCGTGGAGATCGCCCACCTCACCCGCACCACCGAGGTCGGCATCCGCGACTCCAAGGAGAAGGCCGGCCCCGCCTTGGTCGTCCCGGCCGCCGCTTGGGCCGCGTTCATCAGGGAGATTCGTCGCTCATGACCAGTCAGGGCATCTGCTGCTCGGTCCAGATGCACTTTCCGGTGGCCGTGTAGCGCGTGCCCCAGCGCTGGGAGAGTGCGGCCACCAGCTGCAACCCGCGCCCGCCCTCGTCCGTCTCCGCGGCATGGCGGATGCGGGGCGTGGTCAAACTGCCGTCGGAAACCTCGCAGATCAGCGACTCGCCGCGCAGCAGACGCAGCCCGACGGGGCTTTTGGCGTGCCGGACGGCGTTCCCGACCAGCTCGCTGACCAGGAGCTCCGCGGTCATGATGAGCGGGTCGAGGTCCCAGCGGGCCAACTGGTCGCGGACATGGTCGCGTGCCTCGCTCGCGGCGATCGGCCCGTCGGACAGCGGCCAGGCGGCGATGTCGTCGGGGGTTGTCGCATGGGTACGGGCGATCAGCAGCGCGGCGTCGTCCTGCGTGAGCTCCTTCTCGGGCAGCAGCTCCGCCAGGACGTCGTCGCACAGCCGCTCCAGGGGTTCCCTCCCGCCCCGGACCGTGATCGCGCCGGACAGCGCGTTCGCCAGGTGCCTCATGCCGCGGTCGATGTCCCGGGTGGGCGATTCGATGAGGCCGTCGGTGTACAGCACCAGCAGACTGCCCTCGGGGAGGGAGATCTCGACCGTCTCGAACGGCGGCCTGGCCGCGCCCAGCGGAGGGTCGGGGGAGTGGCCGGGGAACTGGACGGCGCCCCCGGGGAGGACGATCCCCGGTGGAGGATGCCCGGCGCGGGCGAAGGAGCAGGTGGTGCTGACGGGGTCGTACACCGCGTACAGACACGTGGCGTAGGAGTCGTCCCCGAGGTCGTTTACCAGGTCGTTGAGGCGGGTGAGAAGTTCGGCGGGCGGGAAGTCCAGATCCGCGAGCGTGCGCACGGCGGTGCGCAGCCGCCCCATGGTGGCGGCCTCGGACAGGCCGTGCCCCATCACATCACCGATCACCAGAGCCACCCGGGCGCCGGACAGCGGGATCACGTCGTACCAGTCGCCGCCGACGTCGATGCCCTCGCTGGCGGGCAGATAGCGCGCGGCGGTGGTGACCGTGCGCAGCGACGGCAGGGTCCGCGGCAGGAGTCCCCGCTGGAGCTCCTTGGCCCGGTTGTGCTCCGTGTCGTACAGCCTGGCTCGCTCGATGGCGTGCGCCATGAGCCCGCTGAGGGCGGTGAGGAGGGCCCGCTCCTCGCCGTCGAGGTGGCGCGGCTCGGTGAAGGAGATGACCGAGCAGCCGACGCAACGGCCGGAGACGGTCAGCGGCAGAAAGGCCCAGGCGGCCTTGTCGGCCGCGCCCGGACGCCAGGCCATCGCCGGATAGCGCGCGATGTACTCCTCCACCGAGCCGACGAAGGCCGGTGTCCTGCTGTAGTACACCTCCGCGATCGGGGAGACGTCGCCGACCGGGGACCCGTCGATGGAGTCGAGGAAGGCCCGCGGATATCCGACGGCGCCGGCGACCCGTATCACCTTCCCCTCGATGAGCTGGACGACGAGGCCGGAGGCGCCGAACGGCCGCAGCACCCGCTCGGCGATGGCCTGTACCACGTCCCGCATGGTCAGGGCCTCCGCGAGGGCGTTGGTGAGATCGGTGATCCGGGCGGTGCGCTCGGCCGCCGCGCGTTCCGCCGCGGCGCGCTCCTCCTCGCGTGACCGGCGCTCGGTGACATCGGTGGCGTAGACCGTCAGACCCTCAGGCACCGGGACCAGCCGCATGTGGTACCAGCGCTCGTTGGCGGGCCACCGCACCTCGCATTCGACGGGTGCGCCGCTGTCGGCGGCCTGTCGGCAGTGTGCCTCCAGGCCCGGTTCCGCGGCGTCGACGCCGAGCCGGGCGAAGGCGTCCCACAGCGTCCGGCCGTGCAGCGTCCGGGGGGTGCCGAGCAGCCGTTCCGCCTCGACGTTGACGAAGGTGATCCGCCACTCGCTGTCGACCGCGAGGAACGCGTCGCTCATATGGCGCAGCGCACGGTTCACCGCATCGCGGGCGATGCGGCTCTCGGTGGTGTCATATACCGTGCCGACCATGCCGGCGGGCTGACCGTCCTGCCCGAGCAGGACCCGCCCCCGGGCGCTGGCCCAGCTCGTGGTCCCGTCGGGTCGGCAGATCCGGTACTCCACGCTGAAGACCCGGCGGTGGCGGATCGCCTGCTCGGCCTCGACCAGCACCCAGGGCAGATCATCGGGGTGGACCCGGCTGGTCCAGTTCTCGAACGACTGCTTCGGGGTGCCCGGGTCCATGCCGAAGAGGGCCAGGGTCGGCTCGTCCCACACCAGCTCTCCGGTGGCCAGGTTCCACTCCCAGGACCCCACCCTGAGCGCTTTGAGCGCGTGCCGCAGACGGGTGGCGGGCGGCTCCTGCCGCACGTGGCCATCCCAGCCCGCGTCGTCCCGGTCCCGGTCCTCCCGGTCCGGGGAGGCTTCGGTCGGCCAGGGGGCCGACGAGTGTTCCCGCAGCCGCTGCGCGGCCCACGCGGCGAGCGTCTCGACCGACTCCCGCTGCCGCCGCGTGGGCTCCTGCGCGCGGTCCATCAGCACGGACAGCACGCCCGCCACCCCGCCCGGGGTGACCAGCGGAACCGCCAGCAGCCCGCAGCCTGCGGGCAGCGCCGGGCCGCGAGCGTCGCCGGTACGGGCGGGCGCCCATACCGGTACCCCGCCGGCCACCGCGCGGGCCGGGGCGCCGACGCCGGACTCCTCGATCTTCTCCCAGTGCCGGGCGACCGTACGCGCGAGCCCGTGCGCCGCCATCAGCAGCAGCCCCGGGCTGATCGGGCCCCGCAGATGCACCATGCCGCCCAGCCCGCCCGATTCCGTGACCGCGTGGTCCAGCGCGAAGCCCAGCAGCTCGGCGTCGCCCAGCTCATCGCCCGCCGTGATGATCGTGCGCAGCCGGGTGGCACCGGCCTGGTCCAGGGCGTCCTGCTCGGCCATGGCCCACCTCCCGCCGTGAGCGCACACGGAACCGGGGCGAGCCGCCGGGTATGCCCCGGAACATCACTATTCAAAATACTCGCGTCCGAGACCTGGCGAGGAGGCCCTTGTCAACGGCCCCCGGCGACCAGCAGCGGCGCGCCGCCCGGGGCCGGGCGGCCGTTCCCGGGCGCGTCCGCCAGCAGGCCGCGACCTGCCAGCTCCGGCGTCACGCCCTCGCCGAACCAGTACGCCTCCTCCAGGTGCGGATAGCCCGACAGCACGAAGTGCTCGATGCCCAGCGCGTGGTACTCCTCGATCCGGTCGGCGATCTCCGCGTGGCTGCCGACCAGCGCCGTCCCGGCCCCGCCGCGCACCAGACCGACCCCCGCCCACAGGTTGGGCGAGATCTCCAGCTGGTCGCGCGAGCCGCCGTGCAGCGCCAGCATCCGATGCTGCCCCACGGACTCGCTGCGCCCCAGCGCCTGTTGGGCCCCGGCGATCGCCTCCGGGTCGAGGTCGTCCAGCAGCCGGTCGGCGACCGCCCATGCCTCGCGCGAGGAGTCGCGGGCGATGGTGTGCAGCCGGATGCCGAAACGGACCTCCCGGCCCTCCCGCTCCGCCAGACCCCGGATCCAGTCGATCTTCTCCTTGACCTGGGCGGGCGGTTCGCCCCAGGTCAGATAGACGTCCGTGTGCCGGGCGGCGACCGGCCCGGCGGCCGCGGAGGAGCCGCCGAAGAAGATCTGCGGCAGCGGGTCGGGCGGCACCGCGGTCAGCCCGCCCGCGACCTGGTAGTGCTCGCCGTCGAAGTCGTAGGGCTTGCCGCCCCACACACCCCGTACGACCTCCAGGAACTCCGCCGTGCGGGCGTACCGCTGGTCGTGGTCGAGATGGTCGCCGAAGCGCCGCTGCTCGGTGGAGTCACCGCCGGTGACGATGTTGAGCAGCAGCCGCCCGCGGGTGACCCGCTGGTACGTCGCGGCCATCTGCGCGGCCAGCACCGGTGAGATCAGCCCCGGCCGGAAGGCCACCAGGAACTTCAGCCGTTCGGTGTGCTGGGCGAGCGCCGCCGTCGTCAGCCACGCGTCCTCGCACCATGTGCCGGCCGGGGTCAGCACCGCCTCGAACCCCAGGTGCTCGGCGGCCTTGGCGATCTGCGCGAGGTAGTCGATGTCGGGCGTCCGGACGCCGCTGACCGGGGTGACGCCCGAGCGGTCACCGCCGCTGTAGGCGTGCCGGTCGACCAGGGTGCGCCCGTCGCCGCCCGTCGGCAGGAACCAGTGCAGGCGGACGGACATCAGGAGCCCTTCCCGAAGGTGCGGGGCGCGGTGCTGGACGGCGGCAGCCCGCCGTTGAAGCGGGTGTCCACGTAGTCGGAGAAGGTGAAGCGGCGCGGGGTGAGCTTCAGCTCGGCGAAGGTGTCCGCGATCTCCTGCTCGGAGGCGATGGCGGGCTTGTCGACGGCGGTGTACACCCGGGTGCCGTTGGTGCGCTTCACGGATTCCAACGCCACGTCGTACGGGAGCCCGGTCTCCTTGCCCCAGACCTTGGCCCACGCCTCGGGGTGCTTGTAGACCCAGTTCTGGGCCCGGCGCAGCCGCTCCAGGTAGTCCTTGATGACCTTCGTCTTCTTCTTGTCGTCGAGCGAGGACGGGTTGGCGACCTGGAAGTTGAGGCCGTTGGTCACCCCCTTGCCCGTGGTGAGGATCCGCGCGTCCGCCTGGTGCTCGGCCTGTGCGGTGTACGGGTCCCAGATGGCCCAGGCGTCCACCTTGCCGCCCTTGAAGGCCGCCAGCGCGTCGGCGGGCTGGAGGAAGCTGACCTTGACGTCCTTGATCGAGAGCCCGGCCTTCCGGAGCGAGGCGACGAGCTGGAAGTGGGCCGAGCTGCCCTGAGCGACCGCGACCCTCTTGCCCTTGAGGTCGGCGGTCTTCTTGAGCGGCGAGCCCTTCTTCACCACGATCGCCTCGCCGTCGGCCGTACCGTGCTTGGCGCCCACGACCTTGATCTTGGACTTGGCTGCCGCGGCGACGACGGGCGGGGTGTTGCCGACGCCGCCGATGTCCACGGCCTTGGCGCTCACGGCCTCCAGGATCGGGGGGCCGGAGGTGAACGTCGACCACTTGATCTTGTAGGGAAGGTTCTTCAGCTCACCGGCGGCACGCAGCACCGCCTCGTCGTTGCCCTTCTGGTCGCCGACGTTCAGGGTCACATCGCCCTTGCCGTCGACGTTGCCGGCAGAGCCGGACGAGGCGTTGTTCGCGTTCGAGCTGACGCATGCGGACAGCGGCAAAGCGAAAGAGATGAGCAGGGCAGGGGCGAGTCGCCGTCTCATGGCAGCGGGATTCCGTTCGTGAGGGTCGTACAAGAGGGGGCGGGGGCGAGATGTGGCTACGCGACCTTCTCGACCTCGGCGGCTTCGGGTGCCTCCACACCCAGCCGGTCCAGCAGTTGGGCGCGCAGATCCGCGATGGAGGGGTCGGCGATGTCGCGAGGGCGATCACGGTCCACCCGGACCTCATGCGCGATGACACCGCCGTACATCACCAGCACGCGGTCGGCGAGCAGCAGCGCCTCCTCGACGTCGTGCGTCACCAGCAGCACCGCGCAGCCGCGCCGCTGCCACAACTCGGCGACCAGCCGCTGCGCGGTGATCCGGGTGAGCGCGTCCAGCGCGCCGAACGGCTCGTCGAGCAGCAGCAGATCGGGTTCGCGCACCAGCGCCCGGGCGAGCGAGGCGCGCTGTGCCTCGCCACCGGACAGCGTCTTGGGCCAGGCGTCGGTGCGGTGGCCGAGCCCGACCTCCTCCAGCGCCTTCTCGGCGACCTCCCGCCCGGGGCGGCCGGGAAGGCCGAGCAGCACATTGCGCCACACCTTCTTCCACGGCATCAGCCGCGGCGCCTGGAAGGCGACGGCCTTGCGCCGCGGGACCAGCACCTCGCCGGTGATGTCCCGGTCGAGCCCGGCCAGTACGCGCAGCAGCGTCGACTTGCCGCAGCCGCTGCGGCCGAGCAGTGCCACGAACTCGCCTCGGGGAACGGTCAGTTCGAGATTGTCGATGACGGCGCGGCCGTCGAAGGACCGAGTGAGCGAGTCGACCCGTACCGCCGCGTCGTCCCTCGTTTCCTTCCTGGTGTCCTTCGCGAGGAGGTTCACTTGCCGGTGAAGGTCGGTCGCCATTGCAGCAGCAGCCTCTCCAGAGTGCGGACGATGAAATCGGCGAGCAGGCCGAGGGCGGCGTAGACGATCAGGCAGACCACGATCACATCGGTCTGGAAGAACTCACGCGCACGGTTGAGCAGGAAGCCGATCCCGTCGTCCGCGTTGATCGTCTCGCCGAAGACCAGCGCCAGCCAGGCGGTGGCCAGCGAATACCGCAGGCCGGTCATGGCCCCGGGCAGCGCGCCCGGCAGCACCACATGGCGGATCAGTGCCCAGCGCCCGAGCCCGAGCGAGTTCCCGGCCTCGATGAGCTGTGCGTCCACACCGCGGATGCCCGCGTACACGTTCAGATAGAGATGGAAGGTGACACCGAGCGCGATCAGCGCGATCTTGGGGGCCTCGCCGATGCCCATCCAGATGATGAACAGCGGGATCATCCCGACCCACGGGATGGTGCGGAACATCTGCACGCTCGCGTCGACCAGGTCCTCGCCGAGCCGCGACAGCCCGGAGATCAGCGCCAGGGCAACCCCGACGATCCCGCCGATCACCAGCCCGTTCAGCACCCGCTGCACCGACACCAGCATGGCGTGCGGCAGTGTGCCGTCCTGGACCATGCCGGAGGCGGTACCGGCGATGGTGCCGGGCGAGGCGAGCATGTCGGAGGGCAGCACGCCCGTCGCACTGCACACCTGCCAGAGCAGCAGCAGAAAGAGGGGACCGGTCGTGCGGCGCAGCCAGCGGGGTACGGAGCGACGGCGCGCGGACAGGGGCACGACCGGTTCGAGAAGAACCGGGGACACGGGGACTCCAGAAAAGGGGTACGCCTCGGCGCCCGCACGGCACGACGGTCAGCAGGGGACGGTCAGCGCGGTACGACGAAAACGGGAAGGAGGGGAGGGGAGAGAAAGGTCAGCAGGCGCCGGGACACACGGCGGACGCCACCCGCAGCAGGTCGATGTGACCGCGCGTGGTGAGCAGGGCTGACGTAGACATGCCCCGAAGCTAGCCAGCGCGTCCGACCGGGGTCAACGCCGTCTTGCCCCTCGGACCTTTGTTGCGGGAGTTTTAACGGAGCACGTACGAGGATGGAGTCATGGCTACTTTCCGCACCCACACGCTCGACATCACCACCGGCACCACCGAGACCGTCGCCGACCTCACCGCCGACTGCGAGGCGTATCTGCGCGAGGTGGCGCAGGGCGCCGACGGCCTGCTCAATGTGTTCGTCCCGCACGCGACCGCCGGTATCGCGATTCTGGAGACGGGCGCGGGCAGCGACACCGACCTCCTCGCCGCCCTCCGCGACCTCCTCCCCGCCGACGACCGCTGGCGCCACCGCCACGGCTCCCCGGGCCACGGCCGCGACCACGTCCTCCCGGCCATCGTCCCGCCCCACGCCACCCTCCCGGTCGTCGGCGGCAGTCTGGCGCTCGGCACGTGGCAGTCGGTGTGCCTGGTCGACACCAACCGGGACAATCCGCGCCGCAAGGTCCGGCTGAGCTTCCTGGGCTGAAACCGGGTCGGCCGTCCTCAGATGTAGGTGTACGACTGGGGAGAGGTGGCGGTGGCGCCGGTGGAGGTGGTCACGACGACGGCCACGGGGCCGGGTGCGTGCGGCGGCGTGATGGATTGGACCTTGATGGGGGACATGACCTTGAACGAGAGGGCCGGGACGCCCCCGAAGGTCACGCTGTTGACCTGGGACAACGAGGTGCCGTTGATGTTGACGATACGGCTCCCGGCCGCCGGTCCCGAGACCGGGCTGATGCTGGTGATCGCGGCGGTGCTGACGTAGGTGTAGGAGAGGCTGTTGGAGACGCCTCCCTTGCTGGTGACGTAGACGGGGACGCTGCGGGCGAGGGCCGATGGCGGGACGGTGACGGTGAGCCGGGTGTCCGACAGGACGGTGGCCGGGGCCATGAGGGTGCCGAACCGCACGTACGTGACGCCGGTGAGCCGCCTGCCGGTGAGAGTGAGGACGTTCCCGCCGGTCATCGGTCCGGAAGACAACGAGATTTCATCGATGATGGGGAGCAGCTGGTAGTAGTAGTGGCCGATGATCGCCGTTCCGCCACTGGCGGTCACGGTGACCGGTGCGGCCTTGGCGCCGGTGCGGCTGAGGGAAGGTGTGACGGCGGTCAGCACGGTGTCGCTCACCACGGTGAAACTCTTGGCCGGCCGCTGACCGAAGAGGACGCTGGTCGTACCGAGAAAGCCCCGGCCGGTGATGGTCACCATCGTGCCGCCGCTCGGCGGGCCCTGGTCGGGCGTGATGGCGGCCGGCCTTCTCAGGACGCCCACCGTGTCATCGCCGTAGTTGGCGGCGTAGAGGTAGCCGCCGTCCGGGGTGGTCGTCACCTCGTGGGGCGTGGCGAACCCCGAGAGCGTGTGGGTGACCGTGTTGCTGCTCGCGTTGATCACCGTCAGTGAGCCCGAGTCGGTGTTGGTGGCGTAGAGGAGGGTCCCGTCCGGGGAGACGGCCAGATAGGCAGGGCTGGACGCGACGGTGATGGTGCCGATGACGGAGTTGTCGGTCGTGCTGACGATGCTCACCGTATTGCCACCGGAGTTGGCGACGTACAGTCGGGCCCCGTCGGGGGCGACAGCCACGCCCAGAGGCACGTGGAACCCCGTCACGGTGGCCGTGACGGTGTTGTTGAGCGTGTTGATCACGCTTACGGTACCGGCGGCGGGATGGGAGACGTACGCGCGCAGGCCGTCCGGACGGATCGCGATGGTCTCCGGGCTGTTCCCCACGGTGACCGTGCCGGTGATGGCTCTGGTGGCCGTACTGATGACGCTCACCGTGTTGGCACCGGAGTTGGCGACGTACAGGCGGGTCCCGTCGGGCGTGACGGCCAGCCCTCGCGGCACGGTCAGGCCACTGATGGTGCCGATGAGCGCGTGGGTGGCGGTACTGACGAAGCCGACCGTTCCCGAGCCCGGCTCGGTGACGCAGACGAACTGGCCGTCGGGGGTGACCGTCACGGCCCACGGACCGGTACCCACGCCGACGGTGGCGGTGACGACGCTGGCGGTCGTGTCGATCACGCTTAACGTGCCGGTACCGGAGTTGCTCACATAGGCGCGCGACCCGTCGGGCCGTATGGCGAGGGAGTGGGGTGCCGAACCCACGGGAATGGTGTCCGGGGCGGACGCGGTGGCCATGCGGGCTCCTCTCGACCGAACTCCCGAATTCGACGAGTCAGAGCGATGGTGCCAGGCCCCTGGGATTCGTCACCGGGCGCCCCAGGTTCAGGAGTCGATTCACTGTTCTCCATGGAGCATCCCATCGGCCGGGATCCGGCGAAACAGCACAAGAGGTCAACCGGGGGCACTCCGGCGCGCATTCGGAATGGGAACGCCAATTCACATCATCGCATAAACGGTGAGTGCCTCATGTGCGCCCTCCCTCTTTCGTGGAGCGCCTGATCCAATTTTTGTGCAAGGGAATGCCCTGTCAGGAAATCAGTCACGCGCGTCGTGCCGATGCCCATAGGCCCAACCGCACTCCTGCATGCGGGGGGCGCCCCTTCCCGGAGAAGAAATCACTCAAGGCGAGGAGAAGGCATCGTGCCCACTCTCAATCCGAACCAGGGACCCACCTCCGGCGGGAACCAGGTCGTCATCACCGGAACCGGCTTCACGGGCGCCACCAGCGTGAAGTTCGGCATCAAATCGGCCAGTTTCGTGGTCGACAGCCCCACCCAGATCACCGCTGTCGCACCCTCGAACAGCTCCGCCGTCCAGGTCGTCGTGACCACGCCGGGCGGTTCATCGGCTCCGGTCTGGTACTACTACATCCCGGCCCCGCACAAGTTCAGTCTCAGTAACACCATGGGGCCGCTCAGCGGCGGCACCACGACCCTCACCGGTGCGAACCTGTACACCGCCACGTCGATGGCCTTCGGCTCCAACACCGCGGTCCCCACGGTCGTGAACGACACCACGCTGAACGTCACGGTGCCGACCGTGACCACTCCCCAGACCGTCGGGGTCAGTGTCACCACCGTGGGCGGCACCACCAACGGGTTCACCTACACCTACGTCGGCGATCCCACGGTGACCAGCATGGACCCGACGACCGGACCGGACTACGGGGGTACGGCCTCCACCATCATCGGCACCAACCTCAGTGACGTCACGGACATCTCGTACGGGCCCGACTCGACGTCCTTCAACATCATCGACGACAGCACCATCATCGCCTACTCCCCGGGCGGCACGGGCACCGTCACCGTCACCCTCACCAGCGCGGGCGGCAGCGACTCGTCCCAGTCCTTCACCTACACCGTCAGCCCCGGCTGAACCCGCCCTCTGCCCCCGGCCGGCTCGCCGAGCCGGCCGGGACCGCGGTCAGCAGGCGGAGTTGGTCTGGGTGAGGAGGCCGAGGCGCCACGGCAGGGTGTTGTAGTCGCCGCCGGCGTTCGGGTTCATGCCCTGGTAGAGGTACTGGAGCTGGCACGGGTTGATGGTGAGGGTCTGGTCGTTTCCGGCGCGGATCAGTTCGCCGTGGCTGATGTCCTTGGTCCAGGCGCCCGCGGGGAAGGCGGTGTTGTTGGCCCGGGCGAAGGGGTTGGCCTCGGAGGCGGCCAGCGGTGTCCAGGAGCCCGCGATGCTGCCGGAGGTCCAGGACCGGAAGTAGCGTTTCCCGTCCGTTCCGATCGCCTCGACGATCAGCAGATACTGGTTGCTGCCCTGCACCTTGTAGATGTTGCTCGCTTCGAACAGGGCGTATTTGTTGGAGTCCTGAGCCGCGATGACGGTGTTGGTGAATCCGTTCGGGAACTGGGCCAGGGTCGTCTGCGAGCGGTACAGGTGTCCGTTGTCGTCGGAGGAGAACAGGTAGCAGTTGGCGCTGTCACAGATCACCCACATGTCCACCCAGTAGCCGTTGCCGATGTTCTGCTTGATGATGTCCGGCATGGCGGAGTAGAAGTTTTTCGGTGCGCTCCAGCCGTTCGGATTGCTGATGTCGCTGTTGGTCGAGTACGAGGCGTTCCCGGTCTGGTACACCAGGTACCACTTCTTCTGCGGCGCGAAGTAGAACACCTGCGGCGCGGCCCGGTAGCCGGTGCCGATGGCGGTTCGGTCCAGGTAGTGATGGGTGGCCGAGGCCGCCTGGGACCAGTCGGTGAAGCTCAGGTACACCAGGTTGTAGCCGGAGGCGCTGGCGACGCTGGCGAAGACGTGCCACTTGCCGTTGTGGTAGACCACCGTCGGGTCCTTGAGCCCGGCGATGTTGTGGGTGGCGTCCGGCTTCGGGGACATCAGGATTCCGCTGGAGTTCCACTTGAAGCTGGAGGGCAGGGAGGCGGTCGGTGACGTTGCGGCCTTGGTAGCCGCGGGCGTGCCGCCCAGGGCGGTCAGCGTGGCGTTGTAGGCCGCTTTCTTGTTGCCGTTGTTGTCGAAGAGCAGCGGCTTCTCCCCGGCGCGCCAGGAGTCGCTGTCCCGGATGCCCCAGACGGTGATGCCGGTACAGCGGGGGACGTTCATGCAGGCCCTGACGGTGTTCGTGTACGCGGCCGTCGGCGCCTGCGCGATGTCCAGCTCGGTGATCTGCACGTCCACGCCGAGGGCGGCGAAGCTGGACAGCGTGGTCTGGAAGCTGGCGGGCGGGCCGCCGGTGCCGAAGTGGGCCTGGAGGCCGACGCAGTCGATGGGCACCCCGCGCGCCTTGAAGTCGCGCACCATGCGGTAGACGCCCTGGGTCTTCGCGGCGCTCCAGTCCTCGATGTTGTAGTCGTTGTAGCAGAGCTTGGCCGCCGGATCGGCCGACCGGGCGGCGCGGAAGGCCTCCTCGATGAAGCCGTCGCCCAGCAGGTTCTGGAACACCGAGGGACGGTGCTGGCCGCCGCCACCGTCGGCGAACGCCTCGTTCACCACGTCCCAGGCGTAGATCTTGCCCTTGTAGTGGGCCATCGTGGTGGTGATGTGGTTCTTCATCACGCTGCGCAGGGTGGTGGCGTCGCCGATGGAGCTGACCCAGCTGGGGAGTTGCGAGTGCCAGACCAGGGTGTGTCCGCGTAAGCGCTGTCCGCGTGAGGTGGCGTGGTTCGCGATCTGGTCGGCCGGGGCGAAGTTGAACGAGCCGCGGGACCGCTCGATGGTGTCCCACTTCATCTCGTTCTCCGGGGTGACCATGTTGAACTCACGGTTCAGGATGCCCGCGTACGTGGTGTCCCCGAGCTTGCCCGCGGCCACCGCGGCCCCGAAGTACCGCCCGGACTGGGCCGCTTGAGCACCCAGGGTGGAGGCCTTGGCGGAGCCGGTCGCCGTCTGGGCCTGAGCGGGGCTTGTCGCGGCACCCGCGGTTCCGGCCAGTCCGGCCGTCGTCATGACGGTGGCGGCCAGTAACCCGAGCAGCGAGGCTCGGGTTCGGCCGCGTCGTGGTGTGAGAGCCATGTCTCTCCTTGGGGATGCGGGAGCGCTATGGGAGCGCTCCCATGAATGCTGGCATGAACACGACCAAGAGGGAAGCGCTCTCACATATTGGCGGGAGGAGTTGCCCGGCACCGGCCCGTGACGGCCCCGACGCGGTGGCCCCGCCCGCCCTGTCGCGGGACCACGACGAGCCGCACCGCGTGGCCCGCCCGTTCGACCGGGCCACGGGCGGCCGCGTGCCGGGCCTGCCGCACCACGTGTAAGCCGCGCCGATCCCGGGCACCCGCGCCCGGCAAGCATGACGCCTACCAGAACAGCGGGCCCGGCCCGGCTCGTACGTGCTCGGCCGGAATCGCGGAACGGAAGGCTATGAACAGCGGTTTCATGGGTCCGGGAGGCTTCGGGCCGGACCCGCTCGAGGAATACCTGGCGCGATTCCTCGGCGGCGGGCCGCGCGGTCCCCGGCAGATCGACATCGGACGTCTGATGAGCGACCCCGCCCGGCAACTGGTCGCCGACGCCGTCTCCTACGCCGCCGAGCACGGCAGCACCGACCTGGACACCAAGCACCTGCTGCGCGCGGCGCTCACCGCCGAGCCGACCCGGGGGCTGCTGGCGGGGGCGGGGGCCGACACCGACGCGCTGGCCGCCCAGATCGACCGTACGAGCGGCGACGGACCGCCCCAGAACCGGCTGACCGTCACCCCCGCGGTCAAGCGCGCCCTGCTGGACGCCCACGACCTGGCCCGGGCCACCGGCGCCTCCTACATCGGGCCCGAGCACGTCCTCGGGGCGCTCGCCGCCAACCCCGACTCCGCCGCCGGCCGCATCCTCAACACCCTCCACTTCGATCCCGCGGCGGCCCAGCAGGGGCCGCAGACCGCACCGGGGCAGCCGACGGTCACCGCGAACGGGCAGCAGCCCGGGGGCCGGGCGCAGGACACGCCCACCCTGGACAAGTTCAGCCGCGACCTGACCGAACTCGCCCGCGAGGGCCGCATCGATCCGGTCATCGGCCGCGGAGAGGAGATCGAACAGACCGTCGAGGTGCTGTCCCGCCGCGGCAAGAACAACCCCGTGCTGATCGGCGATGCCGGTGTCGGGAAGACGGCCATCGTCGAGGGGCTCGCCCAGCGCGTCACCGAAGGCGATGTCCCCGACATCCTGCTCGGCCGCCGCGTGGTCGCCCTGGACCTCTCCGCCGTCGTCGCGGGCACCCGCTACCGGGGTGACTTCGAGGAGCGGCTGAGCGGCATCATCGAGGAGATCCGCAACCACTCCGAGCAGCTGATCGTCTTCATCGACGAGCTGCACACCGTCGTCGGCGCGGGCACGGGCGGCGGCGAGGGCGGCTCCATGGACGCGAGCAACATGCTCAAGCCCGCGCTGGCCCGTGGCGAACTCCATGTCATCGGTGCCACCACGCTGGAGGAGTACCGCCGCCACATCGAGAAGGACGCGGCACTGGCCCGCCGTTTCCAGCCCGTCCTGGTGCCCGAGCCCACCGCCGCCGACGCCGTGGAAATCCTGCGGGGCCTGTGCGACCGCTACGAGGCCCATCACCAGGTCCGTTTCACCGACGAGGCGCTGTGCGCCGCCGTGGAGCTGTCCGACCGCTACCTCACCGACCGGTTCCTGCCCGACAAGGCCATCGACCTGATGGACCAGGCCGGTGCCCGCGTGCGCTTGCGCGCACGCACCAAGGGCACCGATGTGCGGGCAGTGGAGCGGGAGGTCGAGCAGCTGACCCGGGACAAGGACCAGGCGGTGGCCGCGGAGGACTACGAGCGGGCCACCGAACTGCGCGACCGCATCGTCGAGCTGAACGGCCGGATCGAGGCGGGCGACGACACGGAGCCGGACGACGGGCAGAGCCTGGAGGTCGTCGCCGAGGACATCGCCGAAGTGGTGTCCCGGCAGACCGGCATCCCGGTCAGCAGCCTCACCCAGGAGGAGAAGGACCGGCTGCTCGGCCTGGAGGAACACCTGCGCAAGCGCGTCATCGGGCAGGACGAGGCCGTCGGCGCCGTCGCCGAGGCGGTGCTGCGCTCCCGTACCGGCCTGGCCGACCCCGGCCGCCCGACCGGAAGCTTCCTCTTCCTCGGATCCACCGGTGTCGGCAAGACAGAACTCGCGCGGGCCCTGGCCGAGGCGCTGTTCGGCAGCGAAGAGCTGATGGTGCGGCTCGACATGAGCGAGTACCAGGAGCGGCACACCGTCAGCCGCCTGGTCGGCGCCCCGCCCGGGTACGTCGGCCACGAGGAGGCCGGACAGCTCACCGAGGCCGTGCGCCGGCGCCCGTACTCACTGCTGCTGCTGGACGAGGTCGAGAAGGCCCATCCCGATGTCTTCAACATCCTGCTCCAGGTGCTCGACGACGGCCGCCTCACCGACGCCCAGGGCCGCACGGTCGACTTCCGCAACACCGTCATCGTGATGACGAGCAACCTCGGCTCCGAGGCCATCGGCGGCGCCGCGCTCGGCTTCGGCACCACGGATGCCGAGACCGGCGAGCAGGCCCGGCGCGAGCGCGTCCTGCGCCCGCTGCGCGAGCACTTCCGCCCCGAATTCCTCAACCGCATCGACGAGATCGTCGTCTTCCGGCAGCTTGACGACGAGCAGCTGCGCCGGATCACCGACGTGATGCTGGAGGAGACCCGCCGTCGGCTGCACGCCCAGGGCATCACCGTCGCGTTCGCCCCGGAGGCCATCGACTGGCTCGCGCGCCACGGCCACCAGCCCGAATACGGAGCCCGGCCGCTGCGCCGCACCATCCAGCGGGAGGTCGACAACCGGCTGTCCCGGATGCTCCTCGACGGCGGCCTCGCCTCCGGCGAGCGGGTCCGGGTGGAGGTCACGGACGGACACCTGGACTTCCACACCGACGCGCCCTCGGACGCGCAGCAGCCCTGAGCCGCTCATGGCTGTCGGGTCAGTGCTGGAGCGCGACCTTGAAGATGACGATGACCATGCCGAGGAGCAGGTTGGCCGCACTGGCGATCAGGATCAGGGGGCGTGCTGCGCCGGCGCGGACGGCGGCCAGGGCCGCCCAGCCGACCTGCCCCGCCAGCGCGACACCGAGCGCCAGCCATGCCGCGCCCTCGACTCCCAGCCCGAAGAGCGGGCTGATCGCCACGGCGACGGCCGGGGGAACGGCCGCCTCGAGGATGGGCCGTTCGTCGGCGCACACGCGGCGGACTTCCTCCCGGCCCGCGGGCTCCTGCGCCATCCGGGCTCCGAAGAGGCGGGAGAAGACGTGTGCGGCCCAGAACACCACGCCCGTACACAGCAGGAGCAGCACGAGTTCCAACCGTGGATACGAGCCGAGCGTGCCGACACCGGCCACCACGGAGGCGGCGAGCAGCGAGCCGTACACCGCGCCGCTGTAGTCGACGTGCGCGGCACCGGTCGGCGGTCGGCTCCGCGCATCAGGCGCGGGGGGCTGGTGTGTCACACCCCCAGGGTCGCCGAGCGGGCCGCGCTCCGCGTGGGCGCGCGCCGGTGCGGGATCGGTCCGTCACTCCGGGGCCCGCAAAACGGGCCCCGGAGTGGTGGCCGGTTTACGCCGCCTGGCGGATGAGGTCGGCGGCCTTCTCCGCGATGGCGATCGTCGCCGCGTTCGTGTTGACGGAGACGATCGTCGGCATGACCGACGCGTCCACCACCCGCAGGCCCCGAAGGCCGTGAACGGTCAGATCCGGCGCGACCACGGCGTCCGGGCCCACTCCCATCGCGCAGCTGCCCACGGGGTGGTGTTCAGCAGGTCGTGGTGGGCGCGGGCGAGGCGCACCCGGCGCAGATGGGCGAGCGGAGTGGTGTCCAGGTGCCGGAACCGCCCCCGACGTCGCCGTCGTAGAGCGGTGCGGCGCGGTGGCCACGGGCCGGGTCAGCCCGTCGGACGCGGCTCGCCCCGGTAGGTGCCGAAGGACCACTTGTTGCCCTCGGGGTCGGCGATCGCGAACTCGCGGCTGCCGTACGGCTGGTCCTCGATCTCGCGGATGACCTTCACCCCTGCCGCCTTCAGCCGCTCATAGAGGCTGTCGACGTGGTCGGTGACGACGTACGCACCGAAGGTGCCCGGTCGCAGACACCACTCCGCGCTGTCCGGCTTGTACGACCCGAGCATGATCCCGCCGCCCTCGGGCCAGTCGAGCTGGGCGTGCGCCACCCGGTTGCCGTCCTCGTACACGGCGGTGCGCAGGAAGCCGACCGTGCCGACGAGGAAGTCGATCAGGGCGGGCGCGTCATGGGCCTGGAGGGTCGGCCAGATGCTGGGGGTTCGCGCTGGGGTTTCCATGGTGTTCATGCCTCTCACTCTTCGCCGTTCCGGTGCCCGCCCGCTTGGATATTCCGGCACTCTTCGGCGAGCCAGACCGTGGGGCTGACGCCGGTGTACTGGCGGAAGTCCCGCACCAGATGCGAATGGTCGTAGTAGCCGCAGTCGGCCGCGACCCGCGCCAGATCGGCGGGGGCGCCCGCGGCGAAGGACCGGGCCACGGTGCCCTTGGCGTGCTCGAAGCGCATCAGCCGGGCGGCCTGCTTCGGGCTCAGCCCGGTCTCGGCCCGGAAGAGCGCCGTGAGCCGCCGCGGGCTGAGCGCCACGTGCTCGGCCAGCCCGCGCAGCGTGCCCGCGCCCCGGTGGCGGGCCAGCCACGCCCAGGCTTCGACGATCTCGCGCCGGACCGGCGTGGCCTCGTCCGCCGCGGCCACACGCGCCCGCAGATACGACCCGAGGAGGGCGAACCGCTCCTCCCACCCCGGCTGCTCCCGCATCCGCTCGTGGATCTCCGCGGCCCGCGCGCCCAGCACCTCCGTCCCCGACACCACGAGCTGATCCGTGAGCGCCCCCGCGGGCAGGCCGAGCAGCCTGCGCGCCGCCAGCGGATGCAGGGCCAGCTGCACCCCGGTCTCGTGCTCCGGCTGGATGATGTACGCCGGACTCTGGTGCAGCCCGCCCACCACGATGTCGGTCCGCACCGCATCGGGGCCGCGCGCCTGCTCCAGGGTGAGTCCGCTGGTCACCGGCCCGTCCAGCGAGAAGATCAACGTCAGCCAGGGGGAGGGCAGCCCCCGGTGCAGGGCCGGTGGCTGCCCGCCGGAGCGATAGCCCACCGCGGAGGCGACCATCCCGCCGAGCCGGGGCGCGAACCGCACGAACTCCTGGAACGCCTCGCCTTCCCGTCCCGCCTCAGCAGCCATGTGGCCAGTATGCGACGCCCCGCCGAACCCGGCCGCATCGCTGCGCAGCCGCCTGGTGTGGGGTGCGGTGCTGCTGGTCGCCGTCGCGGTCCTCGCCGCCCGGACCATCGGGTTCCTGGTGCTGCGCTCACGGCTGCGGGGCCGGATCGCCGGCGGCCCTCGTGGTGGGCGGGCTGCTCGCGACCGGCCGGCAGAACCACTGAGCACAGTCCGGAAACCCACCCCCGCCCGCCACCCGGGCGTCGCTTTGTCACGGTGCTGTGACAGTGTTGTTATGAAGCACGTACGGGCGTGACCTGGAAGGACTTCGAGCACTCTTCCTGATCGCACGACGCGAGGCGATCAAGGGGAGGGGTTGGTCACGGCGAGACTACGATCACGAATTACGGGGCGGCCTCCAGCAACACGACGCATCAGGCCGACCCGGCACTCCACGTTGGCAGAGCCCATAGGGCCACGTTCCTGGTGGTGGCCAGTCTTGGGCAGGCGCTCGAGAGAAGGATCTCATCCGTGAGTCGCGACGAGGCTATGATCATCAAACTCCTGGGCGGCCTGGAGGCCAGAACCGCGAGCCAAGCAGTGTTGAGTCCGCAAGTCGAGACGGTGCTCGCGTTACTCGCCGCCCGCAACAACTCGTACGTGGCGATCGCGGACCTGATCGACGAGGTCTGGGGCGCGTTCGCGCCGAAGACCGCGGTGAACACGATCCAGGTATACGTCTCCCGCATCCGCCGGACACTTCAGTACCCGGCCGGAATGACGAGTCCCGAAATCCGGCACGTGCACGGTAATTACATGCTGCGGCTCGATCCGCATCTGGTCGACGCGGACCGCTTCATGAACCATGTCGCCGAGGCGCGCGGCGCGTTGAGCCAGGGCGCGATAGAGGACACCGCCGACCACTTCGCCGCGGCGTTGCGGTTGTGGCGCTCCGAACCGCTCACCGGCGTGCACTGCGGGCCGCGGCTGGCCGCGTACCGGCGCCGGCTGACCCGATTGCACGAGGAGGCCACCCAGGAGTACGCCTCCGCACTGATCGCCATGGGGCGCCACACCGAGGCGATCCCGCCCCTCGAGGAGCTCATCACGAGCAATCCGTACCGCGAAACCGCCTACACCCACCTGATGGTCGCGCTGATGATGGTCGGCCGGAGGGTCGACGCCTTGCAGACCTTCAACACCGCCCGGCAGGTCCTGCGCGACCGGCTCGGGCTCGACCCCAGCCCCGAACTGGCCGCACTGCACCAGCGGGTGCTGTCCGGTGACGGACCGGACCACTACCCGGAATCCGTCACCAACAGCTATAGGCCCGTCCGGCAGTCCCCGACCGTGTCGTGACCGGCCAACACCCGTCCGGTTAGCGGAACTTCGGCTCCGGCGGCGGCCGGTGGCTCCCCGTCGGGCGCCACCGGCCCCAGGGCCTGTACGCATCCGAGCGGCCTACGCGCGTACCGCCACCGGCTCCGCGGCGCCGAACAGGGCCTCGTGCAGCGGCGACCGCCGGAACGCCGACCCGGCGTAGAGCGACTCGGCCGTGACCGGGACGCGCCGGCGGTCGGCGCGCCGGACCGACCCGGCGAACCGGTAGTCCGGGTGGACCCCGTCGGCGCTCAGCTCGGAGGTGACCCGCAGTTCGATGACGTCGCCCGGGTCGAGGGTCACCGGCTCCGGGATCTGTAGGGGTACGTAGACCGGCAGCCAGCTGGTCCGGGTCGCCAGGGTGTCGAGGCGCTCGCCACCGGCCCGCCCCTCCAGGTCCAGCCACAGCAGCAGCCCGTCGACCCGGCCCGGCCGGGTCATGGTCAGCCGCAGATCGCCGTCCTGCTGGTACACACCGTCGTTGAACCGCAGATCCTCGACCGTCCCGGTGGTCGAGCGGATCGCGTCGTATCCGATCCCGCCGACGCACATCCGCAGGTCGAAGAAGCCACCGGCCGCACGGAACACCGACTCCACGTACGGCACCAGGATCTCCGGCACTCCGGGTCCTTCGGGCATCAGATCGGCGAGGCACACCGCGGCGGCCAGCGTACGGACCCGGTGCGGCACCACCCGGGCACCCGGGGAGAGATGGCGGCGCCGGGCGTCGTCGATCACTCGGGCCATGCCCTCGGAGCCGCCGATGCAGCCCACCAGCTCGGCGATGCACAGACCGGCCCGGTCCGGCAGCGTCACCTCGGTCGAGAGCCCCGCCACGACGCTGATGCGGCCCGGCGCCCGGTCCCGGGCCAGCTCCTCCGCACGGCGGACGCTGTCGTCCAGGCTCTCGACGGAGAGCACCCGGTCCGCACCGGCCTCCGCGGCACACAGCGACCAGAGCAGATCGGGCCCGCAGCCGATCTCCAGCACCGTGGCGCCGGGCGCCTGCTGGACGATGGTATCGCGGAACACCTCGTTGCGGTGCCGGTCGGCGAGCATGGCGTGATAGAGGAAGGCGTCGTAAATCGGGTACTCACCGACCGATGGCCACAGGTGGGGTCGATCGGGCTCCGGCACCGGCCCCGCGAGGTTGACCCGCGCCTGGCGGTCACCGACCACCAGAGTTTCCCATTCGCTTCCCATCCGATGCCCTTTCCTCGGCCATATTCCGCCCGGCCGCGCGGGTGGAGATCATTACCATCGTGGGCTCCCGGAAATGGCCCGGCAAGGGCGCGGAAGGGGATCTGAGCGAAGACTGAGCGGTGGCTGAACGCATACTGAACGACCACTGACCGGGTCCTGATCAAAGCACTGAGAACCCTTTTCGGAATGTCCACCGCGCACCGATGATGCCGATGATGAAGCACACAGGATTCCATTTCGCTGCCCTGTGGAAAGGCTCGGACGCATGCTGACCGAGGTCCTCGCACTGGATCTGCCCGGTAGTGGCAACGCCGCGGATTTCGGCTTCCTGGCCGGACCGGGCAGCCCCGGGCGTCTCACCCGGATCGACCCGCTCGTCGCCCAGGTCGCCGGACCGCTCGACCTGGAGCGGCAGGCCGACGAGCTGCTCAAGGAGCAGCCGGAGCGGCCCGACGTGGTGCTGGCGTACTGCGCCGGTGCGACCTTCGCGGTACGTCTCGCCGAACGGGCCGGGGCACGGGCCGTGTTGGTCGACCCGTATCCGATCACCATGGATGTCATCCATTTCGAGCTGACCAAGCTCTGCCGCACCCTCGCGTGCGACGCACCCGCGTACGAGGCGTTCGCCGCGGGCGACCTCGCCCAGTGGGAAATGGTGCTGAACAAGACCCGCGACGGCCTGGTCGGGCAATACGGCGGTGACGAGGCGGCGTTCGAGATGGTGGACGGCCTGCTCGACCGTTACCGGTCCTGGCTGCGGTTCCTGACCGCGTGCTCGGCGGCCCGCCCGGCCGATACGGACCGGGCGCTGGTGATCGCCGGAAAACCCCTCTCGGGCCTGGACACCCTGCTCGCGGACCCGGCGGGCGCGACGGTACGCCACGTCGACGCCCCCACCGAACCGCTTGCATCCCCGCAGGTCCAGGCCCTGCTGTCGGCCGCGATCGACGCTGCCGCCGCGTAACGGAAGGACGGAAGATGGACGACCAGGCGCTGGTACTCGAGCTGGCCCGGGAACTGCTGGACCGACCCGATCTGACGCTGGACGAGGACTTCTTCTCGGCCGGCGGCGACAGCATCACCGCGATGCACCTCATCGGCCGGCTCTCCCGGCAGACCGGGCTGCGGCTGCGGGTGGCACAGGTCTTCGCGAACTCGACGCTGCGCGACCTCGCGGCGTCGGTGGAGCAGGTCCGGGCGGCGGCCGAGCACGAGGCCACCCATGCGTCCTGAGCCGGACGCCGCGCAGGCCCGGCTCGCCGACGAGGTGGACCGGGTACTGGACGCCGCGCCGCCCGGCACCGACCCGCTGGAGCTGTTCGCCCGGCTCGGCGACGAACGGCTGCTGGCCGTGCACTACCCGGCCGCGTTCGGCGGGCGCGGACTGAGCCTGGCCCACCACGTGGCCGCCGCCGAACGGATGGGCGCCCGCGGCCTGCCCGATGTGATCCACATCGTCACCGTGCAGGCCATCGGCGGCGCGCTGCTCGCCTTCGGCAGCGCGGAACAGCAGGCCGAATGGCTGCCGCGGATCGCGTCCGGCCGGTTGTTCGGCAGCCTCCTGCTCTCCGAGCCCGGCGCCGGGACCGACGCGGCCGCGCTCCGCACCACGGCCGCCCCGGACGGCGAGGGGTGGCGGCTCACGGGCGTCAAGACCTGGAGCGTGGCCACCGACCGGTCCGGTATCGCCCTGTGCTCGGCGCGGACCCGCGAAGGCCGGAACCGGTACGACGGGATCAGCCTGTTCCTGCTCGACCTGAGCGACCCGGCGATTCGGCTGAGCCCGGTGCCGCGGGCGCTCGGCGACCCCTACTTCGAGGTCACGCTGGACGGCGCGTACGTCGGCCCGGACGCCGTGGTCGGGCCGCTGCACCGGGGGTGGGCGCTGCTGCCGTCCACGATCGGATTCGAGCGGGCGGGGTTCGAGTGCCTCTCGCGGGCGACGTCCTGGCTGGGCGCCGCCGAGAACGCGTTCCACCAACTGCCCCCGGCGGACCGCGCGGCGACGGCCGGCGACCTGGTCCGGCTGCGGACCCGGGTCGCCGGGGCCCGCGCGCTCGCGTTCCACGCCATGCACACCGCCGACGCCCTCGACACCGACGAGGTCCTGATCGCGTACTCGAAGCTGGCGTGCGCGCGGGCCGGTCAAGCGGTGGCCCGGTGGGCGGGCGAGGAACTCGCGCCGACGCCGGAACTGCGGGCGGCCGTGGACGAGGCCCCGGAGCTGACCGTCTCGGGCGGCCCGCAGGAGCTGCAACTCGATCTCATCGCCCATGACTTCCCGATCGGACGGGCCGTACGGTGAACCTCGAACTCGACCGCGACCAGCGGCAGCTGGCGGACGCCGTGCGGAAGGGCGGCCAGGCGGTTCCGCCCGGTGGATCCGGCTGGGAGGTGCTGCGGCACGCCGGGGTCACCGCGGCCCTCGCCGACGGCGGGCTGGTGGAGTGGTGTCTCGCGCTGGAGGAACTGGGCGCGGGCTGCCACGACATCACGACGGTACGGGCGGGGCTCGCGTTCCTCGACGCCCACCCCGGCGAGCAGCTGCCCGACGACATGACAGCTGCCGCCGCACCCGCCACCACCGACCGCGACCTGCTGCTCTGCGCCGCGTACGCGGTGGGCCTCGGCCGCGCCTGCCTGGAGGCGGCGCAGAACCGCGCGGCCGACCGGGTGATCACGGGCCGTCGGCAGATCGAGTACCAGGGCACCTCGCACCGTCTCGCCGAGGCCGCCCTCGACCTGGCCCTCGCCCGCATCGCCGTCTGGCACGCCGCCTGGTACGAGGACCAGGGCCGCCCGGACGGCCACGCCGCACCGGCCGCCGCGGGCGCCAGCGTGGAGGCGGCGCTGACCTGCGCGCACACGCTCGTGCAGGCGTATGGCGCGGCGGGCACCAGCGACCCGGACGTGGTCCGGCTCTACCGGGGTGCCTACGCGCTGACGGAGCTGTGCGGATCCCCGCGCGTCCTGTGGCGGACGGCCGGGGAACGCTGGCTCGCCACCGTGTGACGACAGCGAACGCATGACGGTCGCCCCCGGTCCTCCATGAGGGCCGGGGGCGACCGATCGTGCATCGGGATCAGGCGGGCAGTTCGGCGCCCACCGTCGTGGCGGACTCGCGCAGCAGCCGCCGGTCCACCTTGCCGTTGCCGGTCCGCGGCAGCTCGGGCACCTGCCGCCAGCGGGTGGGCAGCATGTACGCGGGCAGCCGGTCGGCCAGGAAGGCGGACAGCGCCCGGCCGCCCGCCGACCGGCCCGGGGCGAACTCCACCACCGCGACCAGGCGCAGCCCGGTCGCGGTGGTGTGCGGCACGACGGCCGCGTCCAGCAGATCCGGATGCTGGAGCAGGTGCGCCTCCAGCTCGCCGAGTTCGACGCGGAAGCCACGGACCTTGACCAGGTTGTCGGTGCGCCCCTGGAAGACCAGCTCGCCGTCCGGGGTCATATGACCCAGGTCGCCGGTGCGGTACATCCGCTCACCAGGGAACCGGGGATCCGGGTCGGCGACGAAACGTTCCGCGGTCAGCGCGGGCCGACCCAGATAGCTCCACGCCAGCCCGGCACCCCCGAGGTAGATCTCGCCGAGGTCCCCCGGTTCGGCCACGCTCAGGTCGGCCGCGCGGACCGTCGCCCGGACCCCGCTGATCGGCGGCCCGATCGGCACCAGCGGCCCGGCATCGGCCTCGGTGCACCGGTGGACGGTGGCCCACACGGTGCCCTCGGTCGGCCCGTACTCGTTGAACAGCAAGGTGTCCGGCAGCGCCGCCACGTGCTCGCGGACCACGGCGTGGTGCAGGCTCTCGCCGCCCGTGATGACGCACCGCAGACCGGTGAGCAACTCGGGGTGGAAGCGCAGCAGCGCCGCGTACTGCGACGGCAGCCCGTCCAGGTGGCTCACCGCACGGTCACGCACCAACTCGGCCAGCAGCAGCGGGTCCAGTACCTCCTCCGCGGTGGGGATCACCACCCTGCCACCGGCGGCGAGAGTGAAGAAGAGCCCGGCGACGGCGGCGTCGATGCTCAGCGGCGCGAGCATCAGATAGGTGACGTCGTCGTACGGATAGACGCCGAACCGCGCCAGCGTCGACGCGACCACCGCCCGGTGCGGCACCACCACCCCCTTGGGCCGACCGGTCGAGCCGGACGTGAAGATGGCGTACGCGGGCCGGTCCGGGGCGGAGCCCGGCAGGTCCCCGTCGCCCGGCCCGGTCCCGTCCGCCGGGATCCACCGGGCCGGGATCGCGTCCGCGACCCGGGCACCGGACCCGGTCACCACGCCGATGCGCGCATCGTCCGCGATCGCCCGGATCCGCTCGTCCGGCAGCTCGGCGGCGATCGGCACATACGCGGCGCCGGACAGCAGGACGCCGAGCAGCCCGGTGACGGCGTCGAGGGAACGGTCCACCGCCACCCCGACGAAGTCCCCCGGCCGGACCCCGGCATCGCACAGCCGCCGGGCCAGCCGCTCGGCCCGGTCGAGCAGATCGCCGTAGCGGACCGACGCCGGGCCGAGCGTGACCGCCACGGCCTCCGGCGCCGACCGCGCCCGCGCGGTCACCAGGTCGTGCAGGCCGCCGGTGCGGGCCGGCAGGTCGATGGAAGCCACGCGGTCCCTCCCTCCGTCGTTTCCGCCCGGGCCGCTCAGCGTCCGGCCGATTCCCGAATCAGACTCGCCGGACGCATATCGGTCCAGCTGTTCTCGATGTAGTCGACGCAGTTCTGCCGGGTGTCCGGGCCGTGTACGACCGTCCAGCCGCCGGGCACGTCGAGGGCGGTCGGCCACAGCGAATGCTGGTTCTCCGTGTTCACCACGGCGACGAACTGACCGTCCGGATCGTCGAATACATTGGTCATCACTCGTCATCCTTTCGGGAAAACAGTTCCGGAAGAAACCGGAATGCTCCGGAATTCGGTCCGCGGCGGAAGCCGAGGCCCGCTTACATCATGGCGCCCCGAATGGTGCGCCGGAATGGTGGCCGTGTATTTACTCAGCGGCCGGTCAGCCAGTGGTCAGCAGGTTCACCGGCCTTGTCGCAGCAGTTCGGCAAGGGCGCCGACGTGCGGCGTGTCGAGGGTGGTCATGTGGTTTCCGGGGGCCCGGGAGACGCGCAGATCGGCGATCCAGGCGGCCCAGCCCCGCTCCCGCTCGGCGAACTCGGCGTCGTTCTCCGCCCGCGTACGGCGGGGATCGTCGGCGAACACCATCCGCACCGGGCCCGGATAGGTCTGCCGCGGGGTATACGCGGTCCGCACGGCGGCCGCGAACGTCGTCAGCGGACCCCGCAGATACGACGGCGAGGTGCGGGCGGACGCCAGCCCGAAGTGGACCAACCTGCCGTGAACAGCGGTCAGTTGGGCCGCCAGCGGCTGCGCCGCCACCTCCTCGGCCGTGAGGCCGAAGGGCTGCTCGACGGTCATCTCGAAGATCTCCAGCCAGCGGGTCAGCACCTCCAGATGGCTGCGCTGCGAGACGGCTGCCCCCGCCGGATCGGGCGCCTCGCTGTCGACGACCGTCAGCGTGACGTCCCGGCCCTCGGCGTGCAGCACCGTGGCCATCTCATAGGCCACCCAGCCGCCGAACGAGTGGCCGACCAGGTGCAGCGGTCCGGTGACGCCGGTGCGCGCGATCCCGGCCAGATAGGCGCGGGCGGCCGCCTCCACGCTGCTGTGCGGCACCTCCGTACCGTCCAGGCCGCGCGGCTGGAGGCCGTACACGGTCCAGTCCCGGCCCAGCTGGGACGCCAGATCGCTGAAGCCCACCACGCCCGCACCCGCACCGGGTACGCAGAACACCGCCGGATGGGTGCCGGGCCGCCCGCGCTGGAGCGTCACCACCGGCTGGTACGCGCCGGACTGCCGGGGCGTGCCGACACCGTTCAGCGCCGCCGCGAAGTCCGCCCCGAACCGGTCGAGGTGGGGCGCCGTCATCATCGTCTGGTGATCGCCCGGGACGGTGATCACCGTGACCGTACGCGGGGACAGCACCTGACCCCAGCCGAGCATCCCGTCCGGCGCGGCCCCGGCGGGCCCGGCCTCGACCGACTCGGCGGCCTTGAAGAGGTACACCGGGACGGTGCTGGGATGGACCACGTACCGGGTCTCGGCGCGCAGCATCGCGCGCATGGCGGACACCGCGGCCCGGAACTCCGGCACCGTCATCTCCGGCGGCCACACCGCACTCACGGCCTCGACGAGCCCGGCGAAGTCGCGCGGGCCGGACGCGACCAGCTCGCGGACCATCGCCTCCCGCTCCGGATCGCCCTGGGCCAACTGCTCGTACATGCGCAGCAGGAACGCCTCGTCACCGTCCAGCGCACCGGCGAAAACACCGGCACTGCCCGGGAAGTGGGTGTCGATCAGCCCGACGAAATCCACCTGCTGGTCAAGACCGCGCAGCTGCACCGCGATCTCATACGCCAGAGTCCCGCCACTGGAGTAACCGGCCACCCGGTACGGCCCGTCCGGCTGCACCTCACGCATCAGCCGGACCATGCGGGCCGCACTGCCCTCGACCGTCCGCATGCCATCCGGCCCGGCCGGGTCCACCGGGAGGCCGTACACCGGCAGGTCCTCGTCGAGGTACGGCAGCAACGCCCGCCCGTACAGCAGATAGCCGTCGCCGTCGTGCACCAGGAACAGCGGCGTCCGGCCGCGCTCCCCGGCACGCAGCACCACGGCCCGGTCCTCGGCGGCGGCCGGTTCGGCCGCACCCGCACTCGTCCCCGTGCCCGCACCCGTACCCGACCGCTTGGCCAGGGCCTCGCCGAGATCCATCAGCCGGGGGTACGCGAACAGATCCGCGACCGTCACCTCCAGCCCCGCCCGCTTGCACTCCAGCCCGACCTGGATCGCCAGCAGCGACTGACCGCCCAGCTCGAAGAAGCTGTCCTGACGGCCGATGCGGGGCACATCGAGCAACCGCGCCCAGATCTCCGCGATCCGCTCCTCGATCGCACCGCGCGGCGCCTCGTACGCGGGCTCGGCCGCACCGGTGAGACCGGGAGCACCCGCGGTCTCCTCCTCCGGAGCCACCACCTCAAGGGTGCCGTCGGCCCGCCACCGGCCCCGGTCGCCGGTGCGCCGCAGCACACCGCCGGGCTCACCGGTGGCCACCAGCTCACCGGTCACACCGATCGGCGTCAGCCGGTCCTGCGCGTCGAGAATGCGCACCTGCCGCCCCGACGCCTCGGGGAAGGCGCTCCGCACGAGGTCGCGCTCGTCGGCAGGCAGGACGTCCAGGTCCCGCACCGGCGTGCCGGGCGCCTGCTCCAAGGCCTCGGTCAGGGTCCCCAACGCCGTGTTGAACAGCGCGCACACCCGCTCCGCCTCGACCGGCTCGGCCACCTTCACCGTCAGGACGAAGCCATCACCGAGGTCGTCCACCGTGATGTCGATCGGATACGTGGTGCGCTCGTCGGCCCCCAGCATCTCCAGACCCGACCAGGGCGTCGCCTCCGGAGCGTCCGACTCGGCCGCCACCACAGGGCTGTAGCGGTACACGAGCAGACTGGTGAACAGCGGCGCCGGGGCGGCGACGCCGCTGCACCGCTGCGCCACCATCAGCGGCGCGTGCTCGTGCGCCAGCAGGTCCGCCAGCAGGTGGTGGGTCTCCCGTACGCCGTCCGCCGCGCTCGCCGCGCCGACCGCGATCCGCATCGGCAGCGTGTTGATGAACAGGCCGATCCCGCGGTCCGCCCCGGCGCCGCCACTCAGCCGCCCGAACAGCCCGGTGCCGAACACGACATCCGAGCGGCCGGTCAGCCGCGACAGCGCCAGCCCCCAGGCGAGGTGGCACACGCTCGCCGGGGACACGCCCCGCCGATGCGCCTGCTCGCGCAGGGACCGGGCCACCGCCGGATCCACCTCGACGGACACGGCGTCCATCCGGGTGCCGTCGCCGCGGACGTCCAGCAGGCCGTACGGCGCGGTCGGCTCGTCCACGTCGCCGAGCAGCTCGGTGAAGAACTCCTCGTGCTCCTGCTGGGTCGTGCCGAGCACGGCCTGAGCCACCACGTTGCGATACGGCACCGGCTCCGGCAGCGCGTCCGCCCGGCCGTTCAGCAGGGCGGCGATCTCCTCCTGCATCACCTCCAGCGTGGTGTGGTCGCCGACCAGGTGGTGCATCAGCACCAGCAGCAGCCACCGGTCGTTCGGCTCGTCGTACGCGGTGACCACGCGCAGCATCGGCGCGGTACGCAGGTCGAGCCGGTAGTGCCCGGGCTCGAAACGCGCCTGCAACTCGGCGGCGGCGTCCACGGTCCCGTCCCCGCCGAGTGACACTTCCTCCACGGGCAGGGCGGCATGCCGCCAGACCACCTGGACCGGCCGGGGCAGGCCCTCCCACGCCACCGCCGTACGCAGGATGTCGTGCCGGTCGAGCACGGACTGCACCGCTGCCGTGAAGCGGTCCGCCGCCGCCCAGGTCTCCATGGTGAGGAGGAAGGACAGCAGGTAGGGATCGCCGTCCTCGTACATCGCGTGGTGGAAGAGGAAGCCCTCCTGGAGCGGGGCGAGGGGGTAGATGTCCTGGATGTTGCGGGCTCCGCCGGGGACCGTGGAGACGACCTTGGCGATCTGGTCCTCGGTCAGCTCGACGAGGGGCAGCATCTCGGGTGTGATCGCGTCGGCGTCGGCCGGGATGGCGTTGGGCGGTATCTCCACCTCGGCGCCGCCTCCGGCGGCGACCGCGGTGGCGAGTCCGGCGATGGTGGGAGTGGTGAAGACCGCCCGCACGTCGCAGGACAGCTCGGCTTCGCGCATGCGCTCGACCAGGGAGACGGCGAGGAGGGAGTGGCCGCCGAGTTCGAAGAAGTCGTCGTTGCGGCCGACGCGCTCCACGCCGAGGAGGTCCGCCCAGATCGCGGCCAGCTCCTCTTCCACGACGCCGATGGGCGGTTGATAGCCGCGGGTGACCACTGCGTCGCCGTCGGGGGCTGGCAGTTTGTCGCGGTCGACCTTGCCGTTGGGGGTGAGTGGCAGGGCGTCGAGTGCGACGAATGCCGAGGGCACCATGTAGGAGGGG
>NZ_JAIWIH010000039.1:0-144750 GCF_052851135.1 Streptomyces sp. BRA346 | reverse complement strand
GCGCTTCGACCTCACCGAGGCCGCGAGGAAGCCCGCCTCCACCTACTCCGGCGGCATGAAGCGCCGCCTCGACATCGCCATGACCCTGGTCGGCAACCCGCGCATCATCTTCCTCGACGAACCCACCACCGGCCTCGACCCCCGCAGCCGCCACACCATGTGGCAGATCATCCGCGAGCTGGTCTCCGACGGGGTGACCGTCTTCCTCACCACCCAGTACCTGGAGGAGGCCGACGAACTCGCCGACCGCATCGCCGTGCTCAACGACGGCAAGATCGCCGCCGAGGGCACCGCGGCGGAGCTGAAGCGGCTCATCCCCGGCGGACACGTCCGGCTGCGCTTCGAGGACCCCGCGGCGTACGAGCGGGCCGCGGGCGCGCTGCACGAGAGCGTGCGCGACGACCAGGCGCTCACCCTCCAGATCCCCAGCGACGGCACCCAGCGCGAACTGCGCTCCCTCCTCGACTGGCTGGACGCCGCCGACGTGCACGCCGACGCCCTCACCGTGCACACCCCCGACCTCGACGACGTGTTCTTCGCCCTCACCGGCCCGGCAAGCCTCCCCCACCAGCCCAAGGAGAACGTCAGATGAGCACCCCCCTGGCTCCCACCCGCCCGACCCGGATCTCCCTCGCCGTCCGCGACTCGTCCACCATGCTGCGCCGCAACCTCCTGCACGCCCGGCGCTATCCGTCCCTCACCCTGAACCTGCTGCTCACCCCGATCATGATGCTGCTGCTCTTCGTCTACGTCTTCGGCGACACGATGAGCGCGGGCATCGGCGGTGGCGGCCCGGACCGCGCCGAGTACATCGCGTACATCGTCCCGGGCCTGCTGCTGATGACCATCGGCAGCACCGTGATCGGCACCGCGGTCTCCGTCTCCACCGACATGACCGAGGGCATCATCGCCCGCTTCCGCACGATGGCGATCCACCGCGGTTCGGTGCTCGTCGGGCACGTCGTCGGCAGCGTGGTGCAGTCGGTCATGAGCGTGGTCCTCGTGGGCGCCGTCGCCGTGGCCATCGGCTTCCGGTCCACGGACGCCTCGGTCCTGGAGTGGCTCGCGGCGTTCGGGCTGCTCGTGCTCTTCGCCCTGGCGCTCACCTGGATCGCGGTCGGCATGGGCCTGGTCAGCCCGAACGCCGAAGCCGCCAGCAACAACGCGATGCCGCTGATCCTGCTGCCGCTGATCTCCAGCGCCTTCGTGCCCGTGGACGCCCTGCCCGGCTGGCTGCGGCCGGTCGCCGAGTACCAGCCGTTCACACCCGCCATCGAGACCCTGCGCGGCCTGCTGCTCGGCAGCGAGATCGGCCACAACGGGTGGCTCGCGGTCGCCTGGTGCCTGGGGCTCGCGGTGCTCGGCTACTTCTGGTCGACCTCGACGTTCAACCGCGACCCGAAGTGACCGTTCCGACGTGACCGTGACACCCGCCCGGACGTACGACCGCAGGAGCGCCCCCGGCCTTCGCGCCGGGGGTCCGTCACAGCCGCTGGATGATGGTCCCCGTCGCCAGCGCCCCGCCCGCGCACATCGTGATCAGAGCGAACTCCTTGTCCGCCCGCTCCAGTTCATGCAGCGCCGTGGTGATCAGCCGCGCTCCGGTCGCCCCCACGGGGTGGCCGAGCGCGATGGCGCCGCCGTTGACGTTCACCTTCTCCAGGTCCTGTTCGAAGACCTGGGCCCAGGACAGCACGACCGACGCGAACGCCTCGTTGATCTCGATCACGTCGATGTCCTTGAGCGTCATCCCGGCCTTGCCCAGCACCGCACGGGTCGCGTCCACGGGTCCGTCCAGGTGGTAGTGCGGATCGGTGCCGACCAGGGCCTGGGCCACGATCCGGGCGCGGGGGCGCAGCTTCAGCGCGCGGGCCATCCGCTTGGACGCCCACAGCACCGCGCACGCGCCGTCCGAGATCTGGGAGGAGTTGCCCGCCGTGTGCACGGCGGTCGGCATGATGGGCTTGAGCCCGCCGAGCGCCTCCATGCTGGTGTCGCGCAGCCCCTCGTCCCGGTCGACGGCCCGCCACATGCCCTCCCCGGCCGCCTGTTCGTCCTCGGTGGTGGGCACCTGCACCGCGAACGTCTCGCGCTTGAAGCGCTCCTCGGCCCAGGCCCGGGCGGCGCGCTCCTGGGAGAGGAGGCCGAGGGAGTCGACGTTCCCGCGGGTGAGCCCGCGCCGCCGGGCGATCCGCTCGGCGGCCTCGAACTGGTTGGGGAGGTCGACGTTCCACTCGTCGGGGAACGGCTTGCCAGGACCGTGCTTGGAGCCGCTGCCGAGCGGCACCCGCGACATGGCCTCGACACCGCAGCCGATGCCGATGTCGATGACGCCGGTGGCGACCATGGTGGCCACCATGTGGTTGGCCTGCTGGGAGGATCCGCACTGGCAGTCCACGGTCGTCGCCGCCGTCTCGTACGGAAGGCCCATGGCCAGCCAGGCGGTGCGCGCGGGGTTCATGGACTGCTCTCCCGCGTGGGTGACCGTGCCGCCGACAATTTGTTCGACACAGTCGGGCTGGATGCCGGTGCGGGCGAGGAGTTCACGGTAGGTTTCCCCGAGGAGATAGGCGGGGTGGAGATTCGCGAGCGCGCCTCCGCGCCTTCCGATGGGGGTGCGTACGGCTTCCACGATGACGGGTTCCGCGGCCATGACTCGTCCTCTTCTCCATCGCGTCCGCGGGGCTCCCGGCAGCGCCCGCGCCAGAACTAGTACGCGTTCTAGTTCCTCGCTCAGTCTGCTGAGGCCCGGCCTGACCGCGCAAGGGTTGTGCACAGGACGAGTTGGGGCGCCAGCCGCAAGAAGCCTCGACATGGCCCTTGCTACTTGTAGAACCCGTTACTACCTTCTGGACACTTTCTGATAGGCCGTCAGATCTGGAGTGGCCGATGTCCTGTCCAGCGCTCCCCGAAGGCTTTGACTTCACCGACCCCGATCTCCATGAGCACCGGGTGCCACTCCCCGAGTTCGCCCAGCTGCGGCAGACGGCCCCCGTGTCATGGATCCCCCAACGGCACGGCATCGCCGGGTACGAGGACGACGGCTACTGGGCCGTCACCCGGCACGCCGACGTCAAGGAGGTCTCGACCCGGCCCGAGATCTTCTCCTCGCACCGCAACACCGCGATCATCCGCTTCAACGAGCACATCCAGCGCGACCAGATCGAGGTCCAGAAGCTGATCATGCTCAACATGGACCCGCCCGAACACACCCGGGTCCGCCAGATCGTCCAGCGCGGCTTCACCCCGCGCGCGATCCGCTCCCTGGAGGACGCCCTCCACGACCGCGCGACCCGCATCGTGGCCGGCGCCAAGGAGAACGGCACCGGTGACTTCGTCACCGACATCGCCTGCGAACTCCCCCTCCAGGCCATCGCCGAGCTGATCGGCATCCCCCAGCAGGACCGGTCCAAGATCTTCGACTGGTCCAACAAGATGGTCGCGTACGACGACCCGGAGCTGGCCATCACCGAGGAGATCGGCGCCGAGTCGGCCATGGAGCTGATCTCGTACGCCATGAACCTGGCCTCGGACCGCAAGCAGTGCCCCGCCAAGGACATCGTCAGCGCCCTGGTCGCCGCCGAGGACCAGGGCAACCTGGGCTCCGACGAGTTCGGCTTCTTCGTCCTGCTGCTGGCCGTCGCGGGCAACGAGACCACCCGCAACGCCATCAGCCACGGCATGCACGCCTTCCTCACCCATCCCGAGCAGTGGGAGCTGTTCAAGCGCGAACGCCCCGCCACCGCCGCCGACGAGATCGTCCGGTGGGCCACCCCCGTGATGTCCTTCCAGCGCACCGCCACCCAGGACACCACGCTCGGCGGCCAAGCCATCCGGGCGGGTCAACGCGTCGGCGTGTTCTACTCCTCCGCCAACAACGACCCCGAAGTCTTCGACCGCCCCGAGGCCTTCGACATCACCCGCGACCCCAACCCCCACCTCGGCTTCGGGGGCGGCGGACCGCACTTCTGCCTGGGCAAGAGCCTCGCCGAACTGGAGATCCGGCTGATCTTCAACGCGATCGCGGACACCCTCCCCGGCATCCGCCTCACCGGCGCGCCACGGCGGCTGCGGTCGGCCTGGCTGAACGGCATCAAGGAGCTGCGGGTGAGCTACGCGTAGCCACCGTCACCGTCGCTACTTGAACGGCACGTTGATGCAGGCCACCCGGTCCCCGGCCATGCCCGCCCGCCCCGTCTTCGTGGCGGTGCCATGCTCGTGGATCACCACCGAGCGCGCCTCGCCCGCCCTGAAGTGCCACTTCACCAGGGACTTGGCGCGGGCGTCGCCACGGCTGTTGGTGGTGACGTCGAGCCACATCTCATTGCGCGGGTTGGCGTACTCGGGATTCGTGGACGGCTGCTCCGGGTCCTTCACGTTCTGGTAGTGCGGGCCGGACGAGTCGGGCTTGGTGCCGCACGGCCGGGTGTGCACGTGTATCCCGAAGTGGTGATCGGGTTCGACCCCGCGCAGGGCCAGGAAGACGAACGTGCCGCGCGGCGGCATGCCATGCTTCCCACGTTCACCTTGCTGCTCCCGCATCTCATGGTCCCGCATCTCGCCGTGCCACTTCCCCGGGAGCCGCAGCTCCGCGACGAGCGCCACGGCGGTCGTGGGCACGAGCGCGCTGTCGTACGTCACCGCACCACGGTCGCCCTGGGCCTGCGAGGCGGGCCGGAACCGCTCCAGGACGAACGCCGTGGGATTCGGCGAAGGGTCGGCCGTGGCGCTCGGCGCGGCGGCCGCGGGTGAGATGACGGTCATCGATACGGCCAGCGCGGCGGCGGCCGCCGTTACCAGGGACATCCTCAGATCCCTCCTTGGTCGGGACCCCCGAGATTTCCTGGCGTTTATACCGCTTTTCCCCACGCTAGACCGGTGCACCGGACCCTTCAACGCGAGGCATCGGCCGGTTCCGCGGCCTCCTCCTGATGGGGGACCGCCTGGGGGACCTCCGCCACCTGGGACGTCTCCCCCGGCTCCCCGGCGCGCGATCCTCGCACCAGCGCCCGGGCGCGCTCCCGTGCGCCCCGGGCGCCCGCCGACAGCATCGCGGTGACCGAGCCGTTCGCCTCCTCGGCGGGCTTCCTGCCGACCCCGAGCAGCACGTACTGAAGGCCGAATCCGGCCGCGACGACGGCCGCGCCGCCGACCGCGTCCAGCACGTAGTGGTTCGCCGTGCCGACGATCACCGCGACCGTGAGCAGCGGGTACAGCATGCCGAGGATCTTCATCCAGAGGTACGGCGCGACCAGCGCGATGACCACCCCGCACCACAGCGACCAGCCCACGTGCAGCGACGGCATGGCCGCGTACTGGTTGGACAGCTTGGTGAGCGCGCCGAAGTCCGGGTTGTCCAGGTCCTGCGGGCCATGCGCCGTGTCGACGTACCCGAGGCCCATCAGGCGCGGCGGGGCCAGCGGGTAGAGCCAGAAGCCGACCAGCGCGAGCAGCGTCGCGAACGCCAGCGGGGTGCGGGCCCAGCGGTACGTCGCGGGGCGGCGCAGATAGAGCCAGCCCAGCAGGGACAGCGGGATCAGGAAGTGGAAGGTGCTGTAGTACCAGTTCATGCCGTCCCGCAGCCACGGGGTGTCCGCGACCAGCAGGTTGAACCAGTGCTCGATGTCGATGTGCAGGAAGCTCTCGATGGACAGCACCTGATGGCCGTGGCTCTCGGCGAGACTCCGCTCGTCGGGCGCGTGGGCGCGGACCCATGAGTACCCGAAGTAGCCGACGCGGATGAACATCAGCTCCAGCAGCAGGTTCGGGCGCGACAGCGGCCGCCGTACGAAGCGCAGCAGCGGCACCCAGGCGAACCGGCCGCGGTGCGGCTCCTGGACCGGCGTCGGCTCCGGGCCGTCCCACTGCGGGGAGGTCCGGGAGACGAACGGCACCAGGCAGGCGGCGGCGAGCGCGGCCAGCAGCGGGGCGTTGTAGCCGATATGCCCGGCGATCTTGAGGTCGGGCAGCAGTGCCGTACGGCTCAGCGTCATCACCAGCACCACCAGCACCGGCCACACCAGCCGGTCCGCCGCCCGGCGACCCACCCGGCCGACGACCGCGAGCAGGATCCACAGCTGCTGGTACTGCCAGGAAGTGGGCGAAACCGCCAGCGCCACACAGCCAGTGATCGCCGCGGCCAGCAGCAGCTGCCCGTCCCGCGCGTACCGCACCGCGCGCCGCAGACCCACGCCCGCGACCGCCACCGCCAGGACCGCGAGCAGCGCCAGCTCGACCGGCCCCTCGAGACCGATGCGCAGCAGCAGCCCGTGCAGCGACTGGTTGGCCAGGCTGTCGGCGGGCTCGCCGAGCCCGGCGCCGCCCAGGTGGTGGACCCAGTACGAGGCGGAGTCGTGCGGCATGGCGACCCAGGCCAGCGCGGTGCACACGGCGAACGTCGCGCCCGCCAGCGCGGCCGAACGCCGCCGCCCCAGGAGCCACAGGACGACGCCGAACAGCAGCAGCGCGGGCTGGAGGGCGGCGGCCACGCCGATGAGGACGCCCGCCTGCCGCCCTGAGGTGCGCGGCAGCACGGTGAGCACGACCAACAGCACCGGGATGATGCTGGTCTGACCGAGCGTGAAGGTGTTGCGGACCGGAAGGGACAGCGTCAGCAGGCAGAGCGCCAGCGGCGCGGCCACCAGCGCGGTGCGGCGGGAGACCGGCCCGGGCAGGGCGCGCGCGGCGACCAGCCCGAGGACGACGACGAGCAGCAGGGTGCCGAACGTCCAGGCGACGCCCAGGCTCTGTTCGGCGGCCCGGGTCAGCGGCTTGAGCACCAGCCCGGAGAACGGGGTGCCGGTGAACGCGTCCCCGTCGTACAGCGAACCGCCCACATGGAGGACGCCCTGCTCGCCGATCCAGGTCTCCAGGTCGGTCAGCCGCTCGTCCGGGGGCAGCCGCAGCACCGCCGCCGCCTGCCGGGCCGCGAGCAGACCGGCCAGCAGCCAGAGGGCGCCGAGCACCATCATCGTCCGCGACGTCCGTGCCCCGATGGCCCCGGAGCCCGGCCCCGCCCCCGGCCCCGGGGTACTCCGCAGTTCGCTTCGATCCACGTTCGCCACGCCCTGCCGCTCCCCCACTCGCCCTCTTTACCTGTTCGGAACGTTTGAGACCCTACTGAGCCCCACTACTCAGACGCGCAACACGTCCTCTTCACCTGACAGTCGTCCGCGGTTGGCCGAAACCTGTCAGGCTTTGGCGGAAGTGCGTCTATACGCCCTGAGTCCGTACGGTTCGCGGCCAATTTCATCAGGGCCGCGGGGTACGGAGCGAATCGGGACCCGCCGCGTGCTGGAACGCTCCCGGGGTGATCCCGAAGCACCGCACGAACCAGCGGTGGAAGTGACTTTGGTCGGCGAACCCCGCCGCGGCCGCCGCCTCCGCCGCCGTACTCCCCGCCACCAGCAGCCCGCGCGCCTGACGCAGCCGCAGCTGCCGCTGGAAGTCGCTCGGTGCCATCCCGTACTCCGCCCGGAACGCCCGGTACAGGGCGAACCGGCTGCACCCCGCCGCCTCCGCCAGCCGCTCCGCCGAGATCTCCGTCCCGTAGTCCTCCTCCAGCAGCGCCCGCGCCCGCCGCGCCGCCCACGCCTGCCCGCCGCCCCCGGGCGGCAGCGCCCTGGCCCGCACCGGGCGGGTCGCGCTGCGCCGCACCATCGCGCCGACGGCCGCGGTCAGCCGCTCGTCGCGGACCAGCGGACCGGCGCCGTCGACCAGGGCGGTGTGCAGCCGCAACAGGGCGCGCCCCAGGACCGGGTCGTCCAGCACGGGCTGGTCGAACAGCGGCAGCGGCACCGGCCCGTCCCCGCCGCCTCCCACGTCGGCGAGGACGCCCCGCATCACATCCGGGCCGATGTGCATGATGCGGTACTTGTAGCCGAGTTCGGCGGCCGCCTCCCCGTCATGCGGATCGTCCGGGTTGAACACCATCACCATGCCCGCCCCGCTGGTGCGCAGCGCGCCCCGGCAGCGGAAGCGCTGGGCGCCGATCTCGGTGACGGCGAAGGAGTAGGTGTCGTGGCTGTGCGGATGGAAACGATGACTGAAGAAGTGCGCGTGCATGGCCTCGACGGACCGCTCCGGGTCACGCCAGTACCGCGCCCAGTCCCCCGAACCCCCGCCGTCCTCCGCACCGCCTCCGCCCATCACCCCATTCTGCCGTCTCGCACCAGCGTTCAATACGGGGCCTCGGAGGCCGGGCGAAGGTGACGGCATGCGATTCGACACCAAGATCGCCGTCATCGTCCGGGACGACCTCGCCGACTGGCAGAAGCTGAACGTGACGGCCTTCCTCTCCAGCGGGCTCTCCCACGCCACCGACGAGATCGTCGGCAAGCCGTACGAGGACGCCTCGGGCAACACGTACCTCCCGATGTTCCGCGAACCGGTCCTCGTCTACGCCGCCGACGCCCCCGGCCTCTTCCGCGCCCACAGCCGCGCCCTCACCCGAGCCCTCCCGACGGCCCTCTATACGGAGGAGCTGTTCGGCACCGACAACGAGGACGACAACCGCGCCACGGTCCGCACCGTCGAGGCCCCCGACCTCAACCTGGTCGGCCTCGCCCTCTACGGCCCGCGCGGCCAGGTGGACAAGGTGACGCGGGGCCTGCGGCTCCACCGCTGAACCGCGCCCACCCTGACCGGCGCAGCACGCATCGCCGATGGATTCGGGCAATCGTTCCCAGGGTGAATGTGTGGCTCTGGCGCGGCATTCGGGCTCGGGGCCTGCCACCCTGCTTCAGGCGCGATCGCCGTGTCGAGTCGGAAGCCGGGGGGCTTGCATGGTAGTGGGGCACACCGCGGGCGATGCGTTCGCCGATCCCCCTCCCGCGTTACGGTCCGCTGATGGCGACCGGGCGCTTCGGATGCCGCGCCACGTGGCGTGCGTGATGGACGGCAACGGACGGTGGGCGGTCCAGCGGTCGCTGCCGCGTACGTCAGGTCATCGGGCGGCGGAGACGACCGTGATCGACGTCATCGAGGCGGCCCGGGCCGCGGGCGTAGAGTGGCTGAGCCTGTACGCCTTCTCCACCGAGAACTGGAACCGGCCGAGTGCCGAGGTCGACTATGTGATGCGGTTGGTACGCGGAGTGGTGCGCAAGCACGCACCGCTACTGCACGCGCGGGGGATCCGCTGCCGTTTCCTCGGGTTGAGCGACCCGAGGATCCCTCCGGGGCTGGTACGCGACGCCGCCGATCTGATGACCCTGACCGGCGACAACCGAGGCATGACCTTGACCGTCGCGTTCGATCACGGCGGGCGCGGGGACATCGTCGCGGCCGCGCGGTCGCTGATCCGCGCGGGTGTGGCGGCCGAGACCGTGGACGAGCGGAGTTTCGCCGCCCATCTGCCCTTCCCCGACACACCCGACGTGGATCTGGTCATCCGGACCTCGGGGGAACAGCGCATCTCCAACTTCATGCTCTGGCAGGTCGCCTACGCGGAATGGGTCTTCCCCACCGTGCTGTGGCCCGACTTCCGCGCGCCGCACTTCCTCGAATGCCTGCACACCTACCGGCAACGTGATCGCCGCTTCGGCGGCGTACTGCCCGAGCGGAACGGAGACCCCCGGTCGTGACCATGGCAGATGGCGGACACTCCGACAGCGCCCAGGACGATGCGACCGCGTTCGACGGCGATACACCACGGCCGGGCGCGGCGAGCGGACAGGAGCCGTTGTTCGGCGCGGGCTCGCAGTTCCAGGAATTCGCCAACGATCCGCGCTGGGCGCTGGCCATGGTCCGGGCGACGGTACTGGAGGCCGCGCATCCGCAGATCGGCGCCGCGCTGATCGACAACTCCACGTTCGTCGCCCACCCGTGGCGACGGCTGCGCAACACCTTCCGCAGCTTGCAGCGCATGTTCGGTGACGACGAACAGGTACGGCTCCGGGAGGCGGCACGGCTGAACCGCCTCCACGCACGGCTCGACGGAACCGACCCGCGGGGCCGCCCCTACAGCGCGATGGACCCCGCCGTACGGGCCTGGGTGGTGGCGACCATGTTCGAGAGCACCGTGACCATGTGCCGCCTGGGCGGACAGCCACTTGAGCAGCACGCCATGGAGAGGCTGTACGCGGAGTTCCAGGCGTACCTCGCCACCATGGGAGACCCGTCCGGTCACCTGCCGCCCACCGTCTCCGAGTTCTGGCCCTACTACGACCACGTGGTGGCACACGAACTGGAGAACACCGAGGCGATGCGGATCATCCTCTACAAGCTGTTCGACCATCTGCCCGCTCCGGCCCTGCTGGGCGGGCTGCCCACGCTGTGGGCCACCGGCCGGGCCGTCGTCGGCCCGCTCATCGGGGCGATCACCGTCGCCTCGCTCCCGGAGCCCTTCCGCCGGCGTGCCGGGCTGCCCGAGATGCCCGGTGCCCAGACCCTGATGCAGGGGGCCTACCTGGCCGTGGGCCTGACCCGGTTCCTGCCGAACGGCTGGATCCGGGCTGACGCCATCGCCGACCTGCTGGCCCTCTCGCCCGACAGCGACGATCCGCGAGCTCGGGCGGTCACCGCCCTGCACGACAAGATGAGGCGGGCCGGTGCCCTGATCCGGCTCCTCACGCCCCTCCCTCCGCAACCGGAACCCGTCTCCCGTACCGGCACCGAACGCAGTGCGGAAGAGTTCTTCCGCGAGGTACTCGACCAGACCGGCGACGGGTACCTGGACTGGCCGGACCTCGCCGCCATGGCCCGCGAACTGTCCACCCGCCTCGATCTGGAGGAGCCCGAGGAAACACGGCTCTACAACGCCTACGCCGACTGGTGGCGTGAGCTCCAGACGGCCCTGGACACCGACGGCGACGGCCGCGTCAGCGCCCGCGAATACGCCACCGCCGTCCCCTCCCTGGCCGGACCCGCACTGATCAAGGTCGCCGAGGTCCTCTTCGACGCCACGGACAAGGACGGCGACCAGCACATCGACGCGGACGAATACCGGGCGCTGTTCCGGACCGCGTTCCACCGCGACACCGTCGCCGTCGGCACCGACCGCACCTACACGCGCGCCGCCTTCATCGGGGACTTCCTGTCCTTCATGTCCGGCCGTCGGCGATCGACAGCCTACGACCCCTTGCTCGCCCAGGCGTGAGCCGCGCGGGGCCAGGGAGCCGATGTCGTAGCGGCGTCGTAGGTGGCGCGGGCGGCGACCCTTTCTTGCGATGCGGCAGGATGGGTCCATGAGCATCGTCAAGATCAATGAATACGTCAAGCTACGCACATGACTTGACCAGCGAAGAGCCCCGTCCGGCGCTACGGGGGAAGCGCACGGACGGGGCGGTCGTGGTGGTTACTCGGTCGTCTGGCCCTTGGCCTGGATCCTCGCGCGCATCCGGGCTACCAGGTCCCTGCGGTTGAAGTCCCTGCGAAGCAAGCTGTCTGCCTGCCCCTCGGCCTCCGCCCGGATGAGCACCCGACCGGGACGCTTCTGGCGCCGTGCTGGTGTGGTCACCGTTCCCCCTCTCAGATCTTCCCCGCCGCAGCAAGCGTGATGAGCGCGGAGCACGCCGCGTACACCGCGAGATGGAACGACGCGCCAGCGAGCCAGCGCGCTGCCCGCTTCATCGCTGAGCCAGCCTGTCTCGCACGGCCTGAGCACGCGGGGCCCCCTCGGCGGTAAGCCGCTCGATCTCGCGCCGTAGCCGCTGCTCTACGGCCAGATCACACCGGGCGCACTCACACGGTGGCCACGTAGCCGACATGAGCGGTTCCAGATCGTCAGTCGCGGTGTCGTAGACCGTCGTCGGCCCGAACGTGGCCCCGCTGTCGCGCGACACTCGAATGGTCATCCGACCGGCGCCGGGCGACTGCTTGAAACCGGCTCTCACTTGTCCCCCTGGTGAACCGGCCCCGACATGTGGCGCTGAAGCAGAACCACACAGTCAGTTGATTTCGACAGGTCGCCAACGGCGCGCCAGTGCGCTTGCTGCCGCAGCAGCGCACGGCACACGTCGCACTTGTACGACGACGTGGCAGACGTCGGCTCCGCGAGGCACGCACGGCATGTGATCGGTGTCCCCGAGTGAACCGGTCCCATACGTAACGCGAATCGATCGCTCCCCGAGGTACTCGGCGTGTCGCGGTGTCGTGCTGGTCGCGTAATCTCTTCCACGTTGACGCTCCCATTCAGCGTTGACCATGCCCCCGGGCCGTTCGCGCGGTCGCGGGGGTCCCCTTGCGTCTGCCCATGCTTCGACATGTAAGGACTACGCGGGAGTTGACCGGGATTGACTACTCTGGAAGCACCACAGGTCAACCCTCAGAGGTTCACGATGCGTGACGATTTCGCTGATCTTGCCCGCAGAGCCCTTCGGGACAGCGGCTATTCGATGAAGGCTGCCGCACGCGCGCTAAATTACGACGTTGCCTATCTGTCCCGAGTGCTCAACGGGAAACAGAAGCCGTCTGCAAAATTGGCATCCTCGCTGGATTCTCTCGTTGGCGCAGATGGCGCATTGGCCGCAACAGTGCTTAGCGAAGACGACAGCGAGCGAGTCAAACGGAGCACTGCCAATCCTTCGCGTCTGGACGCTGGGACCGTTGACGCTCTCGCTGGCGTGTTGGCCGCCTACCGGCGGTTAGACGACACGGCACAGCCGACGTCCGTAATCCCAGCAACCATGGTCCAAATGAAGGAAGTTACTCGGCTGCTTCGGGGTGCCCGGGGTCCGCACAGGGACCGACTTGCCGAAGTAGTGTCAGAGTGGGTCCAATTCTCAGGATGGATGCTTGCGCAGGCACGCAAGGACAGCGAAGCGGTACAACTCCTCAACGACGCTGTTGAGCTTGCCGACGAACTCGGAAACGGAACACTCGCGGCACAAGCGCTGAACTTTAAGGGCTACCTTGCCCGGCAGCAAGGAAGGCCACAGGGTATTGCCCGCTGGTTTGGAGCCGCAGCAAACACGCCCGGGGCACATCCGGCACAGCGAATCGGGGACTACCTACAGGCAGCGGGTGGACTTGCCGAAATGCGCGAAGAGGACGCAGCGCTACGCATGGTGGAAGATGCGGAAAGGCTGATGGACACAGCCGCCAAGCTTCCTCCGCCCGAAACAGCCTACTGGCTGACCCCCAACTTCAACCGGCTGAACATGGGCATCTGTACTCTCGCGCTGGGAAGATACAGCGAGGCAGCCGACCATTTGCGGACCGGTCTTGCTGGCCTACCTGATGACCTTGCGGACGCCCCTTGGACGTGGGAACACAAGGATGCGCTTCGCCGGGCAGTAGAGGCTGCGTAAGCGCGCAGAAGACCCCCAGCGGTCCGGCACTCGTGTTCACGGCGGATGACTGGGCATCGTTCGTCTCCGCTGTAAAGGGGGAGGCGTTCTAGGTCTGTACAGTAGTCGGCCCCCGCCTCCCCATCGGAGTGCGGGGGCTTTCCGTGTTCATCACGCTGCGGTGACCGGATGAACGACCGTCAAACACTGTGCACCTATACGCAAGCGCCCCAACTAGACAGCCTCTATACGGCTCCGGACACACGAGCACATCGCCGTATCTCCCTGCACCTGCCAATCCCGCCGTGCAGCGTGGACGCTTTACGGCGACGGACTGTACAGACATTCGGAAGCAGGCCGGAGCGCATCCAATGCGCATTCACCCGAAACCGTCTAGCCGAATATCGCACCGACTAGCCGGCTCGGATATCCAGCCTGCACAGCACGGATGGCGAGCGCGTATACAGCAGTGAGGAAATAGACGGCATTTTAAACACAGAATGCCCCCGTCTAGACACCTGGGAAGGTGAATAGACAGGGGCATCGTGTACAGCTACGCGCAAGGCGTGTTCAGCACCGTTCAGCGTTCACGCTGCGTCGTAAATCTTCGCGATGCTGTCCAGCCTCGGAAACGCCGGAGCGGCGCGAAGAATTCCGCGAACCTGGGTGCTGTCCGACGCGAACGCGCTGGACTTGTCAACCGCGATTTCAACGCCGTTCCGCAGGACCACGAACACATCAGCCGCACTGATAGCCCACACAATGCCCGCAGTAACCGCAGCGCGGGCAATCGAGTCCCCGACCAGCTGAAGTGCAGCAGGAGACGAGTCGTTCACAAGCTCATTGCTCAGCGTGGTAAGCGAAGCGAGCTTCTTAGGGGTCACTACGTACGCGTCAGTGTCGGCGTCCGACGCATTGATAGCCGCGCCTTCAGCCGTCCATCCCGCCGTGACATCGGAAGTCACACGGGGGAAGTGGAATTCAGCGGCACCGGTCGGGACGACGGTAGCCACCTGCATTGCAACCGACGCAGCGGTCATCGGCTCGATAACCAACTTGCCGTACTCGGGCGGGAGAATAGCAGCGTTGGCAGAGTTGAACATAGACACTTGGCGTGTCCTTTCGGGATCAGAATTGATGATTGATCCCGGAGGCACCTGGCCTCTCTGGGTGCTGCAACCCGGCAGCACAGACAGCGCGAAATGGCAGCGCGTACCTACGCTCCTCTGCCTATCGCTGATTCCACCTGGTCACGCAAAGGGCCCGTCGTCGGCGGAAATACAACGGCCCGTATTCGGGGCGGACTAGCCGCGCAGCGCGGTAGCCCATGACGGGGCAGGCTTAGCAGACACACCGGTTGCCCCTTGGGCAGTATGGAGACTCGGCCCGTAGACACCGAATAGACCCGGGGTCATTCCAGGTGCAGCCAAACCGGGGCGCGCCTTCACCGCAGCATCGGCGAGTTCCTTGATTTTGTCTGGGCTCACTCGTCCATCTTCGTCCAGGACGTCAGCGAGCGATGCCCCCGAGATATCAAAGAGATCTCCGGGCACCGCGAGAAACTCAGCAGCGAGCCTTTCAGCGTCGGCACGCAGAAAGCCGTCAAGGCGCGCCTGTAGCTCATCGCGCTCTGCCTGTGCCTCACGAGCGGCTACACGCCACTTGGCCGCTTCGGCGTTCTTCGAGGCTGGCTTGTCGTCGCCCTCAGGCGCCACTGTGGCAGCCTCGGGGGCGTTTCCCGGCGTGGTGCCCCTGGCGTCGTCTGCGGGGGCGCCAGTGACGGTTTCCGTGATGTTCTCAGCGCTGGACATCGAGCCCCCCAATGCCGGTGAAGATGCCGGACCACTCGACAGCGGACATGCCGATGGGGTTACCGTCGAGGTCTTCTATTAGTTCGTGGTCAGTGGTGATCCGGATATGCCTGCCGCGTAGTGCCGCGACGGCCGATCGATCGATTACATCCATGTGTGGTGGCTCCCTTTTGATATACCCTTTGGGGTATTTCGAGATAGACGCGCCCGAAATCTTGATTGGACGCGCAAGCGGTCGCGAATGACGCATTTCGGCAAGCGAAGCTGGAACAGCGGCATTTTTCCCGGCTGGCAATGGCCAATTCGACAGGGTGGACACGTAACGGCTGCGTGACGCCTACGGGCTCCGCATACGCAGTGGTCTAGTCGGCTACCCGAGCCATAGCGCGAGGTCACAGGGCCCTTCAGGGCGCGTGAAGGCACCTCTGAGAGCGAGTGGTCCAGCCGAATCCCCAGACCCGTACAGATGGGGGGCAAGAGCCCCTTCCGGGGGCCCTGAGGCCCGGGGGGAGGGAGGCACCCGCCGGGGGTAAGGGGAAAAACCCCAGGTCAGCGCGATGATTCAACAATCCGCACGCCGTAAACCAAGGTCGGTGCCGACGCATTCGGCCGAGCGACACGCACGCCCGCCGCACGCAATGCAGCGCGAATTTCGGATTGCTTGGGTGAACTTCCGCGATCATTGGTGCCGAGATATCGCCATACAGCACTCGCGATATCGAGTAGCGATATATGCTCGCTTGCCTGCGCTGGCTCAAGCATATGCATCAGCGCATCAAGTACCGGCGCCCTCCATTCTGGACGCACATCATTGTCAAAGCGGATCACGTATCGTCTCTCGATTCGATGCACAGCGCGGTAACTCCCTCGCTCGGCACTGGTCTGGTTGACGCTGCCCCCGATATCCCGCACGGGTCGCACCGTGGCCGCACAGCAGCGACGCACACCGTGGCCACACAGCGGGGATGCGGCGGGAATGCACGAGGGTGACCAACCGCCCCGCACGGGTGGCCCGTTGGACGCGCCAGGGGGGCTATGGACGCTCGGGGCAGCCGTGCGGATGTCTGCGGGCGACAGCAAGGAGGGTGCGCAAGCGGGGTGCCAATTTTTCTGACACCTGGGAAGACCTCTTATACGCGATACGGAGGTCTCTACAGGTGCCAATATTTTTGACACCCTCGCTTACGCGTCGCCTCTCGCTGTGGGGCTCAGACTTCCGCAATGCCGAAGATGCCGGGGCCGGTCAATGGTTCGGGATCACCCATCAGGCGAATACCGGAATAGACCCACCCCTTACCCTTGCGTCGCACCTCTTCGACTTTTCCGCTGTCGAGTAGGTGACGCTTCACACTGGACGGGGAGAATTTCGCCGACTTGTCGCCGTTGTTGTCTCGCCACACTTTCAGCTCAGCGTTGAACGTGGAGCGCCCGACTTCCGCACCTTCGCAGTAGTCGAAGAGTTCGCCCACGAGGTCCTTGAGAGGGTCTACAGCGTCCTTATGGTGTTCCGTCGCTGCTATGACACTCAGCGTGTCGCGGAGCCCTTCCGAGTAGTACCGTATGGCTCCCCGAACGATCCACGCTGCCACGCCCGCCGCTTGCGGCCCCTGAATGGTCGGCTCTAGGTCAGGGTCGCGCCGATTGGCGAACGACTCCCCGAATAGAATTGCTTTGGTCCGCGCCCATAGCGCAGCACCACCCGAAGCGAACTCGGGAAGGTGGTTCGTAGCGAGCACGATGGTAAATGTCGGCTCGAATGAGAACACCTTGCCCATGAGGTGGCGCGTGCTGATCCTGTCGCCACCACTGAAATTTTTCAGGAGCGCGGTATTCATGGGCGTGCCCGGGTTCCCTTCCTGCGCGACGACCATTCGAGCGCCTCGAAGTCCGGCTATCTGCTCGGTGTGCGGCGCCTGCCCACGTACGTTCTCAAACATTGAGAACTCGACCTCGCGGACAATCTCAGGGCCGAACACCTTTTGCATGGTACGGACTGTGGTCCCCTTACCATTACGGCCGTGTGCGCCGTACCAGACCCCTAGCGCGTGCTCTCGGACTTCCCCAGTTACGCAGTAGCCCAGGAAGGTCTGAAAGTAGCTCTGTAGCTCTTCGTCACCGGGGAAGATCTCTTCCACGAAACGCAGCCAGCGCGGGCATTCCGCGTCGGGCAGGTAATCCACACGTGTGCACTGCGTCAGCATATCGGCGGGATCGTGGGGCTTCAGTTCGCCGGACCGCAGATCCACGGTGCCATTTTGAAACGTCAGCAGATGCCGCCGCGCGTCCATGTCGTCCACGCTGGCGCGGAACTGACGGAGTACGGCCATCTCAGCGACGATGGCCTTTCGCTGAAAGTTGACAAGCATCTTGCTCATCGCAGCCGACGCCCAAGAGGTATCCCCGGGGACATCCACGATGCGTTTTGCCAGCACAGCCACAGCGTCCGTGATGGCTTGCATGGCCGCGCCGCTGTCGCCGGTCGCTTCCCAAACACGGCCATTCCAGCGGTACCAACCTATGTGCTCCACGTACTTCAGCCGGTGCGCGCAGTGGTCGGCCACAAACTTAGCGAAATGCACGTGGCGGACTTCATCGCTGACGTCCAGCCGAGTTCGCTGCCGAGCCCAGTAGCTTTCATCGAAGTGGTTCATCATGGGACTCCGGGCTCAGTCAACGAAAGCAGCGGCAGATTCGGCAAGGCGCTGATTCTTTTCCTCAGTTCGCGCCTGTCGGCTGCCCGGAGGCTCTTCGCCGTTGCCCTCGTACAGGTCACGCTTGAAACGCGTCGCGTCAGCTTGTGCGGCTGCGAGAGCCAGCGTGGCGTGTACTTGAGCGCGATTGACTAGTACGGCCTCCCGCTCATCGCTCACGATGCAGATGGGAACTCCGGCCGAGTTGATGACTGTCCTGGTTGCCTCAGCGATCAGTTCTTCAGCGCGCTTGTAGTGCTCATAACCGTTCATGGGTGGCGACTCCATAGAGAGACGAGAAAACCCCCTTCATCGGGGAAATCTCATCGCCGGAGCCGCCAAGCAAGCGAAGAGATCTCAACCCGATGAAGGGGGTTGGGAAAAAGCACCGTGCTGAGCCCCCGGTGCCGGGGTGTTCGTGGGCCCGTGCTGTTAAATCGATGGCGACTCGCGCGGGAGTGGAGAGAATGCCTCTCACATATAGGTAGTACCCGGGTGGTTGTCTGCGGGTGGCGCGCGGGGCCCAGTGACGAGTGACGTTCTGAAACGCGGTTCGCGGTCGGCCTACACGTTATAGGGGGATCCGGTTCTTCTATAGAATTCGTCACTAGCGTCATTAGTGCTGGTCAGATGGCTGCCATAGAGCTACCCCGGTGACGTTTTCGGTGCCGAGCCCCGCTCTGCTGTCGGCCCGTGCCCGGCACCGTCGGCACGGGGGGTGCCCTCAACGCCCCCTGTGGCCGTCTGCCCCAGCCCGGTGTGCCCCAGCCCGCCGGGAATACACACCAGCGGCCCCTGTGGGCGTCACAGGGGCCGCTGTGGGTCTCCTTGCTACACGTCCGGGGAAGCCGCCCACAACACGTGCACGCGCTCACGTGTGTTGGCACTGCGACCACGGCCTACAGACTTGGTGATCCGCACTGAGTCAATGAACAGCGCCAGAAAATCCCGCTTGCGCTTGAGATCCCATGCTGCCCATGGCGAACCTTCCCCGATTGGGTCTTCGCCGACGACCGTCCATTCCCCAGGAATTGCTATCGTCGCGCTATCCGTTGTTTCCAACTCGGCGATACGTTCCGACGTACGGGCCTCATGTGCCGTCAGCCGCTCCACCGACTCACGGAACATCTGAGTACCAACTTCCCCCACGTACAGCCCTGCCTGCCTGTCCGTGTAGAGCGTCCGTAGCGCCTCCCGCACATGCTCCAGCTCTGCCCGTGCTGCCGCTAGTTCGGCTTCAGTTTCGGAAGAGTCCTGCTGCTTGGCAAAGCGGCGCGCCGCTTCCGCCAGCCATTCCAAGTCTTCAGGGTCGTCAGGGTCCATGGCAGTGAGGCGAGTCCACACTCGACGGGCAACGACGTCATCTGTGTCGTCCATATTGATTGCCAATCCGCCATGCCCGGGAACGCTGCCCGACTGAGCGCGGTTGCACCTATAGAGCAACTTGCCGTTTCGCTTATCCGTGACCATGACACTGCCGCAGACATCGCAGAACAGCAGCCCGTATCCAGCGAGCAATGACGGGACGCTGCGCCCCGTACGGCGAACAGTCTGCGTGCGCCCGCTCAGCACGTCCTGGAGCCGCCACCACTCGTCAGCGGGAATGATCGGCTCATGTGATTCGATGGGCCGCCCTTCATCGTCACGCAGAATGACCCGCTTACCGACCGTTCCCGGCGTGTCCTGTGTCTTGGCCGTGCGTCCCTCCCATTCAGCGGCGTACCCGGCAAGGCGCGGGTCGCGAAGGATGCGGAGCACTGTGGACGATGTCCACGCGGGTTGCGCTGTCGGCTCTGACACTGCCCGCGCTCTTCGCGCCGCTATCCGCTTTACACCGTTCTCCGCAAGCGCGACCGTCTTTGTCGGCGCGCCCGCTTGGTTGAGCTTCCTGGCGATGCTCGACGCGGACAGTCCATCGGCCGCCCACTCTGCCATATCGCGCACGTACGGCGCTTCCAAGGGGTCAGGGATGAGTTTTACGACCGTCAGTTCCCCACGCCGCTCACGGACGCTCTGAAAGCCGTATGGCGCGATACCGGATACGTGACTTCCTGCCTTCCGCAAGGTGTCTTTCGTGGCAGTGATGTACGCGGACTTCATGTCCGACTCTTGCTGTGCAAGCGCCGCAATGAGGCCGAAGATAGCCACGCCCATGGGCGTCGAGGTGTCTAGGTACGGTTCCTCGACGCTCACCAGGCGTACGCCGTGCCGGGCTAGCTCATCGTTGATCAACATCGCTTCTAACGCGCCCTGACGAGTCAGGCGCGACAGCGAGAAGACCACCACCGCGTCAACGTGTCCGGCGCGGACGGCACGCATCAACTCCTCGTACTCCGGGCGCTGGACGTTCGGGTCCCATCCTGACTTGCCGACGTCAGCGAAGTGACCCGCGATGTCCCAGCCCTTCGCCGTGATCAGCGCTTCACACTTCGTCTTCTGCGCCTCTGGGGATGACTTGCTGTCGTCCTCACGCTTCTTCGATTGGCGTATGTAGGAGACTGCTCGCACGTGGTCGAGGTTAGGGCGCCATCCCGGTGCCCTCTGACTGAGAGGTGTCATGTGCCTAGTGTGGTAAAGATCAATGTGCTGACCGTTCCCGAGGAGCAGCGCGAGGTGCTGGAGAAGCGCTTCGCCTCCCGCGCCGGGACCGTGGAGAACTCCGACGGCTTCGAGTGGTTCGAACTGCTGCGCCCGGTCGAGGGCACCGACCAGTACCTCGTCTACACGCGCTGGCGCAGCGAGGAGGACTTCCAGGCCTGGATGGAGGGCCCCATGAAGGCGGCCCACCAGCGCGGCGGCGAGGACGCCCCGCAGCAGAAGCCCGCAGCGTCCGGCTCCACCCTGTGGTCCTTCGAGGTCGTGCAGCAGGCCGCCCCGAAGCAGGGCTGACACTGGCCCTGCACACGTCGCGAGCCCTCTGAACCTCTACCAGAGGGCTCGCGGTGTCGTGTCGACCCCGATCAGGCTGCGAGTCGGCATGCCCGTTCTTGAAGTCGGATGCGAGCCGCTGCTTGCCGAGTAGCTTCATGCCTCGCCGTAGGTCTTGCATGACTTCGACCGCTCGACGCACCTGGGGACTTGTGGTGCGGGCGAAGCACCACAAGGCAATCCACCCCCACTGGTTACGCGACTTGGACGGTGACTTGGACGTTCAGGAGGGTGTCGGTGCAGCCCTAGGAGGGGTCGGATGTTGCGGCCAACGTTTGCCTGAGCACTCCTTCGCTGACGTCGAGCGCGGCCATCAAGTCAGCTCGCATTTGCACGGGAATGCGGCCTCGGTCGAGGGCGCAGGCTTCTACCGCGTGGCCGAGTCGTTGGGCTTGGGCACTCGTCAGGATCACGGAGCATCGGACGTGAGCCAGCAGATCACGGGCCGCGTATCCATCTGCTGCCGCCGCAGTCTGGCCAATGAGGCTCACCGCCACACGATGAGCAACCGCCTCGTCAACACCATCAGCGACATCGAAGACCGAGAGTCCCAATCGGGTGTGGAAGACGGTCAACTCCGCCGTGCAGTTGAGTTGCTCGTAGCAGTGCAGCATCTCGGCGAGTTGTCGATCGACCGGCAAGCCTGCCTGCCGTCGGGACAGCACCTTCAGGCAAGCCGTCACGGCGTTCTCCCAGGGCTCGCCGGGGACGGTGTCCGCCAGGATAGCGATGGCGTCGAATGCGTTGTTTCCCATGAGATCCGCGATCACCGCGACTTGGCGGCCGTCGAACATCCGCTTGCCTATCCCCTTGTGGCGCTTGAGCTGGGCAAGCGCGTCCGTCCACCGGCCCGCGCTGGCCAGAGCGCGCGCGCCGTCGGCAAGCAGTACAGCCCACAGCCACTGGTACAGCTCACGGCGGTTTTCGTCTGATCCGGTGATGTGCTCGAAGGACACCGTTCGCCCATCGATGACGGTGTCCGAACCGGATTTCACCGCTTGGAACATGGAGTCGAGGAAGGCGTAAGCAGCCTCGCCGTCGCCGGAACGGATCAGCAACCGGGCGAGGTTGACCAAAGGTTCCAGACCGTACCGGGCGACCTGCGCACCCAGTGGCTGGGTGCGCAGGTACACCTCGGAATGTCGCCAGCACAGAGCGCGGGCCAGCTCGGGCAGGTCGCAGTCGCTGGCCAGCAGCGCGGCTTTGTTGAACGCCGCGGCAGCCAGTGCCATGCGCCCTTCGTGTTCAGCCTCTCGCGCGAGGGCGCCGATCTCGCGAACTCGTTCGTCGAGTGGGGTGCATGCGGGGCGGGGGCGAGCGACCAGAGGGAACCTTCGCGCTATCTGGCTGGCATCCATCTCACTGCCACTCGATGACGATCCGGTTGATCGGATTATCGAAGGCGAAGCGACCGGGATCCGAGGGGAGTGGAGCGGCAGCGAGAGGCTGAATCTCAAATGCCACGTCGCGCCCCCGGAAGCTGCGGTCCCAGACGGCCATCTCCTCGGCCACCCGGTCGGCAAGCTCCTTGCCCGCAGGCCCGTGGCCAACGGCTCCCGCTTCGTAGAGTTGGTTGCCCTGCTGGTCCAGGTTAGCTTTGCGCAGCGTCAGGTAGGCGAGGTCGCCCTGCTCTGCCACGGCCATGGGGCGGAACATGGGGTCGAGCTTGCTGGCAGCGGGTGACTGACGATCGACTTCCATCCGGCTCAAGGCGTTGTCCAGACGGCAGGACAGCCACAGCCACATGAACTCCGGGGACTCCGGCCCCCGGAACCTCACGCCCGACCATGCCTCGGTGCCCGGGCGTTCGAGCACTCCTTGCAGCGCCGCCTCGTCCGCCTGCTGCTCCCCGTTGAACTGAAGCTTGACGGAGCCGTCGTCGGTCAGCGAGACGACGCGGCGAGGGTCATCGGCCACTCCCGCTCGCAGGGGCATGAACGTGCACATCTCGCTGCGGACGCTTCGCCAGCGGCCGGTTTCGTCACGCTCGAAGGCGACGGCGCGCGAGACGCTGCCGCGCAGCCGCATCGGTACGACCAGGCGGCCGTCGGGGGTGAGTTGGTCCAGCCACGCCTGGGGGATGCCGTGGGCACCGACGGTCGCCACGATCCGGTCGTAGGGGGCTCCGTCGGGGTGGCCGACCGCACCGTCACCGAGGATGACGCGCACGTTGTTCACGCCGGCCTTCTCGACGGCGGCGCGGGCCCCGTCGACAAGGTCCTGGTCGACGTCGAGCGTGATGACGTGTCCCTCGGGACCGACCAGATGCCCCAAGTAGGAGGCGAACAGGCCGCTGCCCGCGCCCGCCTCCTGAATTTTGTGGCCCTTTCGTGCATCGATGAGTTCGAGCATCAGCGCATTCACCGTCGGCTGGGACACCGCGCTGATGGACTCGCCTGAGTCGTTGAACTTCGTGTGGACGGGCTGGTCGGCGTACGACTCTTCCAGAGAAGCATCGGGCTTGAATTGGCGCACGAAAATGTCACGGGGCACGGTCCGTACCGCCGCGTCCACCGAATCAGTAGTCACCGTTCCCTGTTGGCGAAGCTGGTCTGCCAGCTCCTCGCGCAGGCTTTCGGCGGTACGGGGCTCATCGGTCATCTGAGTGCTCACTTCGTTGAAGTTAGTGCTTGCGGTGCTGGTCTCCGGCGCCGACGCGGCGCCTTCCCTCGTTCCCATGACGATCTCTTTTGCCAGGGTTGACAAGGTGCTTTGGTCTGCGGCCGACAGGCCCAGACGGTTCCATTGGAAGATCACGTGGTGGGCGATGATCGCGCGGAGTCCGCGCTCCAGGACTCCGCGTCGGTCCAGATCCACGAGTTGCTGCCCGGCGTGCTCGAACCATGTGACCCAGTCGGTGAGCGCCGCTAGTGGCCCTCCGTTGACCAAACTGCTGGTCGGCCCGGCGTCGACGGTCATCAACCGATGTACGGCCTTCCTCAGCCGCTCGGAGCCAGGCCCCGAACTCCTGGCCGGTCGCTCGTCGGCAACCCGGGCCCATACGTCGCCCTGCTCGTACCAGTCCAACCTGGCGCCCCGCATAAGCACGCTGAACAGCAGGATTCCCAACTCGCGCCGCCCGAGTACGGCTCCGGCGGCAGATTGCGACCGGGCCAGATAGTCGAGGATGTTGCGGCTGTCGTGCTGGAACAGGTGGTGTGCGACGTCCATACCGGCGGGTCCTCCGAAGGCGTGGACTTCCGGTTCGTAGATGCCCGGGGTCCATCGGATGATCCGCCCCTCAGCGGTCAGGGCATCGAAGAGGGCCTTGAGCTGTCGGTGGGCGCGGCCGTCGGCAGGGAGGTAGCGGAGCCGCAGGCCGGGCGGCTTGCGGATGAACCACCAAGAGGTGATCGCGCCGTCGGCGACCAAGGTCGCCAGCTCGGGGTTGAGGCGTTCGGCTGCCACCTGCTCGGCGGCGTGCCGATCAGCGCACTCGATGCCGTACTGCGGCCACTCCTGCGTGGTCTGCATGGCGCTGCCTTCCCTGGAGTCGTCAGTTGATCAGGAGGAATGCGTCCCAGCCGGAGAGCGGAGCACCGGTTGCGACCGCGAGGAGAGCCAGCGCGACTCCGGCTCCTCCCTCCAGAAGCCCGATGTCACCGCCAACGGCCTGCGTGAGGGAAATGGCCACCACGTCCGGGTCGGCGCCGATCACGTCGAGGAGCTGGGGGATACAAACAGCGACGTCCGGGGTGAGCGCGTCGGCGGCTGCCTGCGCGGCGATGTGGGCCATGCCGGCGTACCCGTGGCACAGGCTCCTATCGGACGTTGCAGCGAGCTGCTCGCGATTGGTGAGTGCCGTTGTCAGCGCGCTTTCCGCTGCCTGCTGGCGTGAGGTGTCGCCGACCGCCAGGGCAGCGAGCTGCTGAGACCGGGCGTGCCCCGCAGTGCCGTAGCACCAGGAGGGTCTGGACGGCTCGGCGGCGAGCGGCTGCTCGCCGCGGTACTGGGCGCGTGTGACCAGGGCGGGCCACCAGGGACCGGCCGCGCTCTCCTGCCGCCAGCGATCGAACCAGGCACAAATCCGTTGGATCGCGTTGAGGTGGCCGCTCACGAAGATGTCGTTGCGGGCGGCGATGGCGAGCAGAGCGAGCGGACCGGCGATGCCGTGGGCCATGCCGTTGTTGGCGTGTCCTGCCGGGTAATCCGGTGAGGGCTGGCCGGAGGGGGCCAGATCGCTCCACCAACCGGGCAACAACTCGCCGTCCTCTTTCACCGGCTCGGTCAGGCGCACCAGGTAGGTGAGGACGTCGCGCAAGAGGTCGGTGTCCGCTTGGCGTCTCAACAGGTACGCGCCGATACCGGACAGTCCCCGAATGCTGTCGAACTCGGCGAGAGCTGGACGCGCGACGCCAGCGTTCATCCGGGCGTGGGCACGTTCCAGGCGGCGCCGCGTCGTCTTCGCGATGTTGCGATCCAAGGTGTCCAGGGCACGGGCGTACTGGCCTGGCCGGTCGGCTGCGGCGTTCAGGGCGAAGGCGACCGCCGGAACGCCGTAGTGGAGATGGCTGTCCTCCCAGGACTCGACCTGGCCTGCGGCGGCGTAGGCAAGCCAGTCGTGGGCGCGCTGCCAGGGCCCCAGGCCCGCGCGGGCACGCTCAACGTGCAACAGCGCGACTCCTACCGCACCGTGGGCGAGAGACTGCCGGTGCCAGCCCTGCGGAAGACCGAGCTTCTGGGCGGCGGACGGATTGGCCAGTCGGTCGGCGACAGCGGCGGCGGTCAGTTCGGCCGCTTCCCGGTTCATGGTCATCCCCTCTCTCCTGAGCGACGGGCCCGCCAAGACAGGGCAGCAGCGCGGGCGAGACGACGGCAGGTGTCCTCGCCGTCGCTGTCAATCCCCACAGCCCGAATGTGGTGGGCGTGCAGGAGTGAATCGAGGACCGAGTCCGCCGGCACCTCCTCCACACGGGTCAACTCCTCGCGGTAGTCGGCCAGGGCCTGACTGCGGGCGGACCAAGCATTGGCGATGCTCATGCCACCCGGTGCTGCCTTCAAGGCAGCCCAACCGTCAGCCGGGTCGGCCAGGCGCACGGCGGTCTTGAGCAGCGTGCGATCCAGGCGCCGGGAGGCGTCACCGCGGGGCTGGTCGAGCAGCCATGCCATGCCAGCCTCGGTGCTGCCGGTGAAGTCGCACGCGATCGAGACGAAGTTGACGGCGGCCAGGGCCTGCGCGTGCGGTCGCTTTGGGGCTGCGAACTGGGCGACCAAGGCGACGGAGTCGGCGGCGAAGACATTCTCGGCGGCGTCCATCGCCGATCCGCTCCCCCAGCGTCCGGTCTCCGGCAAGCTGCTCGCGAACTGCATATCGCTCAGCAAACCCTGGCGACGCAGATCGCTGGCCCACGTGCTGATGCGCTGCGCCGCAATGCCGAACTCGGCCGCGTCCGCGACGGCGATCCGCAACCGCATGTGCCACTGAGGATCACGGAATCGCGTGAACCACCACCGTAATGGCGCTTCCCACGCGGCGAACAGCTCCGGCAGGTACTGGGCCACGAGGTGAGGAAGCCGCTCGGGGTGCCCATATAGCTTGGCGTGCAGCCAGGGCGGCGCGCCGGGCAAATGGCCGTGACCGCGCTCGACTGGCATGCGTCGGCCGGTCGTTGAGAGTGGAGGCGTTGACGCTCGCCTGGCTGTCAACGTGGTCACGATCTCATGGGGGCGTCCGCCGAACCAGCCGTGGGCGGGGGCTGCCGGGGCCTCGGTGAGAACGGCGGACTCAGCAGTGGCGAGGTGCTCTCGCAGCAACAGGAGATGGGCGGCCTGGTCGAGGTCGAGCTTCAGGCGGTGGTCGCCCTCGGTGATGAAGACAGTGGACGGAAGGCCCCGCCGCTCCCGCCACTCGGCTACCGCCTCGCTCCATTCCACCCATGAGGCATCGCGGCCGGGTAGCTCGCTGGACTCCAGGAGCCAGCAGGCGGGGGCCACGATGGTGCGACCGTAGCGCAGGCGCGGCAGGTACGGCAGGTGACGGGCGGGGCCCCAGTCGAACCCGGTGACCACCGCCTGCTGCGCCTTGGCCACCTCGACGATGAACCGGGCCAGTGGTGGAGTATGGGCCCGCAGATCCAAGGCATGCAGCATCGTCGGCGACAGTCGGCGCCCGCGCGAGAGCGAGACCAGGAACAGCCGGTCCTTGGTGCACTGCACCGCCAAGTCGTCCAGAGAGATCACGTGGTCGTCCGGCGGGCGGTGCTCGGCAATACTGATGAGGGCGGGCAGCAGGTCGGGGGCCCGCGTGACGTGGGCGTTCTTGGGGTCAAGCGGCGGGGAGGAGACCTGCACCGGCAGCACCTCGGGGTCGGTGGCCGCGAACTGGTCGAACACGGTGGTCGCCCGGTCCCGGTCCGGCGGCTCCAGGAGGTCGAGGAAGCGGCCGGACATGGTGCCAGCGGCGCGGGATGCGCTGACCACGCACAGATCGAATTCCCCGCGGCCCAGCGCGGCAAGTGACGGGGCCTGAAGCTGGAAGCACAGCTCCAGGTGAGGAGGAACCTGAACCGTGTCCGGGGCGGCCATGGCGAGTTCGTCCACGAGCCGTTCGTCCAGCACGATTTCGCGGCGCCCGTCCAGTGCCGCAGCCTGTGCCATGGCGAGGAGCCGCCGGTGGCGGGCGGAGACGGGCTCGGGCGGCTCCGGGTCACTGCCCAGGTAGCCGGCGGGCATGCCAAGCCCCACGTCGGGGTCCACGAGGTCCAACAGTGGAACCGGCGAGCCGACTCCGTACCGCGCGAAGAAGCGTGTGAAGTAGTCCGCCCAGGCTGGGGTGCCGGACGGATAGGAGCTCAAGCGCGTGAGCGCGTGGGCAGCGGCTTCTGCCTCGTTCGCCACTTGGTGCGGCAGGACGAGCGAGCAGTCCGTCAGGAGATCCACCGCCAGTGGCCGCTTCACGGCTGGCGCCAGAGCCGTCATACGCTCGGTCGTCGCCGAGCGGAGTGTCCGGGCATCCGAGGGCGTACGGGCCTCGTTGTGGAGGTCGAGCATCTTGTGGACCTCGTGCAGCCTGCTGACCAGGTGTGCTACCTCGGCGATGCCCTCAGCGCCTGCGATGTCCAGTTGTTCCATGACGTGTCCGAAGGCGTCATGGATCCCCGAGTGCGCGTGCAGTGCGGTGATGAGAATGTGTTGCTTGACCATTCCTGCGAGCATCTGGTCGATGGTCGAGGCCGGTGTCGCAGGGAACTCGGATGCGAGCTTGTCGACGAGGGCGTCGAATCGAATGGGCGACTGGGCGTGTGCCACCGTCGTTCGGACGGCTTGCGTGTTGCGGACGGACACCTCTGCCAGGGCCGGGCCGGTCCCACTGTCCGGTGGCGGGTGAGGCACCACGAGGCGATCACCGCGCACGAAGGCAGTGGTATTCACCATCACCGGCAGCCGGGCGAGTAACCTGCGGCAGGACTCCAGTTCAGTGACGACAGGCACCAGCCATGAGGCGTCGGCCCTGACAACGGGCCGATGGCGGGTTCCGAACCGCACAGCCGCTTCGGAGCCGAAGGATGCAACGGAGATACCAGCGAACAGACCGGCTGGGGTACTTCTGCCGGTGAGTCGTTGTACGTACCGGGCGACCGACAACGCGGTACGCCGCACCTGGCGGACATTCACCTCGCCAGCCGTAAGCACGGCATCGACCTGTCGCGCGAGGCCCGGGCTGGCCTGCTCGATTGCATCGACGACCACTTCCTGCTTCCCGACTTTCCGCAGCCACGCCGTCCAAGTTGCAGCGTGCGCAGGTGTATCGACAGGCATGTCGGGCCACTCAGGCAGCGCAACGTCCGCCTGGGCGCTTGCCCTCAACAACACGGTGTCGGCGCACCGGTACAGCCGCTGATTACTACCCACCACTCGATTCCCGTCGCTGTGAGGTCCCTGTGGGTGGTGCTGGCCCGCGTGTTTCCGCGCGGGCCAGCACCAAGTGCCACGACGGTCAGGCCACGTTCGTGGCGCAGGAGGCCGGGCACGAGGGCTTGCAGCCGTCGTCGGTCAGCGTGATCAGCGGGACGGTCCCACCGTCCCGCTCCAAGACGTCCACATCGAGGTCGAACGGATCCTGTACGGCTCCGCTCACCACCTCGGGGGTGTCCATCACCTGGGTCTTGTCCTGCACCGTGCTTGCACTCATCGGTTAACACCCTTCTTGTTGAGTTACGCGTGGTGTTGCAGATGACCCGGTTACGCCGGACGGAGCGTAGGCAACCGGCTACTCCATCCAAGCGGTTCCCGGCCAGACCGGACCGGCGGTCGGCACCGACCGTGCGGGAGCACGTCAGCGCCTTGTCCCGGAACGGGGCTTGAGCCGCCTCGATGAACCGGGCCGAAAGCAGCCGGTTCGCCGGGGCGGTCGTCTCTTGGTCATGCGGCCGTCCGAGCGTCCGGCGCAAGAACGCGGCGCAGGCGCGAGAGGCTGAAGGTGGCCATGACGGGGCAGTGGTCGGACGCCTCGCGTACGTCGTCGTTGACGATGGCCTCCAGCCGTGTGAGGGCCTGTGCGACCTGCGGCGTCGCGTAGATGCGGTCGATCCGGCGCATCGGACCCTGGTCCTCGCGCCACAGCGAGGAGGTGGGAGCGAGGGCTTCCGGCTGGTCGAGCACGGTGGCTGCGTAGTGCCCCAGCTCTTTGAAGACCGGTGGGCGCCGATCACGTTCGCCCGCCAGGATTTCGTCCGGCCGGGTGTCGGACACACGCTCTCCGTTCCGCTCGAACGTACGGTGCTCGAAGTGGGCACGGTCATCGATCTTGCTCCAGACGGGCAGCGGAGCCTTCTCGTCGTCCGACCGGTGCGGATTAGAGTTGCAATCACCACCGATAATCGCCGCTTTGCCCGGCCCGCCGAGCGTGGTCAGCCGCCGGGCCTCACTCGCACGCTGATCCGGGCAGAAGAACGACAGATGGAACGAGGCCAAAGACAGCTTCCCCGGGGCTCCCTTGATGCGCACCACCGGGTTGCAGACCGGGTGCCACATGCCAGCGGTGTACTGGTGGAACTCGACTGGCTGGCACAGATCACGGTCGATGTACACGCCAGTCTGGTTGGCGGATTCCCGACCTGCTTCGGCGAGGAACGGAGTGTGGCCGCCGAGGCGCGCCGCTTCCGCCCACAACGCTCGCCCTCCGTGCATGTCGGCACGCTTCAACTCCTGGCGAAGCAGCACGTGCGGCCTAAGGGCGGCCAGGACATCCATGGCCAGGTGCCAGCGTTCGTCCGAGCCGCCACAACCGGCGCCGTTGCGCTCGACGTTCCACGAGACAACACGGAAGGCATCGCCATCGAAGTTGCTCACAGAGCGCCCCTTACCGATGCGGGCGCCGTGAGGGCGCACCAGGTCTTCGTCCCGTCCTCACTAACCCCCCACGAGTTCGCGATGGAAGCGACGAGGAACATCCCACGGCCGCTCTCCGCGTCAGGTTTCGCGTCGTGGACCTCCGGCCGACCCGACGAGCCGTCGTCGACCTCCATCACGACCAGGTCGGTGTTCCGGTCGGTACCGACGATCAATCGAAACCCGACTTCGGGGCCCTTCCCGTGCTTCAAGGCGTTGGTGACCAGTTCACTGATCAGCAGCACAGCGTCATCGAGATCGGTCGAGAGGTCCCAGTATTTGAGCTTGGCGGCCCCGATCCGGCGTAGGTATCCGACCCAGGCGCCTGCGACGACCGCCACGTCCATGTGGCCCCGCGCAGAGGGACGTGTGATGGTCAGCGTCAGGTCTTCGAGCACTGTGGGCAGAGGCCCGGCGACGCTCCCAAGGCTCCGCTCCGCAAGGATCTCCGCGCCCCTTGCGGTAGTGACAGCCATACCTCGCTCCTCCGCGGCTCAGACAGACAGCGCGACGTGGGACCGTTGAGTCGGAAACCGAACCAACATTGCCAACGTTCACGTGGTGGACACGTAGAGCGAACCGCGTTCGGGGCATGGTGGGAACGGGGTCAAGGACCGACGGGTGGTCAAAGCGATCAAAGATCATTTCCTTTGGTCGCCCCGCGAGCGGGTGAACCTCCGGCGTCTGCGTGCCGGGTACGAGTGCTGCGACTACGGTGACTTCACCAGCTGAGGTCAGAGCTAGGACAGCCCACGTTGGCCAAAATGGTCAAAGATCGTTTGAGTGCAGGGGTTCCCGCCATGGCACGCAGAAGGAACGAACGACTCGCCGAGTTACTTGAAGAGGCGGGCTGGTCACGGGCGCAGGCCGCGAGCGCGTTCAACAGGGTGGCCCAGGAGAGCAAGCTGCTCGACTACGCGAGCATCGGGCGGTCGCACGTCAGCATGTGGGTGGGCGGGACGGAACCGTCCGGCGCAGCGCCCGCTATCTTGTGCCAGGCACTGTCTCGGCGATTGAAGCGTGCCATCACGCCAGATGAGCTCGGGTTCGCTAACCCCCATGCGCCGGCGCAGGGAACGCTGGATTGGGATGTCGACCCTCTGATCGTTCTGACCGACCTGGGGAGGATGGACTTGGACGCGGACCGCCGAAAGCTCATAAGCGGCGCTGTGTACTCCGTGGCTCCGCTCGCCCTGCCCGGAGAGCGATGGTGGCAGGCGATGACCCAGACGCCGCAACAGCCAACACCGCGGCAGCAGCAGGTGGGGCGCGGGGACGTAACCATGGTCGAAGAGCTGACGGTGGCCTTCTCCCGCATGGACCAGCAGCGCGGTGGCGGCCACGGCCGCAAGGCGGTCGTGCAGTACCTGCACTCTGATGTCGCTGACTTCCTCCGAGGCAAGTTCTCCAGTGATCAGGTCAGGCGCGATATGTTCTCGGCAGCCGGCGAGCTGGCCTACCTGTCCGCCTGGATGGCGTTTGACAACGCGGAGCACGCCGTTGCGCAGCGGTACTTCGTCCTGGCAGCCAAACTCGCTGCGCGGGCGGATAATCCTCCCTTGGTCGGTCACATTCTGCGCGCCATGGCTCATCAAGCTCTTGACCTGGGGTTCTTCAAAGAATCCCTGGAGCTGTCCACAGCCTCCGTGGAAGGCCAGCGGTACGCTGCGGCTACCCCGAGGGAGCGCGCCCTCCTCGGGGTCGTGCATGCTCGTGGCCTCGCCGCAAACGGCCAGCAGCGGGCCGCAGCACAGGCGTTGCTCAAAGCCGAGGACGACCTTGCCTCGGCTCGGGACAGCATCCACGAACCGCACCGCACCTTCTTTTTCTCAGGCGCGGCGCTGGCTCACGAGACCGCATGCACCTTGCGCGACTGCGGCGACCGTGAGGGAGCCATCCGTCAGTTCCGTCAGAGCATCCGCACCCGAGGGGCCGCCTTTCGCCGCACTCATGCGGTCACACTCGGCTACCTGGGAGCCACACAGATCGCCAACAGAAGCGTCGAGGAGGCTTGCGCCACCTGGAGCGGGCTCCTCGACGCCATGGAAGAGGGCATCTACTCCGGGCGGGCCAGGCAGGCGGTCCACGACGTGCGCAAACTGCTCTCGCCATACCGGCGTCGTGGAATCCCCGTTGTCGCCGAGCTGGACACGCGGGCCGCCTCGTACTTGGCCCGAGTAGATTGACGACATCGTGGCCACGCGATCAAGGGGAAGCACATGAAGTCGCTGGAGATCAAGCCCATCGGCACAGTCGTCGGCGGGCGCACAGAACCAACTGACGACCGCTGGACCGGGACGGCGATCATCCGCCTGAACCCAGACTTCCCCGACGAGGTCGTTCAAGGCCTGGAGGAGTTCTCTCACCTCGTGGTGGTCTGGCATTTCCACCTGGCCTCGCCCGGTGACGTCGCCTTGCACGCACGGAGCCCCCGGAACAACCCTCGGTGGCCAGCGACCGGCACGTTCGTACACCGCAACCACCGACGCCCGAACCAGCTCGCCCAGTCCTTCCCACGGCTACTCAAGGCTGACGGTCTCGACCTCCACGTCACGGACCTGGACGCGGTCGACGGAAGCCCGATCTACGATCTCGCCCCGTACTTCAAGGAGATGGGACCGCGTGGCGAAGTTCGCCAGCCGGCTTGGCCCGGGGAGATGCTGTCCGACTACTGGGCAGACTGACCCCCAGAACCGACTTCATCGCTTGGCTCAGTAAGCGCCTTCCACATCTGGACGAGGCCTGAAACCACGGCGACACCGCGGGTGGCTAATGGGCCACGCCGCCACGCCGATGCGGTCGGAGTTCCCGGGGTGCCGGAAGTCCGAGGGGCCGTCGATGACGGCGAGTCCATACCGGCCGATGTGGCGCAGGGTGGTGGAGGCGTCGAGTTGGATCGAGGGCCCGATGAAGGCGGCCCACCACCGCGGCGGCGAGGACGCCCCGCAGCAGAAGCCCGCCGCCGTCGGCTCCACGCTGTGGTCCTTCGAGGTCGTGCAGCAGGCCGCCCCGAAGCAGGGCTGACACTGGCCCTGCACACGTCGCGAACCCTCTGAACCTCTGCCAGAGGGCTCGCGGTGCTGTGTTTTCACGCGTCGCCGTAGGTCGTGTACAACTTCGACCGCTCGACGCACCAGGAGCACTGACACGGTGGCCACGCCGATGTCTCCATCGGCTTCAGAGGATCGGTAGGGAGCCTTACGCCGGTCCGGCGAATCGGGCGGGTCTGTGGTCCTGCCCGCGTTCGCCACCGACCGGCCCCCTGTTCTTGGAGGCTCGCCCCGTGGTGGCTGCCGGATCATCACAACGCCCTCGCCAGACGATTGCCCTACAGGCGAGGGCCATACCTGCGGAGGAATTCATCAGTCGAAGGGCGGCCCGGTATGCGAGATCTCGTGCTTGAGTACCTGGTCGCCCTTGATGTCGACGGATACGGAGGGGCGCGGCGCCACCGCTCGGAAGGCGTCGAGGGCCTCCTGCGACTCCCAGTGCTCGAAGTTGTTCACGCGGCCCGGCTCGATCGGGTCGGGCGAGATGGACAAGTCGAGGCAGCCTGGGCGACTGCGGGCCGCCTCCATGATGGAGTGGCACCCCTCGATGAAGCGGTCCCTGTCCTTGGGATCCACATACAACTTACCGGCCACGATCACCGACATACTGCTCTTCCCTTCTCTCGCATCCCAGGGACGTAGCCCCCAGCAAGGGTCGGCCGAATAGCTGCAACCCACGTCTGTGGACTTCCGACATCCACGAAACTCATCGCCCGGCCGGTGGTGCCGCACCATCGCGTCGGGCTCTCTTTTGACGAGCGTGTTCGCTGGTGAGTGAATCGGCGGTAGCAGATGAGGGCTGCCGAGATGCTGGCGAAGGCCAGGAACGATCGGCTTTGCGTTCGTAGGGGCGGTGCAAGCCCAGCGGCCCCCGGACAGCCAGGCCACCGTCCGCTCCACGATCCAACGGTGGCGGCCCAGCCGTTGAGACTGGTCCTTCGAGGTCGTCCAGCAGGCCGCGCCCAAGCAGGGCTGAAGCGCCACCCCGCCCACGGCTGATCGCGGGGTCAGCCGTGAGGGAAGGCCGACTCCAGCAGGTCGGCGAGGAGGGCCGCGCAGGCGCCGTCGGGGTCGAGGTCGGGGTCGTAGATGGTGAGGTTGAGGCCCACGCAGCGCTCCGACCGCACCAGGCCCCGCAGCAGCGGGGCAAGCTCCTCGGGCAGCAGCCCGCCGGGGTCGGGGCTGTCGACGGCGGGCATGACGGACGGGTCCAGCACGTCCGCGTCCAGATGTACCCAGAAGCCTTCGGTCGCGGGCGCTTCGAGGCTCCGCAGGACCGTGTCCGCGGCTTCCTCGGCGCCCCGCTTCCGGATCTCCTCGACCGTCATGTTCGCGATCTTCAGCGCGGTCAGCTCGGCCCGTTCCGTGTCGTACTCCCGGATCCCCAGGAGCTGGACGTCCTCGTCCTTCAGGTACGGGCGGAGTCCTTCGATGTCCGTCAGGTCCGCCTGGCCCCGGCCGGTCGCGAGGGCCAGCTCCTCGCCGCCCGCCGCGCCGATCCGGTCGGAGTTCCCGGGGTGCCGGAAGTCCGAGGAGCCGTCGATGACGGCGAGTCCGTACCGCCCGATGCGGCGGAGCGCCACCGAGGCGCCGAGCTGGATGGAACAGTCCCCGCCCAGCACGAGCGGGAAGTCCCCCGCCCGGACGTGGCGTTCGACCCGGTCGGCGAGCTTGCGGGTGTACGTCGCGATGGCCTCGGCGTTGAACACGCCGTCGCCCTCGCGCCAGTCGCCGCGGTCATAGCGGGGCGGCACGACGACGCCACCCTCGACCGTCCCGAGCCGCTCCAGCACCCGCTGCTCCCGCAGCGCGCCCGCCAGCTTGTAACACCCGGGCACGGTCCCTTCCCGGGGCGGCCGGAGGCCGAGGTTGGAGGGGGCGTCGATGACGACAATGCGGCGCATCCCGCCATTCTGACCGCACCGTCCGACAAGGGTCCACCGAACTGGGGGCATACGCGCCCCTGTCCTGAAGTCGTCGGTGGGGGTCGGGGCACCGGTGCCGTGGAACGGGCGGTTCAACTAGGGTCTTCTCGTGTACGGGAGTGTCAGCGAGAAGCCGGTGCCCGCCCGCGGGGACGGGCAGCGCATTCTGGTCGTGGACGACGAGTCCAGGATCGCCGAACTGCTCTCGACCACCCTGGAGCTGGCCGGGTATCAGGTCGGCACCGCGGCCACCGGGGGTGAGGCGCTGGACCGGGTGGGGCGGGAGCGGCCGGATCTGGTGATCCTGGATGTGATGCTGCCCGATGTGGACGGGTTCACGGTGTGCCGGCGGCTGGTGGCCGCGGACGAGGACCATCCGCCCGTTCTCTTCCTCACCGCACGCGACTCGCTGGATTCGCTGGTCACGGGGCTGGGCATCGGCGCGAACGACTACGTGACCAAGCCGTTCCGGATCGCCGAGGTGCTGGCCCGGGTGCAGGTGCTGCTGCGCGGGCGGCGGCGCGGGGTGCGGGCGGAGGAGCCGCCGCGGTACGCGGATCTGGTGCTGGACGATACGACCCGGCAGGCCCGGCGGGGCCGCCGCGCGCTGGACCTCACCCCGGCCGAGTACCGGCTGCTGCGCTATCTGCTGGTCAACGCCGGGCGGGTGGTGTCCAAGGAGCAGATCGGCGAGCATCTGTGGTTCAAGGACCACCGGGCTTACGGGGACAACGCCATCGAGAAGCTGATCTCCCGGCTGCGGCACAAGGTCGACGAGGCGGAACCGGCGCTGATCCACACCCGCCGTGGCTTCGGCTACTGGCTCGGCCGGCTCACCGCCGGATGAACGACCGCATGAACGACCGCATGAGCGACCGCATGAGCGACGGCCCGCACGGGGACGAGCGGCAGCAGCGGGTGGAGGTGCTGCTGCACGAGCTGCGCACCTCCCTGACGACCATCCGCGGCTGGGCCGAACTCCCGCTCCAGGGGCTCAGCGACGACCCCGAGCTGATGGTGCGCGCCCTGCGGCGGATCCAGGACGAGGCCGACCACATGTACGAGGGGATCCAGCGGGTGTTCCCCCGTGCGCACGCCACCTGGGAACGGCCGCCGCACCTGGAGCCGGTGGATCTGCGGGACGTGGCCGACGAGGCGGTCGCGGACCTGGGGCTGCTCGATCCCGAACGCCCCATCGCCCGGGAGGACTCCGGCCCGGCGACGCTCGTCGCCGATGCCCGGCTGCTGCGGCACGCCGTCCGCAATCTGCTGGGCAACGCGCTCCAGCACACCCCCGCCGGTTCCCCGGTGACGGTGGCCGTGCGCGGCCCGGTGGGCGGGCCCGGCGGGAAGCCGCGGGTCGAACTGTCGGTCGGCGACCGGGGCCCGGGCATGGACCCGCGGGCGATCGCCCGGCTGACCACGCCGTACCAACAGGACGGCCACGGCGAACCAGGCGGCGGAGGCGGCGGGCTGGGATTGACCATCGTGCGGCGGGTGGTCGACCTGCACGGCGGCGAGGTGGCCGTGAGCAGCGCGCCCGACCGCGGTACGACGGTCACTGTGGCCTTGCCCACAGTCAGGGTTTCGTCAGGCAACTGACCGGGCGGCGTCAGGTCGGCGGGGTTCGCTGGTCATCACGTCCCCGGTGCACACAGGTTCACGCTCCGCTCCTGTCGGAATCCCCCACCCGAGGAGAGACATGACCGAGACGCTGGCAGAGACCACGCCCCATTCCGACGAGCCGATCCCGGCGTACCCGATGCCGCGGGCGTCCGGATGCCCCTTCGACCCGCCGCCCACCGCGCAGGCGCTGCACGCCGAACGGCCCGTCGCGAAGGTGCGGATGTGGGACGGCAGCACGCCGTGGCTGGTGACCGGGTACGCCGACGGGCGCGCCCTGCTCGCCGACCCGCGCGTCAGCTCCCAGTCCACGCTGCCCGGCTTTCCGCATCCGAGCGCGGGTTTCCGCGAGAACGCCGAGCGGCGGCGTTCCTTCATCGGCATGGACGACCCCGAGCACGCGCGGATCCGCCGCATGGTGACCGCCCCGTTCGCCATCAAGCGGGTCGAGGCGCTGCGGCCCACCATCCAGAAGATCACCGACGATCTGATCGACACGATGCTGGCCGGGCCCGCCCCGGCCGATCTGGTGCGCACGCTCGCGCTGCCGCTGCCGTCCCTGGTGATCTGCACGCTCCTCGGGGTGCCGTACGAGGACCACGAGTTCTTCCAGGAGAAGAGCTCGCTCATGATCAACCGTTACTCGTCGGCCGAGGACATGATCAGCGCCAGCGACGCGCTGACCGACTATCTGGACGAGCTGATCGGGGTCAAACTCGCCGAGCCCGCCGAGGACATGCTCTCCGAGCTGGCCACCCGGGTCAGCAGCGGTGAGCTGACCCGGCGCGAGGCCGCCACCATGGGCGTCCTGCTGCTGATCGCCGGTCATGAGACCACGGCCAACATGATCGCCCTCGGCACCGTCGCCCTGCTGGAGAACCCCGACCAGCTCGCCGTCCTGCGGGAGACCGACGACCCGAAGGTGGTCGCCAAGGCGGTGGAGGAGCTGCTGCGCTATCTGACGATCGTGCACAATGGGCGGGGCCGGGTCGCGCTGGAAGATATCGAGGTCGGCGGCGAGACCATCCGCGCGGGGGACGGCATCATCGTCTACTCCGGCACCGGCAACCGGGACCCTGAGCTGTTCCCCGAGCCCGACCGGCTGGACATCGGCCGCGACGCCCGCCGCCACATGGCGTTCGGCTTCGGCGTCCACCAGTGCCTGGGCCAGCCGCTCGCCCGGGTGGAGCTCCAGGTCGTCTACGGCACGCTCTACCGCCGCATCCCCACCCTGCGGCTGGCCACCGGCGCCGGGCAACTGCCGTACAAGCACGACGGCCTGGTGTACGGCGTCTACGAACTGCCCGTCACCTGGGACGCGTGAGCGAAGGAGACAAGGGAGTCACCATGCGAGTGGAAGTCGATGTTCCCAAGTGTGTCGCGTCCGGACAGTGCGTGATGATCGCACCCGATGTGTTCGACCAGCGGGACGAGGACGGATTGGTCGTGCTGCTGGACGAGAGGCCCGGCGCCGAACTCCACGACGACGTACGGGAGTCCGCGATGATCTGCCCGGCGGCGGCGATCCGGGTGGTGGAGGAGGAGTGAGACGCGTCGTCGTGGTCGGCGCCTCCGCCGCCGGGCTCGCGGCGGCGGAGACACTGCGCCGGCAGGGTTACGACGGCACCCTCACCCTCGTCGGCGACGAACCCCACCCCCCGTACGACCGGCCGCCGCTGTCCAAGCAGATCCTCGACGGGCGGTGGGACGCCGGACGGCTGCCGCTGCGCGGCCGGGACCAGCTGGACGCGCTCGGGCTCGACCTGCGGCTCGGTACCGCCGCGACCGGGCTCGACCCGGCCGGGCGTACGGTCGCGCTCGCCGACGGGGCCGAGGTGCCGTACGACGGGCTGGTCGTCGCCACCGGTGTACGGCCACGACGGCTGCCCGGCGATCAGCGGGGCTGCCATGTGCTGCGCACCCTGGACGACGCGCTGGGCTTAAGGGACCGGCTGACGGCGGGGACGCGGCTGGTGGTCGTCGGCGCCGGGTTCCTCGGCGCCGAGGCCGCCGCCGTCGCGCGCGGACTGGGCGCGGAGGTCACCCTGCTGGAACCGGCGCCGGTGCCGCTGGCGCCCGCGGTCGGCGAGGACGTCGGCCGGGTGCTGTCGCGGGCGCACCTCGACCACGGCGTGGACCTGCGCACCGGGGTCACGGTGGCGGAGGTGACCGGCGGCGGGGTGCGGCTGGCGGACGGCGGGCTGGTCGCGGCGGACGAGGTGCTGGTCGCGGTCGGTTCGGTGCCCAACACCGAGTGGCTGGAGGGCAGCGGCCTCGCGTTGGGCAACGGGCTGGAGTGCGACGAGTTCAGCGCCGCCGCGCCCGGTGTGTATGGCGCGGGGGACGTCGCGTGCTGGCACAACCCGCTGTTCGGGACGGCGATGCGGATCGAGCACCGTACGAACGCCACCGAGCAGGGCGTGGCGGCGGCCCGCAATCTGCTCGCCCCGGCGCCGGAGGCGCGGCGGCCGTATCAGCCGGTGCCGTACTTCTGGTCGGACCAGTACGGGCTGCGGATCCAGGCGTACGGCCATCTGCGGGGCCATGACGAGGTGGTCGTGGTCGAAGGCTCCCTGGACGAGGGGGCGTTCCTGGCCGCGTACCGCCGCGGGGACCGGCTGACCGGGGTGCTGGCCGTGGGCGTGTCGCCCAAGGTGCTGCGCGGCCGGCGGCAGTCGATCGCCGCCGGTGCGCGGTGGGCGGACGCGGTGGACCGGGCCGCGACGGCGGCGTAACGCCCCCGTGCGGGAGGGGCGGGGCGGGCGGGGGTCAGACCGCGTCCGGTCCCCGCTCCCCCGTGCGGACGCGCACGAAGTCGTCGACCGGGACGGCCCACACCTTGCCGTCGCCGATGCGCCCGGTGCGGGCGGCGTTCACGATGGCGTCCATGACGGCGTCGGCCTCGGCGTCCTCCACGACCACCTCGATGCGCGCCTTGGGCACGAAGTCGATGCGGTACTCGGCGCCGCGGTAGACCTCGGTGTGGCCGCGCTGCCGACCGAAGCCGCTGGCCTCGGTGACGGTGAGGCCCTGCACACCGATCTCCAGCAGCGCCGTCTTCACATCGTCCAGCTTGAACGGCTTGACGATCGCCGTGATCAGCTTCATGGGGTGGGGGTCCTGTCCGGGTGATGCGGCGGGCGGTGGACGGCGTTCTGCGGCACGCCGTGGCCCAGAACCCCGTGATCATAGGCGCTCTCGGCGTGGACGGCGAGGTCGAGTCCGGACCGTTCGTCCTCCTCCGACGCCCGGAAGCCCATGGTCCGGTCGATGAGCTTCCCGATGCCGTACGTCATGACGAACGCGTACGCGCCCACCGCCAGCACCGCCACGATCTGCTTGCCCAGCTGTCCCACGCCGCCGCCGGACAGCAGCCCGGTGGGGCCGTCGGTCATCGCGGAGGTGGCGAACACGCCGATCAGCACGGTGCCCACGATCCCGGCCACCAGGTGGACGCCGACGACGTCGAGCGAATCGTCGTAGCCGAAGCGGAACTTCCAGCCCACCGCGTACGAGCAGAGCACCCCGGCCGCGAGCCCGATCAGCAGCGCCCCGGCGACGCCCACGGAGCCGCACGACGGGGTGATCGCGACCAGCCCGGCGACCGCGCCGGACGCGGCGCCGAGGGTGGTGGCGTGGCCGTCGCGGACCTTCTCGACCACGAGCCAGCCGAGCAGCCCGGTGCAGCCCGCCGCCTGGGTGTTGACGAACGCGGCGGCCGCCAGGCCGTTCGCCCCCAGCGCCGACCCGGCGTTGAACCCGAACCAGCCGAACCACAGCAGCCCGGCGCCGAGCAGCACCAGCGGCAGGTTGTGCGGCCGCATGGCCTCCTTCTTGAAGCCGATCCGCGGCCCGAGCAGCAGCGCCAGCGCCAGCCCCGAGGCCCCGCAGTTGACTTCCACGACGGTGCCGCCCGCGAAGTCCAGCGCCTTGAGCTTCTCCAGGATCCAGCCGCCCGGCCCGAACACCCAGTGCGCCACCGGAACGTATACGAGCAGCGTCCACACCGCGACGAACGCCACCCACGCCCCGAACCGGGCCCGGTCCGCGATCGCCCCGCTGATCAGCGCGGCCGTGATGATCGCGAAGGTGAGCTGGAAGGCGGCGTGGAGCAGCGTCGGCACCGACCCGGTCAGGTCCGTCGGGCCGATCCCGCGCATCCCCGCGTATTCGAGGCCGCCGAGCAGCCCGGCGCCGCCGAGGTCCTTGCCGAACGCGAGGCTGTAGCCGACGAGCAGCCAGACCACGGTGACGACGGCGATGGAGACGAAGCTCATCATCAGCATGTTCAGCGCGCTCTTGGCCCGCACCATGCCGCCGTAGAACAGGGCGAGCCCCGGCGTCATGAGCAGCACGAGGGCGGTGCTGGCCAGCAGCCAGGCGGTGTCGCCGGCATCGAATCCGGTCGGCATGTCGATAAGTCACCTTCCCAGTCGTCATGGCTCGCATCGACGGGTGCTCGATGGCCATCAGGGAAGGTTCACGTCCGGTCGTTTCCACCAGCGCACGGACGTGTTTCCTCGATGTTTCGTGTTGCGTCGGCGTTTCCTCCCGCTCACCGCCCGTATTTCCCTTTCTCTGCGGGCCGGGCCCGCCGGGCGGCGATGCGGCCTGCCGCGATGTCCACGGCCAGGAACGCGGCCAGCGGGATGCCCAGCAGCGGCAGGTAGTAGCCCACCACGGCGATCCCGACGGCCAGCGGGGCCAGGACGTACCCCGGCACCTGCCGCCAGGCGCCGCGCGGGAGGGGGCGGCCGAAGGCGCCGGTGCGGCCGCGCTGCCACCACATGCGGTAGCCCCACACGATGAGCAGGATGAGGGAGAGGGCGAGGGCCGCGAGGGCGAGTTGGTTGACGATGCCGAAGAGGATCCCGGTGTGGAGGTCGATGCCCCACCGGCTGAGCTTGGCCAGCAGCGGGTAGTCGGCGAACCGCACGGTGTCGGTGACCTCGCCGGTGGCGGGGGCGACGGCGACCGCGTCCTGCTTCTCCGGCCAGCTGCGCTGGATCTGGCTGACCGTGTACGCGGCGCTCGGGCCGGACGGCGGCACGATCTCCACCGGGTCGCCCAGGCCCTTCGCCCGGGCGGCCTTCAGCACGGTGTCGTAGCCGACGTCGGTGTTCTGGTGCCCGCCGCCCGAACCGCCCATGTCCATCCCCGGCATGGCGCCGTGACCGGCGTGTTCACCGGTGAGCCCGGAGGCCACGGCCGGGGTGGACTGGTTGACCGCGGCGCGCAGGTCGGTGACGTTCGCCCCGGCGTACGTGGACCAGGTGAGCCCGGTGGCGGACAGGAAGAACAGCCCCGCGGCCACCCATACGCCGAGGCCGCCGTGCAGGGCCAGGGTGCGGCGGCGGCCGGTGGTGGGGGCGGCGGTGTCGGCGGCACGCTTGTTACGGCGGCGGGCGAACCAGAGCAGCAGCCCGCCACCGGTGATCACCCACAGCCAGCTGGCGGCGAGTTCGCTGTAGAGGCGGCCGCTCTCACCGAGGTGGAGATCGCGGTGGAACTCGTCGATCCAGGTGCGCAGCGGCAGCGCGCCGGTGCTGCCGTACTGCTCCAGCGCGCCGCGCACCTTCGCGGTGTACGGGTCGACGAACACGGCGCGGGTGTGGCCCTCGGCGACCCCCTTCACGCCGGAGAGCATGACCCGGGTGGTGGCGGTGTCGTCCGGCGACGGGCGCACCGCGCTGATCGTGCCCTCCGGATGGGCCTTGCGGGCCGCGTCGATCTGCCGGGAGAGGGGCAGCTTGGCGTCACCGGCCGGGACGCGCAGCTCATGGCCGTAGACGAGCTTCTCGGCCTGGTAGGAGCCCGCGTACAGCAGTCCGGTGGTGGCCGCGATCAGCAGGAACGGGGCGACGAGGACACCGGCGTAGAAGTGCAGCCGCAGCACCAGGGGGCGCAGCACGGACCAGGCCGAGCGGGCGGGGGCGTCCCGGTCGGCCGCGTCGTCGACGGCGGCGCCGGCGTCAGCGGCGTCGTCGGCCGGGGCGACGTGTTCGTCGGTGGACATGGACGGCCCTCCAGGCTCGGGGTGGTGCGAGGCGTGCTCGTCCAGTAGTCGGGGCGGAGGAGGGGTGAGTTCCGAGAAGTTTTTGTGGCCTGCGTCACATGCGCGCGCGTTTTATCAACTTGGGACGAGTTCACACCGTCGACCGAGGTGGGTGACACGATGACCGGCATGACACCCGGCCCAGCTCTCCGCACCACGCGTGCCGCGATCTTCGCGGTGGTGTGCGTGGTGATGGCGGCGGTGGGCCACGCGGTGATGTCCGGCGGGTCCGTACCGGGTTGGATGCTGGGCGGGGCGTTCCTCGCCACCGCCTCCGCGGCGTGGTGGCTGACGGGGCGCCAGCGCGGGGGCGCGGTCGTGACGGGGGCGACGGTGGGGGCGCAGCTCGCACTGCACCTGCTGTTCCACTTCGCGCAGTCCGCGCCGATGACACAGGCATCCATGCGACACGGCACGCACGGCGGCGGGGGCATGAGCGGCGGCCCCGGCGCGCACGGCATGGAGGGCATGGCCGGGATGGCCGACGCGCACATGACGTCGGCGGCGGACGGCATCACCCCCGGCATGCTGCTGGCCCACGCGCTGGCCGCGCTGGTGTGCGGGCTGTGGCTGTGGTGCGGCGAGGCCGCCGCGTTCCGGCTGGGCCGCACGCTCGCGGCCGCCCTCTTCGTACCGCTGCGCCTGGTCCTGCGGCTGCTGGGCGCGGACGCCCTGCCGCTGCCGGTCCGCCGCCTTCCGGCGCGGCCGGGGGCGGGGCGGGCGCTGCGCGCGGCGCTGCTGCACTACGTGGTCGCCCGGAGAGGTCCCCCAGAGGGTCTCGTGCGCATCTGACCCGCCTGTCGCGACCGGTGACGGGCGGAAGCCCGTGACTTCCCGGAGGACATCAGGCGATGACCCCTGCCCTCGTACCGGATCGCGATCAGCAGATCACCGCATGGGCGCTGGCCGCCCGCGACGGCGACGCTGACGCGGTCGAGCACTTCATCCGCGCCACCCATCTCGACGTCTGGCGCTTCGTCGTCCACTTGAGCGGCGATGTGCACGGCGCCGACGACCTGACCCAGGAGACGTATCTGCGGGCGCTGGCCGGGCTGCCCCGGTTCGCCGGGCGCTCCTGCGCCCGCACCTGGCTGCTGTCGATAGCCCGTCGTGCGGTCGCCGACCGCTACCGCGCCGCGGCGGCCCGCCCCCGTATCGCCGAGACGACCGACTGGCGGACGGTCGCCGAACGGGCGCAGCCCGCCGGGCTGCCCGGCTTCGAGGAGGGCGTGGCGCTGCTCGAACTGCTGGCGACGCTGGACGCCCCGCGCCGCGAGGCGTTCGTCCTCACCCAGCTCCTCGGGCTGCCCTACGCCGACGCCGCCTCGGCCACGGGCTGCCCCGTGGGGACGGTGCGGTCCCGGGTGTCCCGCGCCCGCGAGCACATGACCGCGCTGCTGCGGGCGGCCGAGGACAGCCGCCCGCTGACGGCTGCCCGCTGACAGCCGTCCCTTGACAGCTGTCCACCGACAGCTGTCCGCTGACACATTTCACTATCTGTCATCTGCTTTGAGGAGTCTGTCCGATGTCAACTGTGCGTACGATGCGCCGTCTCGGTGCCGTGAGCGCCGCCGCGATCGCCGCGACGATCGCCTTCGCGGGGCCCGCGTCCGCCCATGCGGAGGTCACGGCCTCCAACGCCCAGGCGCTGGCCAAGGACGTCGTCCTCACCTTCACGGGCGAGGCCGAGTCGGAGTCCGGCGGCTTCACCGAGGTGCGCGTGGTGCTGCCCGAAGGCATCGCGCCGGGGGACGTCACGCTGGACGAGGCGCCCGAGGGCTGGAAGATGAAGTCCACGAAGGACGGCTACACCCTCAGCGGGCCGAAGCTGGCCGTGGGGACGAACGCCGTCCACAAGGTCAAGGTGCGGCAGCTGCCCGACGCGAAGTCGCTGGCGTTCAAGACCATCGAGACCTACAGCGACGGCAAGGTCTCGCGCTGGATCGAACTGCCCGGCGACGGCCCGGAGCCGGAGGAGCCCGCGCCGGTCCTCGAACTGAAGGCGGCGGCCGCCGGAGCCAAGCCCGCGAAGTCCCCCTCCCCGTCGCGGGACGCCGCGGACAAGACGTCCGGCAAGGCATCCGGCACGAGCGACAAGGCGTCCGGCGACAGCGGCACGACGGAGAAGAAGGCGGACGAGGAGGAGAGCAGCAACGCGGGCGCCGCCACCGCGATCGGCATCAGCATCGGCGTCCTGATCGTCGCGGGTGCGGGCCTGTGGGTGTTCAAGCAGCGCCGCTCGGCCGAGTGACCCGTCAGCCGCTCGCCTCCGCCGGCTGCTTGTAGAAGAAAAGGGCCGCCGCCCGGAGCGAGGTCCGGGCGGCGGCCCTGGGGAGGGGAGGCGGAGGGCTCAGACGCTGAGCAGCCGCTCCAGGACGTTGCGGTAGCCGCGCATGGCCAGGCGCAGCTCCTCCGTCTCCTCGGTGCCCGCGGCGTCTTCGTGCCAGGCGGCGCGGAGGGTGCGGCGGCGTTCGGCGAGGAGGTCGACCAGCCGGGCGGAGACCTCTTCGAGGAGGGCGTCCGCCTCTTCCACCGAGCCGCGCGGGGCGTCCACGAAGCTGCTGACCGCGTACCGCAGACGCTGGTTCAGCTTGTCGTGCTCGCTCGTCGGCAGGACGGGGAAGCTGGGCCCGTCCGGGGTGGCCGTCTGCTCCACACCGCCGCCGCCCATCGGTGGGCCCGGAGGCGGCACTTCGTGCTTCTCCAGGCCGTGCCGACGGTCGCCGTTGGTGTGCTCGGGTCCGGGGCTGTAGTCCGCCCCCAGGCCGATGTTCCGCTCGGGTCCGTGGTCCGTCATCGTGCACCGGCCTTCCCGATGTGCCAGGCGTGGGTCTTCCGCCCCGCCCTACCGGTGTGCCTGTGATGCCCCTGGGGCCCGTCGGGCGCGTGGTGGGGCGGTTTCACCAGCTCCTCGAAGAAGGGCCGGGCGTGCACCACCGCCTCCCGCAGCTCCTCCGTGTCGGCCCGGCCCATACGGGCGCGGGCGGCCGCGACGTGGACCTGCCGGTAGCCCTGCACACAGTCCGCGTGGTGCACGGACAGGGCCGCGACCTGCTCCTCGTAGCGGTCGGACGGATAGCCGCGGTCCCGCGCGAGGCGGGCGAGCAGCTGGTCGGCCCCGGCCACCGCACGCTCCGGGGACTCGATGAACTCCTCCTGGGTGCCCACCCACTCGGCCAGGTAGTGCTCGCGCAGCTCCCCGGAGAGGGGTTCGGTCTTGAGGTCCTGATACAGCCGCAGTCGTTCGTCGAGTTCGCGCTCCGCCGCCTTCGTGTCGCCCGCGTGCTCGGCGACGTTCAGGTCGTACTCGGGTCCGAAGTGGCGTCGCAGAGCATTCTTCCTGCCGCCCCCTCGCGCACGTACGACGACCGCGGCGAGCAGGGTCACCAGGACGACCGCAGCGGCAACCACGATGATGATCGCGCCAGTTGACATGGTCTGCTTCTGCCTTCCCGCAGGTGCCCCCCTGTTCGGGGGCTCTACGGCGCCGGGTAGCCCGCTCCTCCGTGCTCAAACTGCGTCAAATTCCGATACGGCCCAGACGGACACATGCCAGGATGCCTACCATGCCCCGCCCGTCCTGGGCCGTCGCCGAGCGGCCCGTCACCGACCCGGTCGCGGTCACGCTGCTGCGCGAGTACATGACCGACGTGGCCGACCGCTACTACCGGCTGCACGAGGGGCGCGACGCGACGCCCGAGGAGATCGAGCGGGCACTGCGCGAGATGCCCAGCGACGACCTGGCCCCGCCGGACGGGGTGCTGCTGGTGGCCCATCACGACGGCGACGCGGCCGGGTGCGCGGGCCTGCGGCGGCGGGACGGCCACACCGGGGAGGGCCACACCGGGAAGGGCCGCACCGCCGAGCTGAAGCGGGTGTTCCTGCGCCCCGGCAAGCGCGGGCTCGGCGGGGGCGCCGCACTGCTCGCCGCCATCGAGGCGGCCGCGGGCGAGCTGGGCGTCGTACGGATCGTGCTGGACACCCGGCGCGATCTGGTCGAGGCGCGGGCGCTGTACGCACGCCACGGCTACCGGGACGTACCGGCGTTCAGCGAGGGGCCGTACGCCGAGGTGTGGATGGCCAAGGACCTCGTGTGACGGACGCCGTACGGCTCACGGGGGCGCCGTACGGCTCACGGGGGCGGCTCGCGGCGCCAGGGGCGCTCCGCGTCGGAGCCGCACATCTCCCGCGTCAGCTCGTCCACCAGCTCGACCAGGTCCGTCGGCCGGTCCGGTGACCACCAGTCGCCCAGCAGCTCGGCCAGCGACGCCTCGCGCGCGCGGAAGAGGCGGTCCGCGACCTCCCGGCCCTTGGGGGTCAGGGTCAGGTCGAGCCCGTACCGCGCGCCGAGCCCGCGTTCCTCGATCTGGCGCGCCGCGCCGAGGATGGCCCGCAGCGGTACGGGCGTGCGCTCGGCCAGGACGGCGGGCTCGACCGAGCCGTAGTGGCGGATGCGCAGCAGCATCCAGCTGGCGGCCGGGAGCAGGTCGAGCCCGGCGCGCTCGGTGATGTCGACGTAGACCTTCCGGCGGCCCTCGCGGCTGCCCAGCAGCGACAGGGCCCGCGCGCATTCGTCGTACGAGGAGCGTTCGACGGGGTTGCTGGCCAGGACCTCGCCGCCCTCGGGCGCGGTGACGCTGGCACGCAGCGGCTCCTCCCGCAGGAACCAGGCGAGGACGAAGGCGAGCAGCACGACCGGGACCGCGTAGAGGAACACGTCGGTGATGGAGAGGGCGTACGCGTGCACCACCCCGGCGCGGTCGCCCGGTGGCAGCCGCCCGAGGGCGCGGGGGTCGGCGGCGAGCCCGCCGGGGGTGACGCCCGGCGGCAGCGGCCGCCCGCCGAGCGCGTCGGCGATCTTGGGGGTGAGGTTGCCCGCGAAGATCGAGCCGAAGACGGAGACGCCGAAGGAGGCGCCGATGGAGCGGAAGAAGGTCGCGCCGGAAGTGGCGACGCCGAGGTCCTGGTAGCTGACCGAGTTCTGCACGATCAGCACCAGCACCTGGATGACCAGTCCGAGCCCGCAGCCGAAGACGAAGAAGTAGAGGCTGGTCTCGATGGTCCCGCTGGTCTCGCGCAGCTGGTGCAGGAGCAGCAGCCCGATGCCGGTCACGGCGGTGCCCAGGATCGGGAAGACCTTGTAGCGGCCGGTGCGGCTGACCAGTTCGCCGGAGACGGTGGAGCACAGCAGCATGCCGAGGACCATCGGCAGCATGTGGACGCCGGAGAGGGTCGGCGAGACGCCCTGGACGATCTGGAGGAAGGTCGGCAGGTAGATCATGCTGCCGAACATCGCGAAGCCGACGACGAAGCCGATGACCGCGCAGAGCGTGAAGGTGCGGCTGCGGAAGAGCTTCAGCGGCAGCACCGGTTCGGCGGCCCGCCGCTCCACGTGGACGAAGGCGACCAGCAGGACCGCGCCGAGCGCCGCGAGCCCGAGGATCTGCCAGGACCCCCAGCCGAAGCTGACGCCGCCGAGCGAGGCCATGAGCACCAGGGCGGCGGCCACCCCGGCGATGAGGCCGGTGCCGAGGTAGTCGATGGTGTGGCGGGTGCGGCCGACCGGGATGTGCAGGACGGAGGCGATGACGAGGAGCGCGACGACGCCGACGGGAAGGTTGATGTAGAACACCCAGCGCCAGCTGAGGTGGTCGACGAAGAGCCCGCCGAGCAGCGGCCCCAGCACGCTGGTGCAGCTGAAGACGGCGCCGAAGAGCCCCTGGTAGCGGCCGCGTTCACGGGGCGGGACGATATCGCCGACGATGGCCATCGACAGCACGATCAGCCCGCCGCCGCCCAGCCCCTGGAGCCCGCGGAAGGCGATCAGCTGGCCCATGTCCTGGGCGAGCCCGCACAGCGCCGAGCCCGCCAGGAAGATGACGATGGCGGCCTGGAAGAGCTTCTTGCGCCCGTACTGGTCGCCGAGCTTGCCCCACAGCGGGGTGGCGGCGGTGGAGGCGAGCAGATACGCGGTCACCACCCAGGACAGGTGGTCGAGACCGCCGAGGTCGCTGACGATGGTCGGCAACGCGGTGGAGACGATGGTCTGGTCGAGCGCCGCGAGCAGCATGCCGAGCAGCAGGGCGCCGATGGCCACCAGGACCGTGCGCTTCGGCCGCCCCTGCTCGGGGCCTGGAACCAGGGGGTCCGGGACCGGAGCCGGGCGGCCGGCGTCCTGCGCCATGACGACTCCTCGGACTCCTCGGCTGCTCGCCCTCCCATCCTCTCCCCAACCCGCCCTTTTTGCCCTGTTACGGTCCGCCGGGTCGGGTGCGTCCGTGACGCACCCGGCACCCCTCCTGACGACGAACGCATGCGCGGAAGCCGATCAGATGCGCATAATCGCAGCGAATTACAGGGAGGGAAATTTCGTGACGGCAGATTCCTGCCCGCACTGCTACGCACCGTTCCGCGCGAACGGTCGGCCCAGCTGTGCGTGCGCCGCACGCGCCACCACCGCGGGCCCGGCGATCGGGCCCGTGACCGGCGACACCAGTGCGCAGACCACCGACGACCAGACGACCGACGCCCGGGCGGCCGCCCCGCGGGCCGACGACCAGCCGCGCGCGGTCCGTCCGTATCTCAGGCTCTCCGGCGAGCGCGGGAGCGGACCCCGCCCGCGCGACGTGGGGAAGTTCTTCCGTAAGTCGAAGGGCGAGACGGAACCCGCCGCAGGGGAAACCGCCGCGACGGAAGCCGCCGCAGCGCCTCGGCACGGCCGGGAGTCCGGGCAGCGGACCGGGCCGCCGCCCGGGCTGCGGACCGGCCGGGTGCCCGGCGGGGAAGGGAACGCCGCCGACGAGACCCAGGCGATCGACCGCATCGCGCCCATCACCCCGGCCGACCGCATCACCCCCGGCGGTCCCGTCGACCGCACCCGGGTGATCGACCGCATCACCGCGGCGGGCCGCCGCGACAGCGCCGCCCGGACGGCCGCCGGAGGAGCCACGGGCCCCGTCACGGGAGCCGTCACGGGAGCCGCCCACGGAGAGGGGCACGGCGGCGGGTCCGACAGCGAGACCGTCAGCAGCTCCGATGGCGGCGGTGGCCGCCGCCGCAAGAACCGCCGCAAGCCCGTCGCCACGGCGGTCGCGGGGGCCGCCGCGGTGGTCGTGGCCGGAACGCTGGCGTTCACCACCGGCCTGCTGGGCGGCAACAAGGACGGCGGCGGCAAGCGCGGCGACAGCGCGCTCGGCGATACGCAGACCAGCGTCCCGGACGAGCCACCGACCGAGGACGAGGGCGCCACCCCGTCCCGCCGCTCCACGCCGAGCAAGAAGCCCAGCGCCTCGCAGTCCCCCGCGAAGCCGCCGAGCGCGAGCCGCAACCAGGACCGCGCGACACCCCCGGCGCCCCGTACGCCCTCGGCGCCGCCCACGACCCGTCCGACCACCCCACCGGCGCCGGACCGGCCCAGCACCCCGGACAAGCCGCGGCAGCCGACCAAGCCGCCGACCACCGAACCCCCGAAGACCCCCGAGCCCACCGGCCCGCCGGTGCTGCGCGAGGGCGACAGCGGGGCCGAGGTCACCGAGCTCCAGAAGCGGCTGACCCAGCTGCTGCTGTTCATCGGTACCGCGGACGGCGAGTACGACGACGTGGTGAAGAACGCCGTCGTGGCGTACCAGGAGCGGTACGACATCAAGGGGGACCCGGAGGGCGTCTACGGCGAGAACACCCGCCGGGACCTGGAAGCCCGCACCGACGAGCCATAGAAATCGGGGGGCCGCGTCGAAAGACACCCCCGGCCCCTGGCGTACGGGCGGGCCGCTTTGTATCGTGGAGGAACAAAGTGGTTCCGCCCGTTTTCCCTGACCGGCGGGCGGAGCCACTTGTGTCTCTTCGGCCTGCCCGCGCCCTGCCCGCCTCCCGCCGCGCCCTGGAGTCCCCCCATGCCGCTCACCGCCCGCGCCCTGCTGCTCGACATGGACGGCACACTGGTGAACTCGGACGCCGTGGTCGAGCGCTACTGGCGGATCTGGGCCGCCGACCAGGGCCTGGACCCCGACGCCGTGCTCCGGGTGGTCCACGGCCGCCAGGCACACGCCACCATGGCCGCGCTGCTGCCGGACCGGCCCGTGGAACAGAACCTGGCCGACAACCGGTGGATGCTCGAACGGGAGACCACCGACCTGGACGGCGTCGTGCCGATCACCGGCGCGCCCGCCTTCATGGCCGCGCTCGACGGCCTGCCGCACGCCCTCGTCACCTCCGCCGACGACGGCCTCGCCCGGGCCAGGATGGGGGCGGCCGGACTGCCGCTGCCCGCCGTCCTGGTGACGGCGGAGCGGGTCGGGGCGAGCAAGCCGGACCCGGAGGGCTTCCTGAAGGGCGCCGCCGAACTGGGCTTCGCGCCGCACGACTGCGTGGTCTTCGAGGACTCGGAGGTCGGCATCGCGGCGGGCCGGGCGGCCGGGATGCGCGTGGTCGGCGTCGGGCCGCGCGCCGCGGCCCACGCCCCGGACGCCCATGTGACGGATCTGACACAGGTGCGGATCGAGGCGCTGCCCGGCGACGGCGGCCTGCGGCTGCACGTCGCGGACTGAGCGCCCCGACGCGCCCCGACACCCCGTAGAGCTCAGCGGCTCACGCCGCCACCGCCTCGTACAGGCTGAAGCCGCCCAGCGCCAGCATCACCAGCGCCGCGACCTTCGTGATCAGCCGCAGCGGTACGTACTTCATCAGGGTGCGGCCGCCCAGGATGCCCAGCCCCGCGACCGCCCACAGGGCCAGCACCGCGCCCAGGCCGACCGACAGCGGATCGTCGTAGCGGGCGGCGAGGTTGGCGGTCATGATCTGGGTGAGATCGCCGAACTCGGCGACCAGGATCAGCGTGAAGCCCGCCCCCGCGACCTTCCAGAAGGACTGGTCGGCGGGCTTGCTGATCTCCTCCTCGTCCTCGTCCTTCTTCATCAGCAGCATCGCCGCGCCGCCGAGGAAGAGCACGCCGACGACCGTCTGGAGCAGCCGGTGCGGCAGCAGGCCGAGCACGCTGCCCGCCGCGATGGCGATCCCGACGTGGAGGGCGAAGGCGGCGGCGACGCCCGCGAAGACGTACGAGGCGCGGTAGCGGGTGCCGAGCATCAGCCCGGCCAGGGCGGTCTTGTCGGGCAGCTCGGCGAGGAAGACGACGCCGAAGACCACGGCGGCGACGGTGAAGCTGAACACGGGCTGGATACCTCATAGGGTCGGGCCGCACCGAGGGGCCCGGGGAAAGGGGTCGCTTCGGCACGGCAGCGTCGGACACTGCGGCCGAAGGTCTCGCTGGCGTACGCGACCCGCCTGATGCGGCGGCCGCCTCGTACGCTCCGGGCGCCGGCCCGCACCTCGAGGGGCGGGCAGTATGTCGACGGTCCGGCGAGGAGCTACTCCCCTTCTGCTGCCGACCAGCCTACGGGACGCCTCCCGCGCGCCGGTCCGGGGGGCCACCACCAGCGGCGATGGGGGTGACGCGGCGGGGCACGCGGCCACGCCGCGGTGGGCGACGGCGGCTCCGGAGCGCATCCCGCGTCCCGCCTCCTTTCTGAAGCCCCTTGCGTTGACATGACCGCGTCGCCACTCTGTTACCTGGCGCCTGCCCCACGTCCACCTGGCGCCACCACGATGGCCGCGTTGGCGTGGCCAACGACCCCCCACTCCAAGGGAGTTCGCATGTCGCACATGCACGACCGTCGGCGCGTCTACGCGCGTCGCGCCGCCGTCTTCGGCGGGTTCGCCGGGCTGCTGGGCACGCTGATGCTCAGCGGACCGTCCGCCGAGGCGGCCCCGCCCACCCCGCCGAGCGCCGCCACCGCCCGCACCCAGCTGGCCGCGCTGACGGTCAAGGCCGAGGGGTCATCCGACGGTTACAGCCGGGACAAGTTCCCGCACTGGATCACCCAGAGCGGCTCCTGCAACACCCGTGAGGAGGTCCTCAAGCGCGACGGCACCAACGTCCAGACCGACTCCAGCTGCGCGGCCACCAGCGGCACCTGGAAGTCCGCCTACGACGGCGAGACCTGGACCGCCTCCTCCGACGTGGACATCGACCACGTCATCCCGCTCTCCGAGGCGTGGAAGTCCGGCGCCAGCAGCTGGACCACCGCCCAGCGCCAGGCCCTCGCCAACGACCTGACCCACTCGCAGCTGATAGCCGTGACCGACAACGTCAACCAGGCCAAGGGCGACAAGGACCCTGCCGAGTGGCTGCCGCCGCTGGCGTCGTACCACTGCATGTACGCGCGCATGTGGGTCTCGGTGAAGTCCGCCTACAAGCTCAACGTCGACTCGGCGGAGAAGGCCAAGCTGAGCGACATCCTGAGCGGCTGCTGACCGGCTGACCGGCTGACCACCCAGCGGAACCGTAACGCCGCCTCCGACGTTCCGTACCGTACGACGCGTACGGTACGGACGCGGAGCGACGGAGGAGGGCCGGATGGCCGGGCTGCGCCTGGGACCACTGCTGCGGCACGTGGACTGGGAGACGGGGACGGACGCGACCGTCTGGGTGGAGGCCGACCGGCCCTGCGACGCCGAGGTGCGCTGCGCCGACGGCGCGGGCGGCACGGCCCGCACCTGGCAGATCGCCGGACACCACTACGCGCTGATCCCGGTCAGCGGGCTGCGGCCGGGCGCCGAGACGGCGTACCGGGTGCTGCTGGACGGCGAGCAGGTGTGGCCGCTGCCGGACTCCCGCTTCCCGGATTCCACGATCCGCACGCCGGACGTGTCCGGGAACTCCGCCTCGGGTCCCGTGCGGGTCGCCTTCGGCTCCTGCCGGTGGGCCGCGCCGCCGTCCGACGCCTCGCACGACCCAGTGGGCCCCGACGCCCTGGACACCCTCGCGCACACCCTCGCCACCTCGCCCGGGGCCGCGCGCCCCGACGTGCTCGTCCTGCTGGGCGACCAGGTGTACGCGGACGAGACGTCCGCCGAGACCCGCCGCTGGCTGGCGACACGCCGCGATCTGTCGGAGCCGCCGGGCGACCAGGTCGCGGACTACGAGGAATACACGCGGCTGTACTACGAGTCCTGGCTCGACCCCGAGGTGCGGTGGCTGCTGTCCACCGTGCCCAGCTGCATGATCTTCGACGACCACGACGTCATAGATGATTGGAACACCAGCGAGGCGTGGCTGAACCGGATGCGCGGCACGCCGTGGTGGCGCGAGCGCATCCTGAGCGGCCTGATGTCGTACTGGGTGCACCAGCACCTCGGCAACCTCTCCCCCGCCGAACTCGCCGCCGACGGGCTGTATGCGGCGGTGCGGGACAGCAAGGACGGTACGGAGGCGCTGCGGGCCTTCGCCGCCCGGGCCGACGCCGACCCCGCGTACACCCGGTGGAGCTACCGCCGCGACTTCGGCCCGGTGCGGCTGCTGATGGTCGACACGCGCGGCGCCCGCGTGCTGGGCGAGGGCGCGCGGGAGATGGTGGAGGCCAAGGAGCTGGCCTGGGTGCGGCAGCAGGCCCTGGACGGGGCCGGGACGTACGACCACCTCCTCATCGGCACCTCCCTGCCCTGGCTGCTGCCGCACTTCGTGCACGACGTGGAGGCGTGGAACGCCTCGGTGTGCGGCGGGCGGCGCGGGGCGCGCTGGGCGCGGATCGGCGAGGATCTGCGGCAGCGCGGCGACTTGGAGCACTGGGCCGCCTTCCCCGAGTCCTTCGCCGCCCTGACCGATCTCATCGCCGAGGCCGGCGAGGGGACCGACGCGCCCGCCACGATCAGCGTGCTGTCGGGTGACGTCCACCACGCGTACATCGCCGAACCGGACTGGTCCCGCTGGCCGCGCCGCCCGGTCAGCGAGGTCCGGCAGCTGACCTGCTCCCCCGTGCACAACAGCATCCACGCCTCGATCCGCGTCGGCTTCCGCTTCGGCTGGAGCCGGGCGGGCCGCGCGCTGGGCCGCGTCTTCACCCGCCACGGCCGCGTCCCGGCGCCCCGGCTGAGCTGGCGCAAGACGGGCGGCCCCTGGTTCGGCAACCAGCTGATGACCCTGACGCTCCAGGGCAGATCCGCGCAGCTGCGCCTCGACCAGGCCGTCCAGGCCCCGCAACCCCATCTGGTCACGCCGCTGCGGACGTCCTGGCCGGAGGGCTAGGGAGCCTTCCCCCGGACGGTGATGTGACCGGCGTCGGGGTCGAGGACCGCGGGTGCCGCCGGAGTGATACGGGACACAACGGAGGGGGACGTTCCGGCCCGCGGGTGGAAACCCGCGGAGCGAACGGCATGATGGGCGAAATCCTGCGTCACATCTGCCCCGGGAGAAACACCTTGGCCGGAGACCCCCACGCCATAGCCATCGTCGGGGCCGGTCCCCGCGGCACCAGCGTGCTGGAGCGCCTCTGTGCCTCCGCGCCGGAGCTGATACCGGGGACCAGGCTGACCGTGCACCTCGTGGACCCGTCCCCGCCGGGCGCCGGGCGGGTGTGGCGGACGGCACAGCCGCGCGAGTTGCTGATGAACACCGTCGCCTCCCAGGTGACGCTGTTCACCGATGACAGCGTCGAATGCGACGGACCGATACGCACCGGGCCGAGCCTGTACGAATGGGCCACCACCGGCGACGACGCCCCCGCCCCTTCCCTCGCCCCGGACGACTATCCGAGCCGCGCCCTCTACGGCCACTACCTGGAGTGGGTGTTCGCCGAGGTCGTCCGCACCGCCCCCGGCACCGTCACCGTCCGCCCGCACCCGGCCCGCGCCATCGGCCTGGAGGAGACACCGGACGGCATGCAGACCCTGGCCCTCGACGACGGCACGCGGCTCGATGGACTGCGCGCCGTCGTTCTGGCCCAGGGCCATCTGCCCCGGACCCCGGACGCGACGGAGAAGCGGCTCGGCGCCCACGCGGCCCGCCACGGACTGCGCTACTACCGGCCCGCCAACCCCGCCGATGTCGACTTGTCGTCCATAGAGCCCGGCGAGCCCGTGCTGCTCCGCGGCCTGGGCCTCAACTTCTTCGACCACATGGCGCTCCTCACCGAGGGCCGCGGCGGTTCGTTCACGACCGTCGAGGAAGGGCTGGTCTACCGCCCCTCGAGCCGCGAGCCACGGCTGTACGCGGGTTCGCGCCGTGGCATCCCGTACCACGCCCGCGGCGACAACGCGAAGGGCGCGCACGGCCGTCACACCCCGTTGCTGCTGACCCCGGACGTCCTCGACACCTTCCGCAAGCGGGCGGACTCCGGCGATCCGCCGGACTTCCGCGCGGAGGTGTGGCCGCTGGTGGCCAAGGAGGCCGAAACCGTCTACTACGAGGCCCTGCTGTCCCGCCAAGACCCGGGCACCCCACCACACTTCCGGCGTCACTTTTTGGCCACTTCCCACGGCTCCTCCGAAGAGGCCGATGTCCTGCTGGCGTTCGGTATTCCGACAACCGGGCGATGGTGCTGGGAGACGATCTCCCAGCCCCACCGCGAACAAAACTTCACCACGCGTGACGCCTTCCGGCGGTGGCTGCTGACGTACGCACGTGCGGACGCGGCCCACGCCCGGCTCGGCAACGTGGCCGGTCCGGTCAAGGCCGCGCTCGACGTCCTGCGCGACCTCCGCAACGAGGTGCGGCTGATCGTCGACCACGGCGGGCTCTCCGGGGTCTCGCGCCGGGCGCATCTCGACCGCTGGTACACCCCGCTGAACGCGTTCCTGTCGATCGGCCCGCCGCGCCGCCGGATCGAGGAGATGGCCGCGCTGATCGACGCGGGGGTGCTCGACATCCTGGGTCCAGGTCTGGACGTCACGGCCAAAGCACCTGATGGCCCGTCAGATCGACCGGGCTTCGCCGCCCGCTCGACCCTCGTTCCCGGCCCTCCGGTGATCGCCCGGACGCTGATCGAGGCGCGGCTGCCGGAGCCGGATCTGCGCCGTACCGCCGACGCACTGCTGAGCGGACTGCTGCGCGACGGGCAGTGCCGACCGCACCGGGTGGAGGGCTACGAGACGGGCGGACTGGACGTCACCCCGGCCCCGTTCCGGATCGTGGACGCGCAGGGGCGCCCGCATCCGCGCCGGTTCGCGGTCGGGGTGCCGACGGAGGGCGTGCACTGGGTGACCGCGGCGGGGGCGCGCCCCGGCGTGAACTCCGTCACCCTGTGCGACACGGACGCGGTGGCGCGGGCGGTGCTGCGTCTCGCGGCGGCGCCCGAGCCGCACCCGAAATCCGCGCCGATGTGCGCCGCGGGACTCTGAGGAGCGGCCCCGGACACAGCCTCGAAGGCCCTTCCCGGGTCCCCACATTGGCAGGTTCTTGAACTTGCAACAAAAGATGAGGGGAACCTAACCTGTCGGTCCGTTGTTTCTCCGTCCCCAGGAACAAGGAGCAATCCCCTCATGTCTCCCGACACCTCCCCCCGCTCGCTCGACGGCCTGCTGGAAACCGGCAGGCCGTACGTGCTCTCCCTCTTCCGGATCGTCGTCGGCCTGCTCTTCTTCTGCCACGGCGCCTCGTCGCTGCTCGGCTGGATGGGCGGCGCGATGGGTACCGGCAAGACCGTCGAGGCGGGCGCCTGGCCCGGCTGGTACGCCGCGGTCATCCAGCTCGTCGGCGGCGCCCTGGTGATGCTCGGCCTCGGCACCCGCATCGCCGCGTTCATCTGCTCGGGCTCCATGGCCTACGCGTACTTCCACGAGCACCAGCCGGAGAAGCTGTGGCCGCTCCAGAACGGCGGCGAGGCCGCGGCCATGTTCTGCTGGGCGTTCTTCCTCATCGTCTTCACCGGCCCCGGCCCCTGGGCACTGGACCGGATCTTCGGCTCGTCCCGCGCGTCCGCGGCGGCCGCCGAACCGCAGCGCCAGCCGAGCGCGGTCTGACCCCCTGGAGTGTCAGATCTGTGAACGTGCGGTGAATCGCGCCATGCGGGGCCACGTGCCCCGCATGGCGCGATTCGAACAGCATCGTCACCCCTTACCGGTATCCTCGACGGTCACAGGCGTACGCTGTATGGCTGTACAGGCCGCTCCCGTCCGCCCCGCGCGGACGAGACGCGGCGGCGGGGGAACGGGATCGGGAGAAGAACGTTGTTGGAACATTTGGGGTCGCTGACCAACACCCCATGGATCTACGCAGTCATCGCCATTTCGGTCCTACTCGACGTGTTCCTGCCCGTTCTGCCGAGCGGCTTCATCGTCATCACGGCCGCCACAGCCGCCGCGGGCACCACCGTCGACCCGGTCGGCGTGGTGCGCCAGGCGGACGCGGCCGACTTCCCCGCGATGTTCGCGCTGCTGCTGTGCGCCGCGACCGCCTCCGTCCTCGGCGACATGGTCGCCTACCGGCTGGCGTGGCGCGGCAGCGACCGGCTCGACCGGGCCATCGCCCGCTCCCGCCGACTCACCTCCGCGCAGGAGAAGTTGGGCACCGCGCTGGTGCGCGGCGGCGGTCCGCTCGTCGTCATAGCCCGCTTCGCCCCCGCCGGACGGTCCGTCGTCAGCCTGAGCGCGGGCGCCGCCCACCGTCGGGTGACGGAGTTCCTGCCCTGGTCGGTGGTGGCCGGTCTGGCCTGGGCCGCGTACAGCGTGGCGCTCGGCTACGTCGGCGGCCAGTGGCTCGGCGCCGGCTGGCTGGGCACGGCGGTGTCGGTCCTCGCGCTGTTCGCCGCGGGTGCGGGTGCGGCGTATGTGATGAAGCGTCCGGCCGAGGACGAGCCCGGACAGCTCGCGGGCCCCGTCGCCACGGCGCCGTAGAGTCGCACTCCGATTACGGATCATCCCGCGATTGCGGTTACGGTCCTCCCCATGCGACTCATGCGTCCCATGCGTCACTTCGTCCCCCCGGTCCCGGCACCGGCCCCGGCATGCTGAGCCGTGCGGCCGGGATGTTCGCGGCGTTCGTCGCCGGCCTCGCGCTGGTCGTCGCCGCCGTCCTCGTCGTACGGCAGATCATGGCGTCCTCCGAGCCCGAGCTGCCCGTCGTCCCGGACGCGCGGCGCCCGATCGTGGAGCGGGCGGCGAAGGTCTGCTCGGCGCTGAGCGTGCCGCTGCTGGCCGCGCAGATCCACGCGGAGAGCAACTGGCGGCCGGACGCGGACTCCGGACACGCCCAGGGCATCTCGCAGTTCGCCCCGGACACCTGGAAGGAGTGGGGGCGGGACGGCAACGGCGACGGCAAGGCCGACGTCTGGGAACCCCGGGACGCGATCCCCGCCCAGGCGCACTACATGTGCCACCTGTACGGCGTGGTCGGCGAACTCCCCGGCAACCGGACCCGGCTCGCCCTGGCCGCGTACAACGCGGGACCGGGCGCGGTGGTGAGGGCGCGCGGCATCCCGACCATCCACGAGACCCGCGGCTACGTGGACCGCATCGTCAACACGCTGCTGCCCCAGTACCGGAAGAGCGAGAAGCGCTACCAGCGGAGCGAGGCGAAGCGCAACCGCGCGCGCTCCGCCTCACCGTCCGCCTCCGCCTCGTCCTCCCCCAGCCCGCCCGCGCCCCTCTCCGCACGGACTACCCGCCGGCGGCTATGAAGTCCTCCACGGCCCGGACGAGTTCCAGCGGCGTCTCGTCGGCGGGGTAGTGCCCCGCCGACGCCAGCTCGACCAGATCGGCATTGGCGTACCAGCGCAGCCACGTCCGGCGCATCACCTCCGCGGTGAGCGCCGGATCGTGGGCGCCGACCACCACCCGCACCGGCAGCTGGGAGCCGTCCACCTCCTCGTGGAAGTCCTCCAGCGCCCAGGAGTCCAGCCACGCCCGGAACGCCTTGGCGTCGCTGTGCTCCAGCGAATGCCGCACCATCAGATCGAGCCAGGCGTCAGGATGACGGCCGCCCGTGGTGAGGTCGATGATCGCCCGACGGCTCTCGGGCCGGTCGGCGGCCGACGCGAACAGCTCCCACTGCTCACCTTCCATCGGCACCCCGCTCGCCGGTACGGGAGCCACCCCGACCAGCCGCTGGACGCGGTGCGGGGCCGCCGCCAGCACGCGCTGGACGACGGCGCCGCCCATCGAGTGCCCGATCAGCGAGAACCGCTCCCACTCCAAATGGTCGGCGAGCGCGAGCAGATCCCGGCCCGCCTCGCTGGTGGTGTACGCGCCGGGGACGTCACGCGCCTCCCCGTAACCGCGCAGATCGGGCAGTACGTAGGTGAAGGCGCGCCGGTCGATGTGCGGCAGCATCGCGGCGTAGGCGGCGCGGTCCGAGAACCAGCCGTGCACCGCCATGACGTGGTGCGGTCCTTCGCCGACGGTCTCATATGGTGGAACGAGGGGTGGAACAAGCGGTCCCATGGCACCTCCGGTCCCAGTCGAATGCGGGCACGCGGCGCGCGCCCGCTGGTGGACAACGGTGGCGTCTCGCGCGGAAGTGGGCAAGCCCGGTGCGCATATGCGCCGGGTGTCCCCCGTACGGGTCACCCATACGGCCCACCGTGACGGCGCGCCCTGAGGGTCTCGGCGGCTCACCCTGACGGCTCGCGCCGGGGCTCACCCGTACGGCGGGCCGCCCGCGCCGCTCAGCGTGTCCGGTCGTACCCGCCGAGCCGCCCGTAGTGTCATGACCGCTGTGGTGCGCGACGGCGGGGACGAGAGCGGCAGCGGGGTGCCGCGGAGCCGCACCCCCGCATCCCCGCGCACCGCCCTCGTGGCCCTCGCCGTGGCCGCCGTCTACTACGCGGGCGCCCAGCTCGGTCTGCTCCAGGAACTCGTACGCGGCCAGGTCACCCCGCTGTGGCCGCCCACCGGCATCGCGCTGGCCTGCCTGCTCCTGCTGGGCCCGCGCAGCTGGCCCGGGATCACCCTCGGCGCCCTCGCGGTCAACGCCCCCATCGGCCCCGCGCCCCTCGCCGTCCTCGCGATCGTCGCGGGCAACACCCTGGCCCCGCTGTGCGCGTATCTGCTGCTGCGGCGGGCGGGCTTCCGTACGGAGCTGAACCGGCTGCGGGACGCGCTGGCCCTGGTCTTCCTCGGCGCCCTGGCCGGAATGCTGATCAGCTCCACGCTGGGCACCGCCGTCCTCGTCCTCGCGGACGCCCTCCCCGCGAGCGCGTTCTGGCCCACCTGGTCGGTCTGGTGGACCGGGGACGCGATGGGCGTCCTGGTCGTCACGCCCCTGCTGCTGGCCGCCCGCCGGGCCCGCCTCCCGCGCGGCGTCAGCCCGTACCGCTGGCTGGAGGCGGCGGCGCTGCTGCTGGGCACGGCGGGCGTCATGCTGGTGGCCACCCGCTCGGCCGCCAGTCTGCTCTTCCTCGTCTTCCCCTTCCTCATCTGGGCCGCGCTCCGCTTCCAGCTCCCCGGCGCCGCGCCCTGCTCGCTCATCGTCACCGTCCTCGCGATCCAGGCCACCGCCGAAGGCGTCGGCCCCTTCACGGGCCACTCGCTGCTGGCGCGGATGGTCACCCTCCAGGCCTTCAACGGCTCCACGACGCTGACCGCCCTCCTCCTCGCGGCGATCATCGCCGAGCGCGACCACACGCGGCGGCAGATCGAGCAGGTGTGCGTCCAACTCGCCGAAACGGTGGTGCGGCTGACCCCGGACGAGCCGGAACCGGGCCGCTAGGGGGTGTCTTGTCGATCAGGCCGGATCAGCGAGCGGCGTCAGGGGGCACCTCCCGGCGGTAGCTGGGGGAGCGGTACATCTCAACCCGCGTGAGGAGAGCGCAGGGGGCACCTCGGGGAGCGACGAGCGCGGGGCCGCGAGGTGCCGCCCGCCGCGGCAGCGGCTGATGTCACAGCGGCGTCGGGAACCCGGCATGATCGGCGAGACACCCCCTAGGAACGGCATCTACCCGTCCGTACGCTCACACCCGGCTTCCGAAGGAACCCATGACCGCGACGGCAACCCGCCACCTCTATCTGACCCGGCACGGCGAGGCGACCCCGGACGAGCGCGCGCTGACGGACGACGGCCGCCGCCAGGCCGTCCTGCTCGGCAAGCGGCTCCGGAACGTACCGCTGACCGCCATCCACCACGGCCCGCTCCCGCGCGCCGCCCAGACGGCACGCCTGATCGCCGCCCAGCTCGACGCCGTACCCGCGCACGCCTGCGAACCCGCCGGGGACTACGTCCCGCATACACCGGAGCGCGACGAACTCCCGCCCGAAGCCGCCGACTTGCTCCTCGACTTCGTCCACCGCGTCCCCGCGGACGAGCGCGCCCACGGCCCGCGACTGGCCCACGAAGCCCTGGAACGCTTCACCGGGCCGGTGCCCGGCGCCGAGGACCGCCACGAACTGGTCGTCACCCACACCTTCCTCATCGGCTGGCTCGTCCGGGCCGCGCTCGACGCACCGCCCTGGCGCTGGATGGGCCTCAACCACGACAACGCGGCCCTGACCGTCCTCCGCTACCGCCCGGGCCTCCCCGTCTCCCTGGTCTCCTACAACGACACGTCCCACCTGCCCGCCGTATAACCGGCCGCCCAGGGGACCGGGCAGGGCGAGGCGTGCGCGGGATCCGGGCAGACAACCCGGGTCAGCGCCTCGCGCAGTGCGTCCATCCGCGGGCGCCCGGCCCGCACCCCGACCCGGACCTCATGCACCCGCCGCTCCCCCGGATCGGCACCCGGATACTGGCACCGCCACTGGTGCGGCAGCTCCTCGTACAGCTCGCGGTCCGCCACCGCGACCACCGCCAGCTCGTACGCCTCCGGGCCCTCGTCCAGCAGCCGCCGGAACCCGTCGACGATCCGCGCGAGGTCGTCCTCGGTCGCGTACACCCCGATCCGTAAGACGAAGTCATCTACCCCGGTGCTCAGTAGTACCCCCTCCCCCCGTCGATCAGCTCCCGCATCGCGTCCATGTGACCGGCGTGCCGGGCGGTCTCCTCGATCATGTGGAACAGGATCCACCGCACCGAAGCGGCGGCGTCGGACAGCGTCGGATGCCGCCCGACGTCGTCCAGCGCATGCTCCGCGATGATCGCGTCCGACACCGCGCACTGCTGCTCGTACTCGGCGAGCAACCGGTCCAGCGGAACCCCCGCCACCCGCATGTCCGCGTCCTCGACCCCCTCCTCGAACCGCGGCCCCTCCGCCGCCCGGCCCATCAGGACGATCTCGAACCAGAGGTGCTCGACCCACCGCATATGGGACACCACACCGGCCATCGTCATCAGCGGCGAGGCGGGCAGCACCGCCCGATGGGCATCCTCGGGGGACAGCCCCTCACACTTCCAGTGGACGATCGACCGCTGCATGTCCAGCCAGCCGACCAACTGCGTCCGCTCATCGGCCCCGTACGCGGGCCGTACCCGTGCAGGAATCATGCCCGCCGACGCTACCCCCTCCCCCTGCACCCCGCACCGGAGTTTCCGTGCGGGCGAATGAGTACCGGACGAAGGCCGGACCCGTGCTGTAGGGCCCGGCCTTCCGCATCCGAGTCACGTGCAGCCCAGCAACGTGAATAAGGACAGGCATCACCGTACGGCTCCCCACCGACAACCGCGGGAGCCTGTGGATAACCCCACCCCCACGGGTCACGGGGCCGCTGACAGTTCCTCGTGCAGCCCTTCCAGGGCGGTGTGGTCGTCCTCGCTGCCGGTGTGCGGAGCGGCGAACCAGCGGGCGTACTCGTCGATCTCGGACAGCCGCCAGTCCAGCGCGAACAGCTCGACCATCGCGGGGTCGGCGTCCAGGCGGTCGCCCGCGTCCGCGGTGAGGAGGTCGGCGTAGTCCCGCTCGCGCGGTGCGAGGGCCAGCGACTCCCAGTCGACCAGCCTCAGCCCGTGGGCGTCCACGACCTGGTTGTCGTTGTGCGGCTCGCCGTGGGTCGGCACCCAGGAGCCCTGGTGCGCGAGGGCGAGGTCGGCGAGTTCGTGGTACCGGCGCGTCCAGTGCGTGATCGCGTCGCCGTGGTCGGCGAGCGCGGTGCGGGCCTCCTCCGCCAGCGGGCCGGACGTCCAGGGCCGGACGGCGGTGCGGGCCCGCAGCTCGTCGGGGAAGCCGGGGCCGACGCGCGGGGCCCAGCGCCGCAGGCCGTCCGGGGGCGCGGCGCCGTGCAGCGCGGCCAGCGCGGCGAGGACCTCCCGCAGGTGGCCGGGCTCGCGCGCCTCCGCCTCCGTCGGGGTCCGCCCCTCCAGCCACGGCGTCACGCTGAGCATTCCGGCCCCGACGTCGGCGGTGAACCGCCCGGACCGGGCGGGCAACGGCGCGCACACCACGTCCAGCCCGGCGCCCGCCAACGCCGCGGCCCCCGCGTAGGCGGCCTCCAGCGACGCGGCGGTGTGCCGGGGCTCCAGTTGGTCCAGCGTGACGAACAGGGTCGTCCCACCACCGGCCACCCGCCAGTGGTGGGCGCCGAATCCCCAGGGCAGATAGCCCACCTCGGCGACCTCGGGCAGCCAGTGGGCGGCGACCGCACGCGCGACCGCGTCGTCAGTGAGGAAAGAGGGACGGGACAACATAAGGCCCACCCTAGAAACGACGCGCGTCGCCGTCACCGGAATTTCCCCGGCTCGCGAAGGGGAGAGAGGGGAGAGAGACGTGGTGACGACACGACGTGGACGTAAGCGGTCCTTACCCCGCGGAGCCTGGCCCACCGGCGCCGCACTGCTGCTCATCCTGGCCCTGACCTGGGACGCGGTGTGGCCGTACGTCCTCGGAGCGGTCCTCGTGGCGCTGCTCGGCGGCGCCGTCCGGTGGCTGCGTACGACCCACCGCACGACGGTCGCCGGACATCGCGCCTGGCAGGCCGAGGAGGAGAACAAGGCGCGCGAGCGCTCCATGGCCGAGGTCGACGCCATGACGTGGCAGCGGTTCGAGCTGTACGTCGCGGAGCTGTGCCGCCGCGACGGCTGCACCCAGGTCGTCGTCTCCGGAAAGTCGGGCGACCTGGGCGCCGACGTCACCGGCCTGATGCCGGACGGCCGCCGACTGGTGATCCAGTGCAAGCACTACGCGGCGCACCGCACCGTATCGAGCGGGGACATGCAGAAGTTCCTGGGCACCGCGAAGGCCGAACACGGCGCGGACGTCGCGGCCTTCGTCACCACGGCCGACTTCACGCGCGCGGCCCGGGCCCTGGCCGTGAAGCACGGCATCCTCGCCCTGCACCGCAACCTGCTCGGCGCCTGGGTCAGGGGGGCCACGCTGGAGTCCCTGATCCCGCTGAACGGAGCGGGCAGCGGCCCACCGCGTCGTTGAGGCGTTGTCAGTGCTGGGAGGACACCCCTAGGTTGGCGAGCGGACGATGTTCGACGGGACGAGCGCGAGGAGGAGTCCGTCACCCATGGCTCGCACGCGATGGCATCCGCCGGAGCGCTTCTTCAACGCCGCGAACCGCGTGGTCCGGCCGCTTCTCCGATCCCGGCTGCACCCGCTCGTGAGCGGCCGGATCATGCTGCTCACGTACGAGGGCGCCAAGACCGGGCGTACGTACGCGATTCCCGTGGCGTACTACCGCCCGGCCCCGGACGAGGTGTGGGCCTTCGGCGCGCGGACCGGCTGGATGAGCAACTTCCGGAACCGTCGCACCGTACGCCTGCGGCTGCGCGGCCGGGAGGTACGCGCCGAGGCCACGGCCGTCGAGGACCGGGAGCAGGTGGCGCGCCTGCTGGAGGAACTCGTCCAGCGCAAGGGCCCCGGGGCGATCCGGGACCCGTTCGTCGGCTTCCCGCGCGACCGCCAGCCGACGCACGAGGAGGCGCTGGCCGCGGCGGACCGGGTACGTATCGCGCGCTTTCACCTGTCGGCCAAGCCCTGAAGGCTCGGTGCCCGGGCCTCAGGACCGGTCGAGTCGAAGCCGCTCGGCCCTCGGCAGCCCCGCGACCACCAGATCGTAGGAGTCCTCGATCAGCTCCCGGACCAGCTGGTCCGGAAGGCCGCCGTCCACCGTCACCGTGTTCCAGTGGCGCTTGTTCATGTGCCACCCCGGCACGATCAGCCCCGGGTGGTCCTCGCGCAGCCGCATCGCGGCCTCCGGCTCGCACTTCAGGTTCACCGTGAGGGGACGCGCGTCCAGGGTCGTCAGCGCGAAGATCTTGCCGCACACCTTGAAGGCCGAGACCTCCGGCACCCGGGGGAAGGGGAACTCCTCCGCGGCCGCGTTGAAGGACACGCAAAAGGACCGCAGCTGCTCGGGGGTCACTCCAGGTCTCCTCGATCTCGGCCGTTCGGGATGGCACCACAGCTCTACCAGCCCCGCGGTGGACTCTGCCACATCTTCCACCATGGGCCCCGGCACACGCCCACCGTCCATCCGTCCCGGCCGACGCACCCCGCCTCCGTCACGGGGTGTCGTCGTCCGGGTCTTTCGCGAAAAGGCCGGCCAGCCGGGCGCGGGTGACCACGGCGATGGTGAAACCATCGGTGATGTCTCCCTGGCCGATCAGCTCCTCCGCCCGACTGAAGGGCATCACGACGGCCCGTCGGATGCCCTCCGCCCTGTCCAAGGTCCCGACTCCGGGGATGCGAGCCGCGTACAGCTCGGTGTGGCCACCGAGTAGTCCGCTGTCGGCGTGGACCGTGCCGAGCGGGATCAGGTCCCCGGCCCGGACGCCCAGCTCTTCCTCGAGTTCCCGGATCGCATTCGCCGGTCCGCCCTCCCCCTCTTCCCCCATGCCGCGGGGCGCCTCCAAGTGCCAGGCTCGGGTGGCGTGCCGGTAGTGCTCGACCAGGACGATGTCGGAGCCGGTGCCGATCAGCGGCAGGACCACCACCCCGGGGGCGCCTCCCGCGGACAGCGTCCGCACATACAGGCCCAGGCTGCCGTCAGGGAAGCGAACGGCGTCGCGAACGACCGTGATGAACCGGTCGGCGTACACCACACCGACCGGCTCATCGGACCCGGTGCTGCGCCGGGCCGCCTCGATATCGACCGGGTCGAGCAGGATCTCGATCCCGCCCGGCACGTTGACGAACATCTCGGGATGCTTCCGGCGCAGGTCCTCGTAGGACGTGTCGGGAGACTTCACGGTGCTTCAGTACTCCAGTACATCGTCGTTCTCCTGGATGGTGGTCGAACTGGTGGCCGATGGAGCGACGTGGTTCTCCGTATATCCCGGAAGCCTCCGGGCCAGATCGCGGAACTCGTTCCACTCACGTTCGCTGTCGAGCCGGACGGAGGCGATCTCGCGGGCGAATTTCTGCTCCCGCTGTCCGGCCGCCCGATTACGCAGGATCATCTGCACGGAACCACCGAGCGACCCCACCGACGTGGCTCCGAGGCTCGCTGCCACGGACCACCCCTCGGCACCGGTCAGCGCGGTGAATACCGCCCCGCCCACCGTGAGGACGACTTCGAGGACAGGTGACCACTTGTTCGCCTCGGCCTGGGAACCCCGACGGGCCTCGACAAGCCGGACGATTTCGGAATTGAGCCGGACGTAGCGATCGAATACGTCTCCGACATGGGAATGGAAGGCGGCGGGGTCGGCCGTCAGCGAACTGAACGCTTCCATGTAGCGATGCCACGGCCCGCTCTGCCGAAGCGACCAGATGTCTTCGAGGGCCAACGTGTCGATTTCCGAGGGGGTGAGGCGGTCCTGAACGGTGGAGAACGCCTGCCGCTGGAGGAACTTCACCAACTGCTCGGGGTCGCGAACGGTAGCGCCTGCCGAAGCGACGCGTACGTCCCGCCACTCCTGTAACGCCACCCGGCGCAGACTTCCGGTCGGAGTCAGCGGATACATGCCCAGGGCGTCCGCGAGATTGACGTTGTAGATGAGGTCCAGCAGGTGCTTGACCTCGGCGGAGAAGGGCTTGCTGCCGTCATACCTGCCTTCGGAGACGGGCGAACCGTCCACGCACACGAACTCCTCGTACAACAGGTTCCGGGTGACCGCGGCGTCGCGGATGCGCTGCCTGTTGCTGAACTCGACGACCTCGCCGACCCGCTCCACGAACGCCGGCACCTTGTCGTTCGGCACACCCACCTGAGAGGCGAGCAGCGGGAGGTCCTTCGCGGTCAGCCCCTGCACCCGGGCGGCGAACGGGTTGATCAGAGCGGACCTGCTGTCCCTGGCATTCTCCTGGTCGTTCCAGGACAGACGGACGCAGGTGACCTTCTCCGTGGCAGGCATCTCCGCCAGGGTTTCCCGCCAGGCATCGAAAGCGTCCTCGTCCAGATCCACGCCTTGCGGGCGGTCGGTGGGCTCCCGCTCCCTGAGCAAGAAGGGCACCAAGGAGCTGTCCGCCAGCAGCTTCTGATGAGCCCTCCTGGCTTCTCCGCCGTCGACCAGATCACGGCTCACGGCAGGGTTGTTGTAGAAGAAAACCCTGTTCACAACAACCTGCCGAGTATTGATGAGGCTACGGAAGTACTCGGCTCGCACTTGGTCGTTACGGAGATCCTGGATATCCCGCAGGGACTTGCCTTTCGCGATCATCTTTCGCGTCAGGTCCGCACTGACCCACTGGTTGTCCAGCGACTGCGCGATGACCGCCCCCGGATCCAGATTCTCAGGACGCGCGCGGGTCAGCGCGCCTTCGCCGTCATGGCTGCCACTCATGATCTCTCCCCCTGACTCAAGGCCCCACGGATGGAATCCGTTCTCGGGCGGGATCGGCCCCAAAACGCCGAATCGCCGAGCAGAGAGCAATCTGCCCAGAACCACCTGCCGCCAAGCTGACCCGTGCAGCAGACACCTTGTCGGCGGTGGCCGCCCTCACTCTGCCCTCGGCGAAGGACCGGACGACCGTGCGGGCGGTCGTGCAGGCTGCGTCGTATGGAGGTCATCGAGGTACTACCGCGCCTGCGCATGCTCCGCTTTCCCGTGGGGGCCGCCTACCTGTGGCGGGACGGCGACGAGCTGACCCTCATCGACACCGGGACGGCCGACTGCGCGGCGGGCATCGAAGCCGCCCTGGACGGGGCATTGCGGCGGATCGTGCTGACGCACTGGCACGAGGACCACACCGGCTCGGCGGCCGAACTGGCCGAGCGGCACGGCGCGGAGGTGGTCGCGCACCGGCTGGAGGCTCCGGTGATCCGGGGTGAGGCGGTCGGGGCGCCGCCGGTGCTGGAGGAGTTCGAGGTGCCGATCAAGGCGGCCGTCCCGCCGCTGCCGCCCGCGCCGCCGTGCCGGGTGGACCGCGAGGTCGAGGACGGCGATGTGCTGGCGTTCGGCGGCGGCGCGACGGTCGTCGCGGTGCCCGGGCACACGGACGGCTCGCTCGCGCTCCACCTGCCCGGGCCGCGGGTGCTGTTCACCGGCGACGCGGTCGCCAACGTCGGCCGGACCATGCTGGGCGTCTTCAACACCGACCGCGCCCGGGCCATCGCGTCACTGCACCGGATGGCCGAGCTGGACGTCGACACGGCGGCCTTCGGCCACGGCGACCCGATCACCCACGGCGCCGCGGCCGCCTTGCGGGAAGCGTCGGCCGCGGCCACGTGACGTTTACGGTGCGTGAAAAGACCCCCAGCCGGGACCGGCTGGGGGTCTTCGGGGTGGTGGGCGCAGACGGGTTCGAACCGCCGACATCTGCCTTGTAAGGGCAGCGCTCTACCGCTGAGCTATGCGCCCTGAGCGAGCTGTCAGCCTACCTTGTTCGCGGGGTGGCGCCGCAATCCGGTTCGGGGTGGGAAGAAAGCCGGAGACGCGAACCGTACCGACCTCTGTGTTCGTCCCTGGTGGGTGGGAGAATGACATCCGGGCCCGGGCGATCCAATGGGAGAGGTAAGTGGCGGCGACACCTGCGCGGCGGTGGTTCGGGGGACGCGGGGAGAGCCAGCGGGCGGAGGCGCAGGCGGCGAAGGATGCCGCGGCGGACGCGTTCTACGAGCTGGACACCGCGCAGCGGGATCTGCGGATCTCGATCGAGACGATCACGGCGGTGGACGACTCCCCCGCCGCCCGCCGGGCCGCCGCCGACTTCGCGGCGCTCGGGCAGCGGATCGACCAGGTCAGCCACGGCTACATCACCGCGGTGGACGCGCATGACCTGGACCGTGACGGGCTGGACGCGGCGGCGGCCGGGCGGGCGCGGGCGGAGCTGACCCGGGCGCGGGACGAGCTGCGGCGGACCAAGGCGGACCTGGACCGGTTCGGGCAGGGGCTGGGGTCGCTGCTCCAGCAGGCCGAGACGCAGCTCGCGCGGCTCGCGCCGGCGGTGGAGCGGGCGCGGCAGGCGCTGCTGGCAGCCACGAACGCGCTGGACGAGGTGCGCGGCTCCGGGCTGCGGGCGGACGATCTCGCCGCGCGGCTGGCGGCGCTGTCGCCCGAGCTGACCAAGCTGAACCAGGGCGCCGGGCAGCACGGTGTGCAGGAGACCATCCGGCGCGCGGACGATGTGCTGCGGCGGGCGGAGGCCGTCCGCGGGGAGGCGGAGCGGCTGCCGGAGCGGGCGGCCGAGATAGACCGGCGGCTGGTGTCGCTGCGTACCCGCGCCCAGGCGATCACCACCCGGGCCGCCCAGGTGGAGCCGGTGCTCAGTGAGCTGCGCCGCCGTTACAGCGCGGCCTGCTGGCAGGACCTCCAGTCGGTGCCCGGGCAGGCGGCGCGGGACGTGGCGCAGGCGGAGGCGAAGCTCGGCGAGGCGCGGACGGCGCGCGAGGAGCAGCGCTGGCCGGACGCCACGGCCCTGCTCGGTACGGTACGGGCGCTGCTGAACACCACGGACGAGGCGGTGTCGGCGGCCGGGGACCGGTTGCGGCGGCTGGACGAGGTGTCGTTCAACCAGGACAAGGAGATCGAGCGCACCCGTTTCGCGATCCGCGACGCGCAGCGGCTGGCGATGGCCGGGCGCAGCACCCCCGACCCGCGCCACGCCCGCCCGCTGGACGACGCGGTGGCGCGGCTGGAGCGGGCGATCGCGGGGCTGGAGGGGCGGCACCCGGACTGGTGGCACTTCCTCACCGAGACGGAAGCGGTCCGGCAGACGGCCGCCCGGGTGGTGCAGGAGATCCGGGATGAGCTCGGGGGCGGGGCCGGGCACTGAGCCGGGGCGGCCGGGCACTGAGCCGGGGCGGGACCGGGCACTGAGAAATGGGGTTCTGGGGGCGTTCGGGCTGGTTATGCTCCTGACATGCCTCGCTACGAATACCGCTGCCGCGCCTGCGGGACCACCTTCGAGCTGAACCGGCCCATGGCCGAGTCCTCGGCGCCCGCCTCGTGCCCGGACGGGCATGACGACACGGTGAAGCTGCTGTCGACCGTCGCCGTCACCGGCGGCTCCGCCGCCTCCTCGGCGCCCGCGCCGCCCGCCGGTGGCGGGGGCGGATGTTGCGGGGGCGGGTGCTGCGGCTGATCCTGGGAGGTACGTCATCGGGGGTGCGTATACGGCACGTACCCCCGCGTACCCACCGCGGGTACGGCCTCGCCGGTTAGGAGGCCGACATGGCTACTGGCCGCCCCTCCCCCATCGGTCCGCACCCCGCCGGCACCGCCCGGCACTTTCCGGAGCGGATCGGCGGGCACACCAAGCTGGATGAGCATCTGCCGGTGGACCACCGGCTGAGCCGGGTCTATCGCCTCGGTGCGGGGCTGATGGGCCTGGTCCTGCTCGCCTTCGGGATCCTCGGGCTGACCGACAACATCGGGTTCTTCGACACCGGTGGCGCGACCGTCGCCGAGCTGAACACCAACGGTGCGCTGAGCGTGCTGTCCATCGCCATCGGGGGGCTGCTGTTCGTCGGCATGGTCATGGGCGGCAACTTCGCCTCGACGCTCAACATGGTGCTCGGGCTGCTGTTCCTGCTGAGCGGGTTCGTCAATCTCGCGCTGCTGGAGACCAGCTTCAACTTCCTGGCCTTCCGGCTCCAGAACGTGCTGTTCAGCTTTGTGGTGGGCCTGATGCTGATGTGGTTCGGGATGTACGGGCGGGTCAGCAGCAAGCTGCCGCACGACAACCCGTACTGGATCTCCCGCCACCCCGAGCAGGCCCGGCGCGAGGCCCGGGCCCGCGAGATCCTGGCCGCCCGGCGGCGGGCTGCGGAGGGCGGCGCGGAGCAGCCGGGGCGGCCGGAGCAGCCGGGGCGGCCGGAGCAGCCGGAGCAGCGGAGCGCGGTGGACCGGGCGGGGGGCGAGGAGGCCGTCGACCGGGCAGCCGACCAAGGACAGCCGCCGCCAGGGAAGTGGGGGAAGCTGGACCGGGCGCCGGACGAGGCCACGGCCCCGCCCGAGGCGGCCGCCCCGCCCCCGCCCGGCCGGGCCCACCGGCACCGCTGGCCCCACCTCCCCCGCCGCCACCGCGGCGCGGGCGCGCGGCAGGTCAGCGGCGGCGAGCCAGGGTCAGGCCGTCGGCGATCGTGAGCATGACGGCCTCCATGCGGTCGTCGGCCGCCACGTGGTCGTTGAACTCCTTGATCGCGGCGCCACCCCCGGTGGCCGCCGGGTCGACGACGTCACCGTGGTAGAAGACGTTGTCCGCGACGATCAGCCCGCCCGGGTTCAGCCGCGGCACCAGCTCCTCCCAGTAGGGGATGTAGTTGCCCTTGTCCGCGTCGAGGTAGGCCAGGTCGATGTGCGGCTCGGCGGGCATCGCGCGCAGGGAGTCCAGGGCGGGCGCGATCCGCAGGTCGATACGGTCGGCGACGCCCGCCTCGGCCCACGCCGCCCGCCCGTACGCGGTCCACTCGTCCGATACGTCGAGGGCGACCAGGGTGCCGTCGGCGGGCAGGGCCTGTGCCATGGACAGCGCGGAGAAGCCGGTGAAGGTGCCGACCTCCACGATGTGGCGGGCGCCGGTCAGCCGGACCAGGAACGCCAGCAGCGGGCCCTGTTCCTCGGCGGACTGCATCCCGGCGTACTGCGGCAGCTGGGCGTGCGTCACCTCGACCAGCTTGCGCTGTACGGGGTCGAGCGGCGGGTTGTGGGCCAGCATGTAGCCGTACAACTCGCTGGTGATCGGAGTGCTCTTGCTCTCGGCCACGAGGTGGGTCTCCCTCTCTTGCCGGACTTCTGTCCGGGGGCGTCTAGCTTCCCAGGTAGCGCAGTACCGCCAGAACGCGGCGAGAGTATCCCGAGCTGCCGAGCACGGGCACGCCCCACAGCAGCAGCGAGCCGAATCCGGCGCCGATCGCGGCCAGCACCGGCACCACGCCGCCGAGGAGGCCCAGCGCCCAGCGCGTGGCGACGTAGCGCAGGGCCTGCTCGCCGCCGTACTCGGGGGTGATCCGGGCGTCGAGGAACCGGGCCAGCCTGCGGCGTTCCGCCTCGGTGAGCCATCGGGCGCCTGCCGTCAGCGGGCGCAGAACGCGGGCGCGCGGCCGGGCGCGCGGCCGGGTGGTCGCCCGGGTGGTCGGCCGGGTGGTGACGCACAGCAGGGTCAGCCCGGCGGCCACGGTGTACAGCAGCTCGGCGACGGCGGTGCCCGCGCCGATCAGCAGCCCGGCCACCAGCCGCAGCCCGTGCCGTAACCACTTCCCCGCCGATGTCCCCATGGACCGCAACGCTAGCCGCCGCCACCCACCCGCACACTGAGGATTTCCGCAGGGTGTGGCTGCGGTGCGGGCCCGTACGACCGGGCGGTCGGCCTCATGGTCCGGCGGGTGGGCCGATTCCTACCGTTCCGTGCCATGACCGATCGCATCACCGACTGGGCCACCGGCCTCATGGACGCCCTCGGGGCGCCGGGCGCGGGCGCCGCCATCGCACTGGAGAACCTGTTCCCGCCGCTGCCCAGCGAGGTGATCCTGCCGCTCGCCGGGTTCGCGGCGGGTCAGGGGCGGATGAACCTGTACGCCGCGCTGCTGTGGACCACGGCCGGTTCGGTCGTCGGCGCGCTCGCCCTGTACGGGGTGGGCGCGCTGCTCGGCCGGGACCGGACCCGCGCGATCGCCGCGCGGCTGCCGCTGGTCAAGGCCGCCGACATCGACCGGACCGAGCGGTGGTTCCTGCGGCACGGCACCAAGGCGGTCTTCTTCGGCCGCATGATCCCGATCTTCCGCAGCATGATCTCGGTACCGGCCGGCGTCGAGCGGATGCCGGTCCCGGTCTTCCTCGCCCTCACCACCCTCGGCAGTCTGATCTGGAACGCGGCGTTCGTGCTGGCCGGTTACGCGCTCGGCGACCACTGGCACCGGGTGACGGACTACGTCTCGGCGTACTCCAAGGCCGTGCTGGGCGCCGCCGCACTCGCGGCACTCGGCTTCGCCGTCACCCGGCTCGCGGCGCTGCTCAGTCCCGGCCGCGGGAAACGGCGCGGATGACCTCGCGGCGGGCCTTCGCCCAGTGCAGGGAGGCGTGTTCGGACAGGGCGCGGGCAATCGCCTCGCCCGCCGCGACGCCCTGCTCCTCGACCGCCGTGACCTGCGGGGCCGTCCAGCCCGCGGTGGCCAGTTCGCCGTGTCCTGGGCGCCAGGCGTGGTCGGCGGCCTCCAGCAGGTCGGCGTCGAGGAAGGAGTCGCCCGCGGTGAGCACCTCGTCCGCGCCGGTGCGGCGCTTGACCTCGGCGAGGGCCGCGCTCTTGGTGAGCGGCTTCGGAACGGCGTAGATCTTGCGGCCCTGGAGCGAGACGGTCCAGCCGCGCGGCTCCGCCCACACCGCCAGCTCCTTGACGTAACTCCGGGGCAGCAGCTTCCGCTCCACCACGAGGTACGCGAACAGGTCCTCCGCGACCCGCTCCTTGAGCAGCCAGGCCGGGTCGGCGGTGGCGGTGAGGTGGGCGCGGACCTCCTCCAGCGGGGCGCAGGCGTCGGCCAGGGCGTCGCGCACGCCCGCGTGCCACTCGGGGTCGGACTCGCCGTCGACCAGCAGATGGCCGCCGTTCGCGCAGATCGCGAAGCGCGGGGGCGGGCCGGGGAGATGGACCCGCCGGTACTGCTCGGGGGTGCGGGTGGTCGTCGGTACGAAGACGGCGGTACGGCCCAGCTCCGCGACCAGCCCGGCCGCGGCCTCCGTCAGATACGACAGGGGCTTGCCCTGGTACACCTCGACGCACAGCAGCCGGGGCGCCTCGGCGTCGGGCATGTCGAGGCCGAGCGCCGCCGCCGAGTAGATCAGCGTGCGGTCGAGATCGCTTGCCACCAGAACGGTCATCGGGCCGCCTCCGCCGGGTAGGTCGTCATTGCGTTCATCTCGCCGCCACCGCCTTGCCGTCCGCGCCCGTGGCGCCGCGGGTGTAGCGCGGGTGGATCAGCCCCACGCAGGTGTACGGCAGGCCGTCCGTCTCCTCGACCGGCACCCCGCGCTGCTCGGCGAGCAGCCGTACGTGGTCCAGGTCCGCGCCCGCGCCCCGCTTGGCGAGGATCTTCCAGGGGACGCGGCGCAGCAGTACGCGCGTCGTCTCGCCGACGCCCGGCTTGACGAGGTTGACGTCGTGGATGCCGTACTCCTCGCTGATCCGCTCGACGGCCCGCCACCCCTCCCAGCTCGGGGTGCGGTCGGCGGCGGCCAGCTCCTTCACGTCGGCCGCCACGTCGTCGGCGACCTCCTCGAAGCGGGCCGTGATGGCGTCGAGGAAGTCACCGGAGAGGTCGGCACCGGCCAGCTCGCGGTAGAACTTCGCGCCGTGGAAGTCGTCCGGTCCGACGAGGTCGGAGCGGAGCACGGTGCGCGATATCAGCCCGGAGACGGTCGAGTTGAGGCACGCGGAGGGGACGAGGAAGTCGTCGCGGGTGCCGTAGGTGTCCACGCAGCGGCCCGGGTCGGCGAGGACGGCGATCCGCGGGTCGAAGCCCGGGTACGGGGCGAGGGCGTCCGACAGCTCGCGGGTGATCGCGCCCTTGCCCGTCCAGCCGTCGACGAAGACGACATCGGCCGGGTCGTGGTGGTCGGCCAGCCAGCGCAGCGCGGCGGTGTCGATGCCGCGGCCGCGCACGATGGAGACCGCGTAGTGCGGCAGGTCGAGCCCGTGGGCGTGACGCGCCCAGCGGCGCATCAGCACGCCGACGGGGGTACCGGCGCGGGCGAGCGAGACCAGGACGGGGCGCGGGGAGCGCTCGGCGAGGACCGTCTCGGTGACGGTGCCGACCGCGCGGGCGATGCGGGCGGCGGAGGTGTCGAGCGCGGCCCGGAACAGCTCCTGGTACTCCTCGCTGGGCTGGTACTCGACGGGCAGCGACTCGGCGTAGTGCGCCCCGCCGCTCTGGATCGCCTCCTCGCGCTCCTCGGTGGGGGCTTCGAGGGTGACGTGGGAGAAGTCCTGGAGCAGCCAGCCGACGTCGTCGGGGGCGTAGGACGAGAATGCGGGACCGCGCAGCGGCTCGGGCGGCGGTTGGTGCATGGAGGGGGCCTGTCGTTCGGGGACGGGAGCGGTGGCTGTGGGGGGTGGCGGTACGTGGGAGGGGACGACGGCCAGCAGCAGCCGGTCGGTGTGCGGGGCCAGCCGCGCGAGCAGCCCGTCGGGGGCGTGCAGCGCGGGGGTGTCGGCGGCCGAGTCCACGACGGCGACGACCGCGTCGAAGCGGCGCGCGGGGTCGGCGCCGGGCGCCACGTTGTAGGCGTGGCGCGGGCCGGGCCCGTCGGCGGGGGCGTCATGGGCGGGGAAGGTGAGCGCGGTACGGATCGCGTACCCGGGGTCGTCCACGGCGAGCACGGGCGACCGCGTGGTGGTCGAGTACCGCACCTCGGCCCCGTCGAGTACGTCGTCCAGTGCCCCGGCGAGCCGCAGCGGGGCGTACATCAGCTCCTCGAAGCCGAGCACCAGGACGCTGCGCGGCTCGGCGGCGGGGGGTGTTCGGTCCGGCAGCCCGGAGGCATCGGCGGCACCCACCGCCCCGTCCGGTTCGGGCGCCGGCCCGGTGGGCGCCAGCCCGTCGGCAGGCGGCACGGCGGGGGCAGGCGAGCCCGGCCGTGCCTCGGCCGGTGCGGGTTCCGGCCCGGAGCCGGGGTCGGCGGTCAGCGCCTGCGCCAGGCGCGCCGCCATGGCCGGGAGCGCGGCCTCCAAGCGGGCGCGGTGGGCGGGAGTGAAGCCGTGGCGGCCGCCGTCCGGCAGCCCCTCGGGCCAGCCCAGCTCGACCCGGACGGCCTCCGGGGCGCCCACGGGAGCGGTGCCGGGGGGCTCGTCGGTCACGTCGGCGGGTGTGGTCGAAGGGCGTACGGCCTCGGCCGGCCCGGCGTTCCGGGCAGCCGGTCCGGAGCCCGAGCCCGGCGCGACAGCCACAAGGCCCGAGCCCGCGCCCCCGGCCGCCGCCGGGGTGGGCGGGATGGTCGGTGACGCGGAGGGCGCCACGGGCACCGCAGAGCCCGGCGAGGCCGTCCCGGCATCCGCCGCGGGCGCCGCGAGGCCCGAAGCGGAAGCCCCCTCTCCCGGCGCGCTCGGCTCGTGGGCCGCCACCAGGGCGCGGCCGCGCTCCAGGACGTCGTCCGGGAGGTGGACCGTGCCGGTCGCGGCGGAGACGAGGTCCACGCGGGCGCCCAGGTCGGACGCGAAGGCGTCCAGGCGGGCGCGGTCCTCGGGGGAGCGCATGTCGACCAGGGCGACCACCACGTAGTGGTCGCGGGGGAAGCGGCGGTGGAGGGCGGCGATGGTGTTGAGGACGGTGCGGCCGGTCGAGAACTCGTCGTCCACCAGGACCAGCGGGCCGTCCGTGGCCAGCAGCCGGGGGTCTTCCGGGAGCAGCAGATGGGATGTGGCGTGGCTGTGCTCCTCCTCGAAGCCGCCCACCGTGGGCACGCCCGCGACCGGGCGGCGGGTCGAGTGCAGGTACGGGGCGAGGGCCAGGCCGTCCGCGACGCTGTGGCCGAGGCCGGTGGCCGTCTCGGCGTAGCCGAGGACGACGGCGCGGGCCGCCGCCTCCTCGCCCAGCAGGGCGCGCACCTCCTGCCCGAGTGCCACGCCCGCGCCGTGGACGGCGGCGGGGCGCTGGGGGACGTGTTTGCCCAGCACGTTCGACACGAGCAGATGCGCCCGCTTGGGGTTGCGCCGCAGCGCGAGCCCGAGCAGCCCGGGCAACTGCCCGTCGCCGTCGAGCCGTACGCCGAGCCGGTCCGCGACCCACTGTCCCGACCACACCACGCTGCCTGCCTCGTTTCGTCTCACGTCACGCGGTCCGCAGGCCGGCGGCCAGCAGTTCCACGAAGCTCACGTCCTCCCGGGCGACGCCGAAGACCTCGGCGCGCTGCAAGGTCCGCTCGGCCCAGGCCCGGTGCGGTTTCACCTCGTTCATTTTGTTGGTGTACGCGGAGCGCAGCACACCGCCCCCGCCGCGCTCGGGTTCGAGGATGTCCACCGCGTCGCTGAACTCCTCGTGGCTGACGACGGACAGGGCGTGCACCGGGGCGACGTGGGTGGGGTGGATGCAGGTCTTGCCCTGGAGTCCGTTGGCCCGGTCCAGTTCGATCTCGCGCAGCAGCCCGTCCATGTCGTGCTCGATGAGCGCGGCACGCAGCGATTCGGCCCGCCCGGAGAAGGGGCTGAGCCGCAACTGAGGCTTGAACATGCGCTCGTGCTGCTTGAAGTACTCCCACACCGGTCCGGTGACGGTGAATCCGGTGCCGTCCGCCCGGCCCAGCATGTTCACCACGTCGCCGATGACGGAGGCGACGAGCTGGACGTCGTACGCGGTCATGTCGGGCGCCCGGCGCAGCCCGTACGCGGAGCACAGGTCGGTGACCCCGAGCCGCAGTGCCAGCACCCGCTCCCGGTATTTGTCGACGATCCTGCCGATCCCGGCGAGGGTGTCGGTGCGAGTTTCACGATGCATCAGCTCCGGCGACTCCAGGACCGGCATCGCGTACAGCCGCCGGCCGCCCAACACCTCGGCCACCTCGCGGTTTTCGGCCGATATCAACGCCTCGAGGAACGGAACGCCGCGCTCCTCGGTGAACTTGGGCAGTACGAATCCGGACAGCAGCCGAACGGCCGGCCCGAGCCGCCGGACGAGGTCGACGATCTGTTCGGGGGTGCGGACCCGGATGAAGAGCAGCGGCAGATCGGTGTCCACGACGCGCCGCGCGAGGGTGGCGAACTGCCGCACGAGGTTCTCCTCGGCGCCCGGCACCTCGGCGTCGTGGATCGAGTCCTCCAGGCACAGCACCATGGAGACAACGCCCCGACCTGCCTGTTTGACGATGTCCTCGGCCAGGGCGGGCCGGGTGGCGGGACTGTAGAGGGTGGCGCCGAGTGCGACGGCGAGGGTCCGGGCCGGTGTGTCGACCGAGAATTCAACGGGCTGCTGGTGGAAGAGGCGCGTCCGTACCTCGTCCGGCAGATGTCCAAAATGCCGCATATTGCTCCCCGCACTGCCGGTATCCCCACCCGGGCCACACGACCTTCGAGTGGCCGATTATCGTACGTCCGAGCCCGGGTCAAAAGTTCCCCAAGGGCGTGAAAATCACGTAACTCCTGTGCGTCACTCCGGTATCCGGCATGCCCGTCCCGCCACATCCCACCAGCACTGCCCCGCCCCCCTGCGTTGTCCCGGCACCGGGCGGGAGGGCAGGATTACGGCCATGACGCACGCGATGCTGAAGGGATCGAACATCCCGCTGGACGCCACGGCCATACGCGCGGTGCTGCGCTGGACCCCCGGCACGGACGTGCCGGACGTCGACGCCTCGGCGCTGCTGCTGGGCGGGGACGACCGCGTGCGCTCGGACGAGGACTTCGTCTTCTACAACCAGCCACGGCACCCCTCGGGCCTGGTCCGGCACCTGCCCAAGAAGCGGGCGCCCGAGGGGCTGACGGACACCATCGAGGCCGATCTGACCGGGCTGGAGTCGGAGGTGCACCGGGTGGTGCTGGCGGCCTCGGCGGACGGTGGCACCTTCGGGCAGGTCCGGGATCTGAGCCTGCTGCTGTACGACGCGTCGCCGTCGGCCTCCGAGGAGCCGCTGGCGATCTTCGCGGTGCTGCCGGAGACCGGCAAGGAGGCCGCCCTGATCTGCGGCGAGCTGTACCGGCGAGGGGACAGCTGGAAGTTCCGCGCGCTGGGGCAGGGCTATGAGACCGGGCTGGTCGGGCTCGCCACGGAGTACGGCATCTCGGTGGACGACGGCGAGGGCGCGGACGCGGTCCGGGACCGGGGCGCCGGACAGGGCGCCGAGGAGCCCGAGGCCGCCCCCGAGCCGCTCTCCGCGTCGTCTGCCGCGCCTGCGTCCCCGCCCGCCCCGCCGACCCCCAGCCAGGCCGAGACTGCCGCTCTGCCGCAGCCACAGCCCCTGCCGCAGCCCGACCCCTGGGACCCGCAGGCGACCCAGCCGCTCGCCGCCGGGCAGGGCGCCACCCCGACCGGCGCCCCGGGCGACGGCGACTACTACCTGCCGCCGCAGCCCCCCGTACCGCCGCAGGCGCCGCCGCACGCCACCCACGCCCCGGCACCGGCCTATCCGCAGCCGCCCGCCCAGCCCCCGGCGCAGGGGCCCGGCTACGGCTACCCGCAGCAGCCGAGCTACGGCTACCCGCAGCCGCCCGCGTACGGCTATCCGCAGCAGGTGCAGCGCACCGATCCGCCGCCCCCGCCGCCGCTGCCGATGCCGTTCCCTGACCCGAACTTCACCCTGCCGCCGCAGGGCCCGCAGTTCCAGAAGCGCTAGGGAGTGTCTTGCCGATCATGCCGGGCTCCCGACGCCTGGCACGGCACCTCGCGGCCCCGCGCTCGTCGCGCGCAGCGCCTCCCCCAGCTACCGCTGGGAGGTGCCCCCTGCGCCCCCAGCTACCGCTGGGAGGTGCCCCCAACACCGCTCGCTGATCCGGCCTGATCGACAAGACACCCCCTAGCGCGACAGCCGGGGGGCTCCGGCTACACCTTCGACTTGTAGCCGCGGCCCCACTGGAGGCCCCACCCGTAGAGCCGGTCCAGCTCGGCCTGGAAGCCGTACACGTACTTCACCTCGCGGCGGACGATGATCTCGCCCTTGACGTTCTCCAGCATGACCACGGCGCAGGAGCGGGCCTGCGGGGCCCGCTCGTCGAGCGCGATCTCCACCCGCGGACCGTTGCTGGGGAACAGCGTGACCATGCCGTGCGTACGGTCGAAGGCGGGGGTGCCGTCGTAGATGTAGACGAAGACGAGCAGACGCTTGATGTCGTCCTTGTGGTCCAGGTTGATGTAGATCGTCTCGCCCATGCCGGAGCCGAACCGGTCATCCCCGCTGAGCTTGACGTACGGCGCCTCGTTGAGGTTGCCGAAGAAGTCGCCGAGTGGCTGGACCACGCCCTTGGCGCCGCTCTTCAGCTCGTACATGACGGCCAGGTCCAGGTCGACGTTGACCATGGCGGGCCCCTGGGCCTGCACCACCTGCGGCTTGAACATCTGGAGCGGGTGCCGCAGCAGGCTGGGCCCCTTGCTGTTGAAGTCCGAGGTGCGCATCTGCCAGGACAGGTTGATCCGCAGGTTGCCGCTGGCGGCACCCTGTTTGGTCAGCGAGATGGTCGAGTTCCGCTTGGTCAGCTCGACCGCGCCGGTCGCGTCGCCGCTGTCGAACTCGCGCCACGCGGACCGCCCCCAGTTGCTCCAGAACGCCATCGTGCGCACCCCCACCCTTCGTGGCTCCCACTGCCTCAAAGCTGCTCAACCGCAGCGGGGCGGCCGGGAGGTCGGAAGACCTCGGCCGCCCCGCTGAGAGCGTTCCTCAAACGCCGGTGCGTCACACCCCGGCGGTCGGACTGCTCAGACTCCGGACGTCACTTCCGTTTTCTCCTCCGATCCGGCTCCGCCGCCGTGTCCCTCCCGGCGGTTGCGGATCACCGAGGACCAGTACGAGGCGCCGATGAGGGCGACACCGATCACGCCGGTGATGACCTCGTTGATCTCGTACTTGATGGTGGCGAGCAGGATCACGGCCAGCGCACCGATGGCGTAGTGCGCGCCGTGCTCCAGGTAGACGTAGTCGTCCAGGGTGCCCTGGCGGACCAGGTAGACGGTCAGCGACCGGATGTACATCGCGCCGATGCCCAGACCCAGCGCCATCTCGAAGATGTCGTTGGTGATCGCGAAGGCGCCGATCACGCCGTCGAAGGAGAACGAGGCGTCGATGACCTCGAGGTAGAGGAACATGAAGAACGCGGCCTTGCCGGCCAGCCCGACCACCGTGGCGCCGCTGCTGCCGCGTCCACCGCCGCTCTCGGCGGGCTTCCTCTCGTCGGCCTCGTCCTCGCCGTCTGCGCCGTCTTCCTCGTCCTCGTCCTCTTCGAGCTTGTCCTCGAAGAAGCCGGAGATCCCGTTGACGATCAGGTAGGTCATGAGACCGGCGACCCCGGACAGCAGCACGGTCGCGCTCTTGTCGCCGCCGCCGTGCGCCACGTCGGTGGCGACGGTGGTGGCGGTGACCAGCAGCACGGCCAGGGCGATGACGGCCGAGAAGGTGTCCAGCTTGCCGAGCTTGGACAGCGGCTTCTCCAGCCAGCCCAGCCAGCGGATGTCGCGCTCCTCGAAGATGAAGTCGAGGAAGATCATCAGCAGGAACATCCCGCCGAAGGCGGCGATCGCCGGATGGGCGCCCGTCACCAGGTGTTCGTACTTTTCCTTGTCGTTGATCGCAAGGTTCACGGCCTCGATCGGGCCCAGCTTCGCCGTGATCGCGACGATGACCACCGGGAAGACCAGACGCATGCCGAAGACGGCGATGAGAATGCCGACGGTCAGGAAGATCTTCTGCCAGAAGGCATTCATCTTCCGCAGGATGCCCGCGTTGATGACCGCGTTGTCGAATGAGAGCGAGATCTCCAGGATCGAGAGGATCCCGACAATCGCGAGCCCCTTCCACCCCCAGAGGACGCCGGCCAAGGCCAGACCGCCCGCCGTGACGGCGAACGACCAACCAAAGGTTTTGAGGAGCACTGGCAACCCAATCCTTCTTCGAACGGTCTCCCCCGCGCCTTGTACGCGGCTTTACGAAACGTTGACCCCGAAGTCTAGAGCGATGCCCCGGAGGCCTGACGCGTACCCCTGCCCCACCGCACGGAACTTCCATTCGCCGTTGTACCGGTAGACCTCGCCGAAGATCATCGCGGTCTCGCCGGAGGCGTCCTCGGAGAGGTCGTAGCGGGCCAGCTCATTGCCGTCGGCCTGGTTCACCACCCGGATGAACGCGTTGCTGACCTGGCCGAACGTCTGGCGCCTGGCGTCGGCGTCATGGATCGAGACCGGAAAGACGATCTTGTCCACGCGCTCCGGGACCTTGGTGAGGTCGATCACCAGCGACTCGTCGTCGCCGTCGCCCTCGCCGGTGAGGTTGTCGCCGGTGTGCTCCACGGAGCCCTCGGGGCTCTTGAGGTTGTTGTAGAAGACGAAGTACTCATCGCCGAGCACCCGCCCGGACTCGCACAGCAGCGCGCTGGCGTCCAGGTCGAACGGTGCTCCGGTGGTGGAGCGCGCGTCCCAGCCCAGGCCGACGAGCACCTGGGTGAGATTCGGCGCGGCCTTGGAAAGGGAGACATTGCCTCCCTTGGCGAGCGTGACGCCCATGATCAGGTCCCTCCCCGGGGTAGTGCGTGGTGCGACGCGCGTGGTGCGACGCGCATCCGGCGCCGCACTCCCGCCTGTCGAGTGCAGGGGTGCGGCGCCGGACGTGGGCCGCGGCGTGCCCGGCCGACGCCTCATGGCCCGGCCGGGCGCCACGGCCGGTTCAGACGTTGACGCCGAAGTCCTGCGCGATGCCACGCAGCCCCGAGGCGTAGCCCTGACCGATGGCGCGGAACTTCCACTCCGCCCCGTTCCGGTACAGCTCACCGAAGACCATGGCGGTCTCGGTGGAGGCGTCCTCGGAGAGGTCGTAGCGGGCCAGCTCGTTGCCGTCGGCCTGGTTCACCACGCGGATGAACGCGTTCCGCACCTGGCCGAAGCTCTGCTGACGGGTCTCGGCGTCGTAGATCGACACCGGGAAGACGATCTTGGCGACATCGGCCGGGACCCCGGCCAGGTTCACCTTGATCTGCTCGTCATCGCCCTCGCCCTCACCGGTGATGTTGTCACCGGTGTGCTCGACGGAGCCGTCGGGGCTCTTGAGGTTGTTGAAGAACACGAAGTTCTGGTCGTTGGCGACCTTGCCTTCGGTGTTCGTCAGCAGGGCACTGGCATCGAGGTCGAAGTCGGTGCCCGTGGTGGTGCGGGCGTCCCACCCCAGACCGACGACGACCGCGGTCAGGTTAGGGGCTTCCTTGGTCAGCGAGACGTTGCCGCCCTTGCTGAGGCTGACTCCCACGAGTCCTCCCAATAAGGTTCGTCAGGAGCACTGCGTGCCCCTATCTCCATGAGGTTTCACACCAGGATCAACGCGTCGATCCTAGTGAGCGGTTCCCGCCCGATACAGGCGTCGTCCCTGCCTGATTCGGGCCGCCCGTCACAGGCTCTCGAGCGCCTTGGCGTAGTCGTTCAGGTCCCGGGCGTCGGGGAGGCCGTTGACGACCGTCCAGCGGACGACGCCCTCCTTGTCGATCACGAAGGTGCCGCGCACCGCGCAGCCCTTCTCCTCGTCGAAGACGCCGTAGGCGCGGCTGGCCTCGCCGTGCGGCCAGAAGTCCGACAGCAGCGGGTACTCCAGGCCCTCCTGCTCGGCGAAGACCCGCAGGCTGAAGGGCGAGTCATTCGAGACCGCGAGCAGCTGCACGTCGTCGTTGACGAACGTGGGCAGCTCGTCGCGGAGCGCGCACAGCTCGCCGGTGCACACGCCGGTGAAGGCGAACGGGTAGAAGAGCAGCACGACGTTCTTCTCGCCGCGGAAGTCGGAGAGCCGGACCGACTCGCCGTGCTGATTCTTCAGCTCGAAGTCCGGAGCCTTCGTACCGACCTCTATGGCCATGGGAGCCATCCCTTCACATCACATGTCGATTGATCACGGACCACCCTACGCGCCGAGCCCCCCACCGAAAGGGAACGGCAGGGGGCTCGGTTGTGTAGGTCCTTCGGCCTCAGCGCTTGCCCGAACGGGCGGCCTTCGGAGTGACCAGGCGGCTGCCGGTCCAGTCCTTGCCCGCGTTGAAGCTCTTCGTCTGGGAGAGGCCCGCGGTGGTCGCGGCCTCGTTGATGTCACTCGGCTCGACATAGCCGTCACGGCCGGTCTTGGGCGTCAGCAGCCAGACCGGTGCGCCGTCGTCGATCATCTGGATGGCGTCCACCAGCGCGTCCGTCAGATCGCCGTCGTCCTCCCGGAACCACAGCACAACGGCGTCGGCCACATCGTCGTACTCCTCGTCGACGAGCTCCTGGCCGGTGATCTCCTCGATGGCCTCGCGGAGCTCCTGGTCGACATCGTCGTCGTAGCCGATCTCCTGGACCACCTGCTCGGGCTGGAAACCCAGCCTCGCGGCAGGGTTGGTCCGCTCCTCCGCGTGGTCCGCGGTCGCGCTCACGGATTGCCTCCTGTCATCTTTCGTTCACTCTTCGAGTCTGTCAGCGCCCCGCGCGCGTACGCGAAGCATTGGGGCGTAGTCCACACGGGCCGGGCGGATCGCGCAAGTACCCGGCCAGCGATCCCGCCCAAACGTTGACGTGTCGCCCCAACTCCCATCATGGAGGAACGGCACGGAACGGTGCGTGACTGCCCGGATTACCCCACTATGCCCAGCTTACGTGTGTGTATCGACACCCTACGCCGCCCGGCGCCGAACGGCCGTACGCAGGTGCCCCCGGACGTGGGCGTAAGGTTGCGATTTGGCCGTCGCGACGCCGGTCGCACGCCGACCGGTGCCGTCCGGCCCGGCGGGCGCCCGTCTCACCAGGTGTGGGTTACCACTCGGTAGAGGTGACGTATCCCGCACCCGAGGTACACGATGGAGAGCGGCGCGACAGCAGCAGAGCACGAATCCATGTCCGTGCACAGCACGACCGAAAAGCGAAGGAACAGCGTGGCTTCCGGATCAGATCGCAACCCGATCATCATTGGCGGCCTTCCCAGCCAGGTCCCGGACTTCGATCCCGAGGAAACCCAGGAATGGCTCGACTCGCTCGACGCAGCCGTCGATGAGCGAGGCCGGGAACGTGCCCGCTACCTCATGCTTCGGCTGATCGAGCGCGCCCGCGAGAAGCGGGTGGCCGTGCCCGAGATGCGCAGCACGGACTACGTCAACACCATCGCCACCAAGGACGAGCCGTTCTTCCCCGGCAACGAGGAGATCGAGCGCAAGGTCCTGAACGCGACCCGCTGGAACGCGGCGGTGATGGTCTCCCGTGCGCAGCGCCCGGGCATCGGCGTCGGCGGCCACATCGCCACCTTCGCCTCGTCCGCCTCGCTGTACGACGTGGGCTTCAACCACTTCTTCCGCGGCAAGGACCAGGACAGCGGCGACCAGATCTTCTTCCAGGGGCACGCCTCCCCCGGTATCTACGCCCGCGCCTTCCTGCTCGACCGGCTGTCCGAGGACCACCTGGACGGATTCCGTCAGGAGAAGTCCAAGCTCGGTCACGCGCTGTCCAGCTATCCGCACCCGCGGTCGATGCCGGACTTCTGGGAGTTCCCGACCGTCTCGATGGGCCTCGGCCCGCTCGGCGCGATCTTCCAGGCACGGATGAACCGCTACATGGAGGCGCGCGGCATCGCCGACACCTCCGACTCCCACGTCTGGGCGTTCCTCGGCGACGGCGAGATGGACGAGCCCGAGTCGCTGGGCCAGCTCTCCCTGGCCGCCCGCGAGGGCCTGGACAACCTCACCTTCGTCGTCAACTGCAACCTCCAGCGGCTCGACGGCCCGGTGCGCGGCAACGGCAAGATCATGCAGGAGCTGGAGTCGCAGTTCCGCGGCGCCGGCTGGAACGTGATCAAGCTGGTGTGGGACCGCACCTGGGACCCGCTGCTCGCCCAGGACCGCGACGGCGTGCTGGTCAACCGGCTCAACACGACGCCCGACGGCCAGTTCCAGACGTACGCCACCGAGACCGGTGCGTACATCCGCGAGCACTTCTTCGGTGACGACCACCGGCTGCGCAAGATGGTCGAGAACATGACCGACGACCAGATCCTGCACCTGGGCCGCGGCGGTCACGACCACAAGAAGATCTACGCGGCGTACGCGGCGGCCAAGGCCCACAAGGGCCAGCCGACCGTGATCCTCGCCCAGACCGTCAAGGGCTGGACGCTCGGCCCGAACTTCGAGGGCCGCAACGCGACCCACCAGATGAAGAAGCTGACGGTCGACGACCTCAAGGGCTTCCGCGACCGGCTGCACCTGCCGATCCCGGACAAGGAGCTGGAGTCCGGCGTTCCGCCGTACTACCACCCGGGCCGGGACTCCGAGGAGATCCAGTACATGCACGACCGCCGCAAGGCGCTGGGCGGCTACGCGCCGACCCGTGTCGTGCGCGCGAAGCCGCTCCAGCTCCCCGGCGACAAGGCGTACGCGGCGGTCAAGAAGGGCTCCGGCCAGCAGCAGATCGCCACCACCATGGCCTTCGTGCGGCTGCTGAAGGACCTCATGCGGGACAAGGAGATCGGCAAGCGCTTCGTGCCGATCGCGCCCGACGAGTACCGCACCTTCGGCATGGACTCGCTGTTCCCGTCGGCCAAGATCTACAACCCGCTGGGCCAGCAGTACGAGTCCGTCGACCGTGAGCTGCTGCTCGCCTACAAGGAGTCGCCGACCGGGCAGATGCTGCACGACGGCATCTCCGAGGCGGGCTGTACGGCCTCGCTGATCGCGGCCGGTTCGGCGTACGCCACCCACGGCGAGCCGCTGATCCCGGTCTACGTCTTCTACTCGATGTTCGGCTTCCAGCGCACGGGTGACCAGTTCTGGCAGATGGCCGACCAGCTCGCGCGCGGCTTCGTCCTGGGCGCGACCGCCGGCCGTACAACCCTGACCGGTGAGGGCCTCCAGCACGCGGACGGCCACTCCCAGCTGCTGGCCTCGACCAACCCGGCGGTCGTCGCGTACGACCCGGCGTTCGGCTTCGAGATCGCCCACATCGTGCAGGACGGTCTGCGCCGGATGTACGGCGAGAACAGTGAGGACGTCTTCTACTACCTCACCGTCTACAACGAGCCGATCAAGCACCCGGCCGAGCCCGAGAACGTCGACCGCGAGGGCATCCTCAAGGGCCTGTACCGCTTCAAGCAGGGCGAGAGCGGCACCCACCCGGCCCAGATCCTCGCCTCCGGCGTCGCGGTCCCGTGGGCCCTGGAGGCCCAGCGGATGCTGGCCGAGGACTGGGACGTCCGCGCCGACGTCTGGTCCGCCACCTCCTGGAACGAGCTGCGCCGCGACGCGGTGGAGACCGAGGAGCACAACCTGCTCCACCCGGAGGAGGAGCAGCGCGTCCCCTTCGTCACCCGCAAGCTCAGCGACGTGGAGGGCCCGAAGGTCGCCGTCTCCGACTGGATGCGCGCGGTCCCGGACCAGATCGCCCGCTGGGTGCCCGGCACGTACCAGTCGCTCGGCGCCGACGGCTTCGGCTTCGCCGACACGCGCGGCGCGGCGCGGCGCTTCTTCCACATCGACGCCGAGTCGATCGTGCTGGGCGTGCTGACGGAGCTGGCGAAGGAGGGCAAGATCGACCGCTCGGCCCTGAAGCAGGCGATCGACCGCTATCAGCTCCTGGACGTGGCGGCCGCCGACCCGGGCCCCGCGGGCGGCGACGCGTAAGCCGTCCGCGACGGCGCTGACCGAAAGGGTCGGGCGAGCTGGAACACCACCAGCCCGCCCGGCCCTTCGCCGTACCCGGGCCGCCGCGGTAGGGGGGGCGCGGAGGTGGGCTGGGACTCCCCCGCCCCGCCCCTTCCCGCAGCGTCCGATATGCGGCTCCGCCGCGTGGCGGGGCTCCGCCCCGGACCCCGGCACGGGACGGGGCGCCACACCCCGGGGCCCCACGACCTGCGCCCGCCCAGGCGCGGTTCACACCGACCCCCGGTCCGGGCACCGGCCCCCGGTCCGGGCACCGGCCCCGCCCCTCGAGCCCGGGCCCTGAAGCCTCCACGGCCCACGGCCACCCAGGGCACGTGCCAACCCCGGCCCCGCAACACCCGATCTACGGACCACCCGGGGTCCAGGGGCAGGCCCCTGGTTCGGGAAGGGGCGGGGTGGGGGAGAAACCCCGGCCGCACCGAGCCGCACCCCCGGCGCGCATCCCCGACCCCGCCAAACCCCGGGACCACCCGGAGTCCAGGGGCAGGCCCCTGGTTCGGGAAGGGGCGGGGTGGGGAAAGAAGCCCCGGCCCCGCCCCGGGCCATCACCGCTCCCAGATCTTGAAGGCCCGTACCTGGTAGGCCGTTTCGGGGCTCCAGGAGCCGGTCGGGTAGGTGCGGAATTCGCCCGTCTCGGCGCACTCCGCGCTCTGGTACGCCGTCACCGGGCGTCCCGTGCGGTTGGCCAGGGACGCGGCCGAGGCGCCCCTCGGCAGGGGGACGCAGCTCTCGATGTCGGTGTCGGCCAGTTCATGGACCTGGCGCGCCCCCGTGAAGGCCGCCTTGGGCCAGAGGCACAGCTGCCCCGTGGCGCAGCTGCCGAGCCGGGGCCCGGGCGCCGCTTCCCCGGCAGAGGCGGCGGCAGGAGTCAGGGCACAGGCCAGAGCGAGGGTCGCCGTGGCCAGGATGGTCTTGCGCATGTGGATCACACCCCGTGTGGAACATCCGGAAATACGAACGGGAGCCAGCCTGTCGGCCGACTCCCGTCTCCACCACGGGGTCGATCAAGGTCCACCCGGATAGGGGGCTTGACCCTGAGGGGTCAGATGTGTACGCCCCCGCCACCCGCTTCCGCGTTGTCACCGCTCTTGGTGAGCACCGCGACCAGCGCCGCGACCACCGAGACGACGGCGGCGACGCCGAAGGCGAGCCCCATCCCCGACACGAACGTGTCATGCGTGACGCTCGTGATCTTCCCGAGGATCTCCGGCGGGGTGCCCTTCGGCGCCGGCGGGATGCCGACCGCGACGGCGTCGGACGCCTTGGCCGCCTGCTCCGGCTTCATGGGCGGCAGTCCGGCCTCGGCCCACTTCTCCGGCAGGGTGTCGTCCACCTTCCCGGCCATGATCGCGCCGAGGACCGCCGTACCGAGGCTGCCGCCGACCTGCATGGCGGCCTGCTGGAGGCCGCCCGCGACACCGGCGTGCTCGATGGGCGCGTTGCCGACGATGACCTCGGTGGCGCCGACCATCACGGGGCCGAGGCCGAAGCCGAGGAGGGCGAACCACACGGACATCTCGACGGTGCCGGTGCCGACCTCCAGCCGGGAGAGCCCGAACATCGAGACGGCGGTCAGCGCCATGGCCGTCACCAGCGGCACCCGCGCCCCGAACCGGGTGATCAGCGCTCCGGCGATCGGCGAAGAGACGATCATGGTGGCGGTCAGCGGCAGCAGATGCAGACCGCTGTTGACCGGGGTCATGCCGTGCACGTTCTGAAGGTAGAAGGTGACGAAGAACAGCCCGCCCATGAAACCGAAGGCCATGAGCACCATCAGGACCGTACCGGCGGTCAGCGGCACCGAACGGAAGATGGACATCGGCAGCAGCGGTTCGCGCGTCCGCTTCTCCCAAAGCACGAAGACGAGGAAGAGGACGGCCGCGAGGCCGAGGAACCCCAGCGTCTTCGCGCTTCCCCACTGCCAGTCGGTGGCCTTGATGAGTGCCCAGATCAGGCAGAACATCGCGCCGGACAGCAGCACGATGCCGGGGAGGTCGAAGGACCGCGGGGCGTTCTCGGCCCGGTGGTCCACGAGGATGATCAGGCCGAGGACGAGGGCGAGGACACCCACGGGCAGGTTGATGAAGAAGACGGACTGCCAGTTGACGTGCTCGACGAGCAGCCCGCCGACGATGGGCCCGGCGGCGGTGGAGGCGCCGATCACGGCGCCCCAGATGCCGATCGCCATGTTGAGTTTCTCGACGGGGAAGGCGGCCCGCAGCAGGCCGAGCGCCGCGGGCATCAGCAGCGCCCCGCACAGGCCCTGGAGCACCCGGAAGCCCACGACGAGCGCCACGTCGCCGGAGAAGCCGATGGCGGCGGAGGAGGCGGCGAAGCCCACGACGCCGATGAGGAAGGTCTGCCGGTGGCCGAAGCGGTCACCCAGCTTGCCCGCGGTGATGAGCGCGACCGCGAGGGCCAGCAGATAGCCGTTGGTGATCCACTGGACGTCGGCGAGCGAGGCGCCGAGGTCCTTCTGGATGGCCGGGTTCGCGATGGCGACGATCGTGCCGTCGAGGGCGACCATCGTCACACCGATGGCGACGGTGAGGAGCGTCAGCCAGGGATGACCCCGCAGCCCCTTCGGGGGATCCGATATGGGAGGTTCCGGCGCCGTATCGGCGACGGTGGTCTCAGACGTCATGCTCGGAGGCTAATGTCAGCGTCTGACAATTGACAAACCGATTCATCAGCTGGTCTCTGTCGAGTGGGCCACAGGTAGGGTGGCCAGCCGAAACGCGAAAGAAAGCGAGCACGAGAGGTGACAGCGGACGAGGCGGTGGCACCGCCACCGACCGGACTGCGCGAACGCAAGAAGCAGCGGACCCGCGGCGCGCTGGTGCGCTCGGCGCTGGATCTGTTCACCTGCCAGGGGTACGACCACACGACGGTGGACGAGATCGCGGAGGCGGTGGACGTCTCGCAGCGCACCTTCTTCCGTTACTTCGCCAACAAGGAGCAAGTGGCCTTCGCCACCCAGGACTCGGCGGAGTCGCACTTCTTCGCGGCGCTGTGCGCGCGCCCCGCCCACGAGTCCCCGCTGGCCGCCCTGCGGGGCGCGGTGCTCGACGCGTGGAGCACCATGGGGGACTCCGTCGAGCAGTTGGTTCCGGCCGAACTCCACATGCGGATGTACCGGGTGATCGAGTCGACGCCCGCGCTGCTCGCCGTCCATCTGCGCCGCACCGCCGAACTGGAGGAGCGGATCGCCTCGGAGATCGCCCGCCGCGAGGGCCTCGACGTATCGGTGGATCCCCGGCCGCGGCTGCTGACCGCGATGTTCGGCGGTGTGATTCAGATCGCAGGGAAGCTGTGGGGGGTGGGCGACGACGAGTCCATGGACGCCCTGCGGGACATCACCGCGTTTCACCTGGATCATGTGGGTCCGGCCCTCGCCGAGAACTGGCGCACCGAGCAGTAAAACCGACAAGTATCACTAAGTGCATCAAATCCGACATAAGCTTCCGTCAGAACCACGCTCTCAAACGTGATACACGTCACGGTATTTGGCACCTGTGGGCGCGCTTCTCCTAGGGTGTCCCGCGGTGACTTCCTTCTCGGAGCTCGGTTCTCCCTCCCCCGGTTCCACCGCTTGGCGCGCTCTGCTCGCCCTGGCGGTGGTGTTCGTCCTGCTCGCCACCACCGGCTGGACGGCCATACGGAGCCACAGAGGAGACTCGGATCCGCTCTCCGTGTCGGTCAACGCCTGGCGCCACGGCGCCCTCGACGGTCACGCCCTGCCCGACCCGTACGCGTCGCCGCGCTTCCTCGGCCGCTGGCTGGATTCGCTCACCAAGGCGCAGCGCGACCGGCTCGTCCACCGCTACCCGCTGGTCGTCGGCAACCTCAACGGCGCTCCGGCGGCGCTGCGCTACCGCGCCAACCGGATCGCGCTGACCCAGGCCCGGGACATCGAGCGTCGGCGCATGCACAACGCCGAGCTGACCCCGATGGGGCGGCATGACGCCGGGCGGCGCATGCACCGGTACGAGGACCTGCTGAGCGGGAAGCGGCAGATCCTCTCGTTCGATCCCTCGGGCGCCGGGCGGGCCGCCGAGGTCTTCGGCGACCTCGCCCATGCCAGCCGCGTCTCGGTCGTGGTGCCGGGTGTGGACACCAACATCCTGACCTTCCAGAAGTCCGACCGGCCGTACACCGCCACCGTCGGCATGGCCCGCGCGCTCTACCACAACGAGCGCACCGAGGCCCCGGACACCAGGACCGCCGTGATCGCCTGGGCCGACTACACCTCCCCGGCCGGTATCGGCATGGACGCGGCCACCGGCAAGCTCGCCGCCCAGGGCGCACTGCGGCTGCGCGCGCTGGTCAACGGGCTGCCCGAGGCGGCCCGGGTCTCGCTGATGTGCCACAGCTACGGCTCGGTGGTGTGCGGGGTCGCCGCCCGCGATCTGCCGTCCAAGGTCACCGACATCGCGGTGGCGGGCAGCCCCGGCATGCGTGCCGACCGCGCCTCCGAGCTGGGCGGCAACCGCCGGGTGTGGGCGATGCGGGACTCCGGCGACTGGATCCAGGACATCCCGCACCTGGAGGTCGGCGGCCTCGGCCACGGCGCCGACCCGCTCTCCTCCGGCTTCGGCGCCCGCGTCCTGTCCGCCGCCGGCGCCGAGGGGCACGCCGGGTACTTCAACCCCGGCACGACCAGCCTGGACAACTTCGCGCGGGTCGGGGTCGGCCGGGTCAAGACCGTGAGCTGCGGGGACGGTGCCGCGTGCACCGCCGGACTGACCTGACCCCGGCTGACCTGGGCTGACCTGCGGATGAGCGTACGAGAAGCGGGTGGTGAGCACGTGGACCCCACCCACCGGCCGCGAGGAAGACGTTTGACGCGCGTAGCGCTCAAGGGGGGACGGGCGGGCCACCGCCGCATACGATGAGCCGCATGGGTGATGTGCTGGCCGGTTTTCAGACCGTCTGGGAGTTCGACACCGACTCCGTGCTCATCCGCTTCGAACGGGGGATCCGCACGCCGAAGCTGCTCCAGGCGCTCGGCGAACGCCACATCCCCTACGAAGCGCTGTCCGCGGTCGAGCTCGCTCCCGGTAAACGCGGAACGGTGGTGCTGCGCGCGGTGCCCAGACCCGGCGCCGATCCGCTGATGGACGTCGCCGACGGGCAGCTCAGGGAGGGGTACGACCCGTACCGCCTGGTGCTGCCCGCCGAGCGCGCGCCCCTCGCCGAGTACTACGCCGAGGAGATACGCGGCGCGCTCGGGCCCGATACGGACACCGCCGCCGAATCCCATCTGGTGGCGGCGCCCGCGCCGCCGCTGTCCTTCAAGGCGTACGACGGCAAGGCGTCCTTCGACGGCAAGGCGGTGTCGTTCCGCTGGTTCTGGACCGGCGCGTCCTCCACCAAGTGGAAGGCCGGGGACCAGCGCTTCCGGATCGACGAGCTGGCCGGGGTGGAGTGGCGCTCGCCCGAGAACAAGAGCTCGGGCGGCGCGGCCGCGAAGGCGGCGGGCCCGGCACCGGCGGACGATCCGGAGGCGCAGGGCGGGGACTCGAAGGGCGCGGCGGGGAAGGCCCAGGCCGGGAAGAGCACGGGATCCAAGGGTTCCGGTGCCAAGAACTCCGGTTCCAAGGGCTCGACCTCCAAGAGCGGCTACGGCCATCTGCGGCTGGTGCCGCGCGGCGCCGAGGACCACCCCGCGGGCCGCCCCGACCACGACCCGGCGGCCGTGGTGTTCGGGATGGGGTACGGGCTGGTCCACGAGTCCCTGCCGTTCGCCGCCGCCGTCCTGGAGGCCGTCCGGGCGTCCGCCCCCGCACCGATTGCCGAGGGCTCCCCCGCACCCACCCGCACCCCGGCCCCGGCGCGCCGCGACCCGGCCGACATCGCCGACCGCATCCGCCACCTCGGCGAGCTGCACACGGCGGGGCTGCTGACGGACGAGGAGTTCAGCGCGAAGAAGGCCGAGCTGCTGGCGGAGCTGTAGGCGGGGGCATCACCGGGTGTCAGGAGGGGGGTACAGGGGGCGGGCCGGGCCCCCTACCCAGGTATGAGCCACAAGTCGGCTCCCAGGTATGACGTGCGCCAGGGGCGCCGCCCCTACGCTGAGGCGACCATGCCCTCACCCTCCTTCACGGGGATCTCCCCCGGCGCCGCGTCCACCGCGCACGAGAGCCTGCCCGCGGCCGCCCGGCGACAGGCGGGCAGCCTCGCCCGGGCCCTGACGACCCCCAGCTATCCGGCGACCCCGCTGCTCGCGGGTGCCTCCCGGCCCTGGCGACGGAAGGTGCCGTACGCCGTCGCGATGATCCTCACCGCCGTCCTGGTCCCGGTCACGGCCCAGCTCCTGACCAACGACTACGGGGTGAGCGGGGGGCTCGCCACCCTGCTGGGACTGGCCCAGGCCACGCCGCTGCTGCTGGCGGTCACCCGTCCCCTCCAGGCGTGGTGGATCGTCTTCCTCGCCGATGTGATGACCGCGCTGGTGGTGCTGGGCACCTCCGACCTCCAGCACCGCGTCTGGCCCTGGCAGCCGCCCGCCATCATCGGCTACCTCTTCCTCCTCCTCGCCCTCGCGCTGCGCGAGCCGCGCCGCACCCTGGTGGCGGTGTGGCTGGTCACCGGCGGCGCCGGGCTCGCCCTCAGCATGGCGTTCCAGACCAAGAGCGACGGCAGCAACGTGCTGCTGTTCGTGCTCAGCGGAGTGGTGCTGCTGGTCGGCGGCGCGCTGCGGGAGCGCGGCGACGTGCAGCGGCGGCTGGCCGAGCAGGAGACCATCAGCGAGGCCGAGCGCGCCCACCGCACGCTGCTGGAGGAGCGCGCCCGCATCGCCCGCGAACTCCACGACGTCGTCGCCCACCACATGTCGGTGATCACCGTGCAGGCGGACAGCGCCCCGTACCGGATCGGCGGGCTGCCGCCCGAGGCGGAGCAGGAGTTCGGCACCATCGCCGCCACCGCCCGCGAGTCCCTCGCCGAGATGCGGCGGCTGCTGGGCGTGCTGCGCAGCGAGGAGACCCGCGGCGAGCGCACCCCGCAGCCGGGGCTGCGCCAGGTGCCGCAGCTGGTCGAGGCAACGGTGCGGGCCGGGATACCCACCGAACTGTCCCTCGGCGACGAGGTGGCCGGACTCGGCGCGCTGCCGCAGGCCGTGGACCTGTCCGCGTACCGGATCGTGCAGGAGGCGCTGGCCAACGTCGTGCGCCACGCGCCCGGCGCCGCCACCCGCGTCTCGGTCTCGGCCGCCGAGGACGGCTCCGGGCTGACCCTCCTCATCGTCAACGGCCCCCCGGCCGAGGGCCCGGCCACCCCCCTGGAGACCAGCGGCACCGGCCACGGTCTGGTGGGGATGGTCGAGCGCGTCCGCCTCGTCGGCGGCTCGCTCGACACCGGCCCGCTGCCGGACGGCGGCTTCCGGGTGGCGGCCCGGCTCCCCCTCGTCGACCTGGAAGAAAAGGCCTCATGACCATCCGCGTGATCATCGTCGACGACCAGGCCATGGTCCGGGCGGGCTTCGCCGCGCTGCTCGCCGCGCAGAGCGACATCGACGTGGTCGGCGAGGCCCCGGACGGACGCCAGGGGGTGGACGTCAGCCGCAACACCCACCCGGACGTCGTCCTCATGGACGTCCGCATGCCCGAGATGGACGGCCTGGAGGCAGCCCGCCAGCTCCTCGAACCACCCCGCGGCGTCACCCACCGCCCGAAGGTGCTCATGCTCACCACCTTCGACGTGGACGACTACGTCTACGAGGCCCTGCGCGCCGGAGCCAGCGGCTTCCTCCTCAAGGACGCCCCACCGGCCGACCTGATCTCGGCGGTCCGCGTCGTCGCCGCGGGCGAGGCCCTCCTCGCCCCCTCCGTCACCCGCCGCCTGATCGCCGAATTCGCCCGCCAGCGCCCGGCCCCCCGCCGCAACAGCTCCCTGCTGCGCCGCAGCGGCCTCACCCCGCGGGAGACGGAGGTCCTGGAACTGATCGCGCGCGGCCTGTCCAACCAGGAGATAGCGGAGTCGCTGGTCCTCGCCGAACAGACCGTCAAAACCCACATAGGCCGGGTCCTCGCCAAACTGGGCCTGCGCGACCGCGCCCAAGCGGTGATCTTCGCCTATGAATCGGGCCTGGTGACCCCGGGCAGCGGCTAGTTGGAAGGAACCTCGTGCCCCACGTTTCCGTGCGCCCCGCCAGCGCCGCCGACCGGTCCGTGGTGGAGCGGCTGTGGCTGATGTTCCGCCATGACCTGTCGGAGTACGACGAGATCCTGCCGGACGCCGACGGGACGTTCTTCGCCGAGCGGCCCCGCACCGCGCTCGCCGACGCCGACTGGGCGGCGTACCTCTTGACGACGGGCACGCGCCCGGCCGGTCTCGCCCTGGTCCGGGGGCTGACCGGTCCGAAGCGCGTGCTGAACACCTTCTTCGTCGTTCGCGGCGCACGCCGGACGGGGGTCGGCCTGGACGCCGTTCAGCAGGTGGTGGCCCGGCACCCGGGGCCGTGGGAGGTCGCCTTCCAGGACGCGAACGCGGCAGCGGTCCGTTTCTGGCATAGGGTCGCCACGGAGATCGCCGGGGACGCGTGGACCGAGGAGCGCAGGCCGGTGCCGCATCGGCCGGACCTGCCGCCCGATGTCTGGATCTCCTTCGAGCAGCGCTGACGGGGGGGTCGTTCATGGGAATGTCCAGTTTCTGGGCGGTGGGTGCGCTCGGCGATGAGGACGTGGCGGAGTTGGCGCCGCGCGCGGTCCCGGCGATCGAGGCCACGGCGGCCCGCGCGCTCGCGGTGGGCGCCTGGAAGCGCTGGGAGCGGGACGTCGCCCGCGGCGGCGGGGCAGTGCCGGTGTGGCGGCCTGACGGGTACAACACCGAGGAGGCGCTGCACCTTAATGGTCTGGTCGACGGCTCCGCCTTCGACGCCATGGACTCGGCGTGTGAGCTGCACGTGATGGAGTGGTGGGACCGTTTCGAGGACAGCGTCGATCCGTACATCACGTCCGTCCGCAAGGGCAATCCGGTGGCGGCCCTCTTCCACGGCCTCGGCCCCGTCCGGGCGGCGGCGCTGCCCGGGTGGGCGGGCGACGCGGTGTTCACGTCCGCCGAGGTACGCCGCTCGCTGCCCGCGGTCGAGGGGGTGCTGGCCCTCGCGGGGCCCGAGCGCGACCGGGTAGTGGCCAGGATCGACGACTGGCTGTGCGACGAGGGGCCGGAAGAACTCCTCGACGGGCCGCTGCGGGTGTGGCGGGACGCGGCCGGGGCCGGGTTGGGGCTGCTGGCGTCCCGCATCTGGTTCTGAGTGGCAACGACCCGCGCACCCCCTACCCCGGTATGACATCCGACTTGGCACCGGGGGTTGACGCCCCGCCGCATGTCCGCTCCCTACGTTTCCCTCCGCCACCGAACGGAAGAGGGAAACCGCGGCCATGTCCCAGACGCTACGCACCCGGCACTACGCCCGACGGCTGATCACAGCGGCACTCACGATCACCGTCATGGCGGGAACCGCCGGGTGGACCGTGGCGCACGAGGAGCAGGCCATCACGGGGCCGCCGCCGGGGACCGGGCGGTGGCTGGCCGACCACTCGCTGGGCGGGCGCGAACTGCCCGACCCGGAGAGCGCGTCGCCCGCCCGCATCGCCCGGTTCTTCGGCGGGCTCGGCCGCGCCCAGCGGCAGGCGCTGGTCATCCGGCACCCCGAGGTCGTGGGCAACCTCGACGGGGCGCCGCTCGCGCTGCGTTACGCGGCCAACGCCCGGGCCATCCGGGCGGCGCGGGACGCGGAGCGGAAGACGGACCCGGACAGCGCGCTGGTCGAGCGGTACGACGCGCTGCTCGCGCCCGGGCGGCAGATCCTGGCCTTCGATCCGCGCGGGCGCGGACAGATCGCCGAGGTGTACGGGGACCTGGCGGCGGCGCGGCGTACGGCGGTCGTCGTGCCGGGGTCGGACATCGACCTGGCCAACTTCGACCGTACGCACGACCGTTACGGCGCCCCCGCCGGGATGGCGACCTCGCTGCGGGCGCAGCTGGCGCGGGACGCGCCGGGGACCCGTACCGCCGTGGTGGCGTGGGTGGGGTACACCACCCCGGTCGGGCTCGGGCCGGACGCGGCGACCAGTCGGCTGGCGAAGGCGGGCGCGCCGCGGCTGGACCGTTTCCTGGCGGGGCTGGCGGTGACCACGGCAGGGACCGCCGAGGCGCCGCCCGCCGTGTTCTGCCACAGCTACGGTTCGGTGGTGTGCGGGGTGGCCGCGGCCGCGATGGACCGCACCCGGGTGTCCGATCTGGTGGCGTTCGGCAGCCCCGGCATGGGCGTGGACGACGCCGAGGAGCTGGGCACCGAAGCCCGGGTGTGGGCGGCGCGGGACGGCTCCGACTGGATACGACGGGTCACCGGCTACGACTTCATGGGGCTGGGCCACGGCGAGGACCCCACGGCCTCCGCCTTCGGCGCCCGCGTCGTGTCCGCCGAGCGCGCCGACGGCCACACCGGCTACTTCGCCCCGGGCACGGACTCGTTGCGCAACTTCGCGCGGATCGTCCTCGGCGACTTCGGATCGGTGCGCTGCGGCCACCCCGCGCAGGAGGAGGACTGCCGTCATGACCTCGTATGACGCCACGTATGACGCCACGTATGCGGCGAACGCGAACGAGGCCTGTCGAGGGAAGCCGCGGCAGGGGTACGCCTACGCGCGGTCCTCGCTCGTCGGCGCCATGTTGCCGTAGCGCGCGCCCGTGACCTTGGCCGCGATCGGCTCCAGGGCGGCCAGTTCGTCCGCGGTCAGCTCAAGCCGGGTCGCGTCCGTGTTCTGCTCGACGCGGGCGCGGCTGCGGGTGCCCGGGATCGGGATCACGGGCAGGCCGTGGACCTGGGCGCGCTGCTGGACCCAGGCCAGCGCGACCTGGGCGAGCGTCACACCGCGCGAGGTGGCGATCTCACGGACAGGGGTCAGCAACGCGGCGTTCGCCGCCGCGTTGTCGCCCGTGAAGCGGGGCTGCCGGCGGCGGTAGTCGTCCTCGGTCAGCTCCTGCTCGGCCTGTACGAAGGAGCCGGTCAGGAAGCCGCGCCCGAGCGGCGAGTACGGGACCAGGGCGACGCCCAGCTCACGGGCCGCGGCCACGACGCCGTCCTCCGGGTCGCGGCTGAACAACGACCACTCCGACTGCACCGCCGCGATCGGGTGCACCGCGTGCGCCGCGCGCAGCTCGTCCGCCGTGACCTCGCTCAGCCCGAGATGCTTGACCTTGCCCTCGGCCACCAGCCCGGCCATCGCGCCGATGCTCTCCTCCAGCGGGACGTCGGGGTTGCGGCGGTGCATGTAGTACAGGTCGACGTGGTCGACGCCGAGCCTCCGCAGGCTGCCCTCGATGGCCTGGCGGATGTACGGGGGGTCGTTGCGGATCTGCTGCCTGCCGAAGGGGTCGTCCTCGGTCCGCACGATGGAGTACTTGGTGGCCAGGGTGATCCGGTCCCGGTTGGCCCGGACGAAGGGAGCGATGAATTCCTCGTTCCGGCCGAAGCCGTAGACATCGGCGGTGTCGAAGAGGGTGACGCCCAGCTCCAGGGCCCGGTCGAGGGTCGCCCGCGCCTCCTCCTCGTCCCGCGTCGGGCCGTACGCCCAGCTCATGCCCATGCAGCCGAGGCCCTGGACGCCGACCTGGGGGCCGCCGGTGCCGAGTGCGACGGTCGGTATCGTCATCGTCTTACGCTCCCTCGTTCATGCGCTCTCATGTCTCGCTCCGAACCCGTCGGGCGGCATAGGTGTCGATCTTGAAGTCGAGGACGTCGAGCGTGCTCTCCAGCTCGGCGATCCGTTCCCGGACGTTCTCGCGGTGCGCGGTCAGCAGCTCCTCGCGTTCGGCGAAGGTCTGCTCGCCCTCCCGTACCAGCTCGGCGTAGCGGACCATGTCCGCCACCGACATGCCGGTCAGTCGCAGCTTGCCGACGAGGTCGAGCCAGTCGAGGTCGCGGTTGGTGAAGCGGCGCTGCCCGGTGTGGGTGCGGTCCACGTGCGGCATCAGCCCGATCCGCTCGTACCAGCGCAGGGTGTGCGCCGTGAGCCCGGTGTGCGCGGCGACCTCGCTGATCGTGTACCGGTCCTGGCCGGTCGGCCGGGGATGCGGACGGCGCCCCACGCATGCCCGCGGCCTCGCCAACGCCGGAGCCCGCTCCAGGTCCTGCTTCAGTTCCTGCTCCATCACGGTCATGCCGATTCACCCTCTCGCCGTCGCCGATGCACGAAGCCCTCGACGATCTCAACGCTAGGAGGTTCGAGTGCACTCCAGGCAAGCGCGGATTTGGCGGAAACTTGGCCGACGATAGGCTCGGGCCCCATGGAGAGCCTTCGGATGATCGAGAACTGGCCGGTCCCGACGGCGGCGACCGCCGTCGTACGCGCGGACGGCACCGTGGCAGGATCCCACGGTCCGGTCGGCCACAGATTCCCGCTGGCCTCGGTGACCAAGCCGCTCGCCGCGTACGCGGCGCTGGTCGCGGTGGAGGAGGGCGCGGTCGAGCTGGACGAGGCAGCCGGGCCCGAGGGCGCCACGGTGCGCCATCTGCTCGCCCACACCTCGGGGCTCGCCTTCGACGAGCACCGGACGGTCGCCGCGCCCGGCAACCGGCGGCTGTACTCCAACGCCGGGTTCGAGGTGCTCGGCGATCACATCGCCAAGGCGACGGACATCCCCTTCGGGGAGTATCTGCGCCAGGCGGTCCTGGAGCCGCTGGGCATGACCGCGACCGAGCTGACCGGCTCGCCCGCCAAGGACGCCGTCTCGACCGTCGACGACCTGGTGCGCTTCGCCGCCGAGCTCCAGGCGCCGCGGCTGCTGGCGGCCGAGACGGTGGCGGAGGCGACGGCCGTGGTGCATCCGGGCCTGACCGGGGTGCTCCCGGGCTACGGGCACCAGAAGCCGAACGACTGGGGGCTCGGCTTCGAGATACGCGACGGGAAGTCGCCGCACTGGACGGGGTCGTCGTCCTCGCCCCGCACCTTCGGGCACTTCGGCCAGTCCGGCACGTTCCTCTGGATGGACCCGGAGGCGCACGCGGCGTGCGTCGCCCTCACGGACCGGGCGTTCGGCCCGTGGGCGATCGAGGTCTGGCCCGCGTTCACCGACGCGGTACTGGCGGAGCTGTAGCCCCGGCGAGGAAGCACCCCCGCGCCTTCCTGGCCGCTCTGGCCGCTCAGGCCGCTCAGGCCAGGAAGCGCCGCGGCGGCACCTGGGGAGGGCTCGCCGCATGAGGGTCGCCGAACGCCCTCGCGAACCTCTCGAACGAACTCCGGAGGTGATCGGCCATGGCCTCCTCGGCCGCGCCCGGCTCGCACCGGCCGATCGCCGTGCTGATCCGCCGGTGCTCCACGACGGTATTGGCCGTGTCGATCTCCTCGGGTTGTGAACAGGTGGCGATCGACGGCGCTCGAGTGCGTTCTGGTGTGTATGAGTGAGTGTTCGGGCTATGGCAGAGGCGTTCTTGTTGGCGGGGAACGAGAGTTCTTGTGTCGAATGCGTGACCTTCGCCCGATGGTGGTCGTTGGGCGTGGTGAGGGGGCTTGCTGAGATACCGGTGTTCGGGGGTGACAGGGTGGGCGGGTTGCGGGAGGTGGCGGCATCGTTCGTGGTGCCCGGCCCGTCGGGGGTGGCGATCCGTACCCGCCTCAAGGGCCTGACCGGTGAGGATGAGATGGTCCTGCGCCTGGTTGGGGGTCATCTGGGCACGCTGGCTGCCCGTGACCTGAAGGCACGGTGCGCGGCCGGTCTGGACCACGACGGTGAGCAGTGGGCGGAGCGCAAGCGTGTACTGACCCGGGAGTCCTCTTCCCGCTGGGCCGGGTCGGTCACGAAGGCCAGCCATGATCAGTGGGCGCTGGCCCGGCGCGGCCAACACGCACACATCAAGAGCCTTCAGTCCGGGATCGCCACGATCACCCACCGGCTGTCGCTGCCCGTGGGCGAGAAAGGCACCAAGCGGGCACCCGGTGGCTACCGCTCCCGGCGGGAGTGGTTCGCCAAGTCCCGCCGCCTGCACGTGCTCGAAAACCGGCTCCACGCCATGCGGACCAACTGGGAAGCCGGGGTGGTGAGCGTGGTGCGCGGCGGGAAACGGTTGCTGAACACGCGCCACCACCTTCAGCAGGCCGGGCTGAGCGAGACCGACTGGCGGGCCCGCTGGCAGGCGTCGCGCCGGTTCCTGGCGGCGGACGGGGAGTCCGGCAAAAGGTTCGGCAACGAGACCCTCCGTGTCGCTCCCGGCGGGGAGGTCTCCCTCAAGCTCCCCGCATCGCTGGCGTATCTGGCGAACGCCCCGCACGGCCGCTACGTCCTGGCCGGCCATGCGGGATTCACACACCGCGGTGAGCAATGGGCCGACCGCGTCAGCGCGAACCGAGCCGTGGCCTACCGCATCCACGAAGACGTGCAGCGTGGCCGCTGGTACCTGACCGCCACCTGGACCGTCCCCACAGCCCCGACCGTTCCCTTGGCAGCGGCCCGCGCCCACGGCATGCTCGGTGTGGACACTAACGCCGATCACCTGGCCGCCTGGCGCCTGGATGCACACGGCAACCCCACCGGCGCGCCCCTGCGCTTCGCCTACAATCTCACCGGTACGACCGCCCACCGCGACGCCCAGGTCCGCCACGCCCTGATCCGCCTGCTCCACTTCGCCGCCCGGCACCACCTCGCCATCGCGATCGAGGATCTGGACTTCACCGCCGAGACCACCCGGGAAAAGCACGGCCGCCGCGCACGCTTCCGCAACCTGATCTCCGGCATGCCCACCACCCGGCTGCGGGCAAGGCTGGTGTCCATGGCTGCCGAATTCGGCATCACCCTCGTCGCCGTCGACCCCGCCTACACCAGCCGTTGGGGCGCCCAGCATTGGCACAAACCCCTCACCAGCACAACTAGGAAGACCACCCGTCACGACGCAGCCGCCGTGGCGATCGGCAGACGCGCCCTGGGGCACCCGATCCGGCGACGGACGGCACCGCCCCGTGCACACCAGAGCGATGTGCACGGGCATCGGACCGTCCAGGCCCGACCGGGCACCCCGGGGTGTGAGGGACCCCGCCCCTGCATTCCCGGACCACGGACACGATCCGTGCCGCCGGACGCGGAGCGAACGCGGGCGACCAGGACACCCAACACCGTTCGGGATCTCCGCAGTGACCAGGAATGGGTCCAGGACTCACTCCTGCTCACTGAATAGGAACGGTAGAGCCGGAAGGTGTGCAGATCGCCCACGCACCTGCTCCACCACTGAATTGCCCAACGCCGTGATGACAGCCGCGCGGAACGCGGCGTCGTGGCCCACCAGCTCCTGACGGATGTCCTTGACCTCCGGGCCTCCCTTCTCCCAGTGGCCAGAGTCCCCTCGAAGTCGTCCCGCTGTTGGCCGAGCGCGGCTCCGGGGTTGGTCCGCCGGTCCACCGCCGCCCGCCCGCGCCGCCCACGGCTCGAGGCCAAGAGGCCGACGCGGGCTACCGCTACGTCAAGCTGGATGACGACGTGTGGCAGTGTGCCATCGCATGGGAGGTCATCGGCGATGACGCAGCGCTGATGATCGACGCCAACCAGGTTTGGGACATCCCCGAGACCACCGACTGGGTCGGCGCGCTCGCCGAGTTCAAGCCGTTGTGGATCGAGGAGCCCACCAGCCCCGACGACATCCTCGGACACTCCCGGGCGCGAGGCGGTTGCCCCCATCGGGTGACCACCGGAGAACACGGCATGAACCAGATGCTGTTCAAGCAGCTCGTCCAGGCCGAGGCCATCGACCACTGCCAGCTGGACGACTGCCGCCTCAGCAGCGTCAACGAGGTGCTCGCCGTGCTGTTCATGGCCGCGAAGTCCGGCATCGCCGGGCTGACCAAGGCGCTGGCCAACGAATGGGCGGCGCACGGGATCGGCGTCAACGCCATCGCCCCGGGCTACATCGCCACCGACAACACCCAGGCGCTCCGCGACGACAGCGAGCGGTCGCGCGCGATCCTGGAGCGCATCCCGGCCGGCCGGTGGGGTCGGCCCGAGGACATCGCCGGGGCGACGGTGTTCCTCGCGAGCGCCGCGTCGGACTACGTCTCGGGCACGGTGCTCCCGGTCGACGGGGGCTGGCTGGGCCGCTGATGCCCCCAGATGCGTACGCCCGGCATGCCCGTGCCGGGCGTACGCCCCCTAGCCGTACACCGGCTCCGCGCGCATCTCCCACACCAGCAGCTCCGCCGCTCCCATCGCGCGGGCCTCCAGGTCCCGGGCGTCCGTGGCGCGGGCCGCGTCGCCCGCCGCGAGGGTCTCGTCGCCCACGCGCACCTCACCGCGCACCACGTGGGCGTACACCCACGGCGCGTCCGGCAGCGCGGTGCGCTCGCCGTCGGTGAGCCGCCGCACGTGGAGCACCGCCTCGGCGCGGGCCAGGGCGTACGGGGTGCCGTCGGCGATGCCGCGGACGACCTCGTACTCCGGCTCGGCGCCGACCGCGCCCGAGGCCAGCCACATCTGGACGAAGGTCAGCGGTGCGTCGGACTCGTTGCGCTCGGAGTGGCGCACGCCGCCGCCCGCGCTGAGCCGCTGGACGTCGCCGGGGCGGACCACGGTCCGGTGGCCGGTGGAGTCCTCGTGGGTGAGTGCGCCGTCGACGACCCAGGTCACGATCTCCAGGTCGCGGTGGGGGTGTTCCGCGAAGCCCGCGCCGGGGGCGAGGCGCTCCTCGTTGCAGGCGACGAGGAGCCCGAACCGCACGTTGTCCGGGTCGTAGTGTCCAGAGAAGGAAAAGGCGTGGCGCGTCTCGACGCCCGCTCCGTCCCCGCCCCGATACCGTGCACCGGACCGCTGTACCCACATCACCCGGTCCACGGTAGTGCGCCCCCGGACCGGCCCGTCCCCGCCCCCGTCCCTACCTGCGCGTAGCCTCCCGACCCCAGCGTTCACCCTCCGATAAGGCAGTCTTGTCCTCGTGCCTGAACCAGCCGCGAACACCCCGCATCCGCACAGCGCCACCCTGCGACGCCTGGAGAAGTCGTCCGGGAAGCTCGCCGCCGCCGCCATCGCGCGCATGGACGAGCAGCTGCCGTGGTACCGGGCGATGCCACCGGAGAACCGCTCGTGGATCGGACTGGTGGCGCAGGCGGGCATCGCGGCCTTCACGGAGTGGTTCCGGCAGCCGGAGGCACCCCAGGCGATCAGCACCGATGTGTTCGGCACGGCGCCGCGCGAGCTGACCCGGGCGATCACCCTGCGGCAGACGGTGGAGATGGTCCGTACGACCATCGAGGTCATGGAGTCGGCCATCGACGAGGTGGCAGCTCCCGGCGACGAGGCGGTGCTGCGGGAGGCGCTGCTGGTGTACGCGCGGGAGATCGCCTTCGCCACCGCCCAGGTGTACGCGCAGGCCGCCGAGGCGCGGGGCGCCTGGGACGCCCGGCTGGAGTCGCTGGTGGTGAACGCGGTGCTGTCCGGGGAGGCCGACGAGGGCGCGCTGTCCCGGGCGGCGGCGCTCGGCTGGAACTCCCCCGAGCACGTGTGCGTGGTGCTGGGCACGGCGCCCGACGGGGACAGCGAGCTGACCGTGGAGGCGATCCGGCGGGCCTCCCGCCACGCCAAGCTCCAGGTGCTCACCGGGGTGCTCGGCAACCGGCTGGTGGTGGTGGCGGGCGGTTCGGACAATCCGCTCCAGGCGGCGAAGGCGCTGATCGGGCCGTTCGCCTCGGGTCCGGTGGTGGCCGGTCCGGTGGTGTCGGACCTGCTGGCGGCCACCCGCTCGGCGGCGGCCGCCGCGGCCGGTCTCAAGGCGTGCACGGCCTGGCCGGACGCCCCGCGTCCGGTACTGGCGGACGATCTTCTTCCGGAACGCGCGATGGCCGGGGACCCGGCCGCCCGTGCCCAGCTGGTGGAGGAGATCTACAGACCGCTGGAGGAGGCGGGCTCGGCGCTGCTGGAGACGCTGAGTGTGTATCTGGAGCAGGCGAGCAGTCTCGAAGGCGCCGCCCGGATGCTTTTTGTTCATCCCAACACCGTGCGCTACCGGCTACGACGTGTGACCGACGTCACCGGATGGTCACCTTCTGACGTGCGGTCGGCGTTCACACTACGGATAGCCCTGATCCTCGGACGACTTGCCGACGGAGATATCTTTCCGTAGCTGTTTGTTGGACCCCGACAATTCCCTTGACCGTTCTTCGTCCTTGTCCTCACGGGCGGGCGGGACCACCCACAAGAGAGAGTGTGAGAGTGCTCGTACTCGTCGCTCCCGGCCAGGGCGCCCAAAAGCCCGGCTTCCTGACCCCCTGGCTCGACCTCCCCGGCGTCACCGAACGCCTGCGGTGGTGGTCGGCCGTCTCCGGCCTGGATCTGGTCCACTACGGGACCGAGGCCGATGAGGAGGCGATCCGCGACACCGCGGTGGCCCAGCCGCTGCTGGTGGCCGCCGGACTCGTCTCCGCCCAGGCGCTGTTCGCCGAAGGGCCGCACCGCGTCCGGGACGTGGTCGGCGCCGCCGCGGGCCACAGCGTGGGCGAGATCACCGCCGCCGCGGCCACCGGCGTGCTCACCGACGAGGCGGCCATGGTCCTGGTGCGCCGCCGCGGTCTGGCGATGGCCGAGGCCGCGGGCCGCGCCGAGACCGGCATGGCCGCCATACTGGGTGGTGAGCAGGAGACCGTCGTCGCCCACCTCGACAAGCTCGGGCTGACCCCGGCCAACGTCAACGGCGCCGGGCAGATCGTCGCCGCGGGCACCGCCGAGCAGCTGACGGCGCTGGCCGAGGACAAGCCGGAGGGCGTGCGCCGTGTCGTTCCCCTGAAGGTGGCCGGCGCGTTCCACACCGACCACATGGCCCCGGCGGTGGCCACGCTGGAGGACCTGGCCGCGGGCGTGCCGATCGCCGACCCGGGCACCGCGTACGTGTCCAACCGGGACGGTGAGGTCGTGGCGTCCGGCGCCGAGGTGATCCAGCGCATGGTCGCCCAGGTGTCCAACCCGGTCCGCTGGGACCTGTGCATGGAGACGTTCCAGAAGCTGGGCGTCACCGCGATGATCGAGGTGGCTCCGGGCGGGACGCTCACCGGCATCGCCAAGCGGGCCCTGCCGGGCGTGGCGACCCTGGCGCTCAAGACTCCGGACGACCTCGACGCGGCACGCGCGCTGATCGCCGAGCACGCCGTACCCGCCGCCGACACCCCGGCCGCAACAGCCGAATAGGAGTTCCGAGGCATGACCGCGAAGATCAGGCCCAGCAAGGGCGCCCCGTACGCGCGCATTCTCGGCGTCGGCGGCTACCGCCCCACCCGGGTGGTGCCGAACGAGGAGATCCTCAAGCACATCGACTCCTCGGACGAGTGGATCCGCAGCCGCTCCGGCATCGCCACCCGCCACTGGGCCGGTCCGGACGAGACGGTCGCCCAGATGTCCGTCGAGGCGGGCGGGAAGGCCATCGCCGACGCGGGGCTGACGCCCGAGCAGATCGGCGCCGTGGTCATCTCCACCGTCTCGCACTTCAAGCAGACCCCGGCGGTCGCCACGGAGATCGCCCATCTGCTCGGCACGGGCAAGCCCGCCGCGTTCGACATCTCCGCGGGCTGCGCGGGCTTCGGCTACGGGCTGACCCTCGCCAAGGGCATGGTCACCGACGGCACCGCGGAGCACGTGCTGGTCATCGGCGTCGAGCGGCTCTCGGACCTGACCGACCTGGAGGACCGGGCGACGGCCTTCCTGTTCGGCGACGGCGCGGGCGCCGTGGTCGTCGGCCCGTCCCAGGAGCCCGCGATCGGCCCGACCGTCTGGGGCTCGGAGGGCGACAAGTCCGAGACCATCACGCAGACGGTGCCGTGGAACGGATTCCAGATCGGCGACGTGTCCCAGCTGCCGCTCGACAGCAAGGGCAACGTCAAGTTCCCCGCCATCACCCAGGAGGGCCAGGCGGTCTTCCGCTGGGCGGTGTACGAGATGGCGAAGGTCGCCCAGCAGGCCCTGGACGAGGCGGGCATCAGCGCGGACGAGCTGGACGCGTTCATCCCCCACCAGGCCAACATGCGGATCATCGACTCGATGGTCAAAACCCTCAAGCTGCCGGAGCACGTCACGGTCGCCCGTGACGTGGAGACCACCGGCAACACCTCCGCCGCCTCCATTCCGCTCGCCATGGAGCGGCTGTTGGCGACGGGGCAGGCGAAGAGCGGCGACACCGCGCTCGTCATCGGCTTCGGGGCGGGTCTCGTCTACGCAGCGACGGTCGTTACTCTCCCATAGGCTCTCTAGCCCAGAACCACGCAGCCCCGGACGAGTCGGGCGCTGCTCACCCACCGCAACACACCGAAGAAGGAGCGCCGCAATGGCCGCCACGCAGGAGCAGATCCTCGAAGGTCTCGCCGAGATCGTCAACGAGATCGCCGGTATCCCGGCCGAGGACGTCGCGCTGGACAAGTCCTTCACCGACGACCTGGACGTCGACTCGCTGTCCATGGTCGAGGTCGTCGTCGCCGCCGAAGAGCGCTTCGACGTGAAGATCCCGGACGACGACGTCAAGAACCTGAAGACCGTCGGCGACGCCGTCGACTACATCCTGAAGCACCAGGGCTGAGCGAAGCGTCTGTCGCCACCCACGCGGTGGCAGAGGTCCAGCACCTGCTACGTAGGAGTGAAGAATTCCTGTGAACTCGACCAATCACACCGTGGTCGTCACCGGTGTTGGTGCCACGACGCCGCTGGGTGGCGACGCCTCATCGACCTGGGAAGGGCTGATCGCCGGTCGCTCCGGCATCAGCCTCATGGAGCAGGACTGGGCGGCCGAGCTGCCCGTCCGGATCGCCGCGAGCATCGCGGTGGACCCGGGCACCGTCCTGCCGCGCCCGCAGGCGCGCAAGCTCGACCGGTCGGCGCAGTTCGCGCTGATCGCGGCCCGTGAGGCATGGGCCGACGCGGGCTTCACCGGCAAGGCCGGCGAGGACCCGTCGGTCGACCCGGACCGGCTGGGCGCGGTCGTGGCCTCCGGTATCGGCGGCGTGACCACCCTGCTCGACCAGTACGACGTGCTGCGCGAGAAGGGCGTCCGCAAGGTCTCCCCGCACACCGTGCCGATGCTGATGCCCAACGGCCCGGCGGCCAACGTCGGCCTGGAGGTCGGCGCCCGGGCCGGGGTCCACACCCCGGTCAGCGCGTGCGCGTCCGGCGCCGAGGCCATCGGCTACGCCATCGAGATGATCCGCAGCGGCCGTGCCGACGTGGTCGTCGCGGGCGGCACCGAGGCGTCGATCCACCCGCTGCCCATCGTCGCCTTCGGCAACATGATGGCGATGTCCAAGAACAACGACGACCCGCAGGGCGCCTCGCGTCCCTTCGACGTCAGCCGCAACGGCTTCGTGATGGGCGAGGGCTCCGGCGTGATCGTCCTGGAGTCGGCGGAGCACGCCGCCGCGCGCGGCGCCCGGGTGTACGCGGAGGCCGTCGGCCAGGGCATCTCGGCCGACTCCCACCACATCACCCAGCCGGAGCCCTCCGGCAACGGCATCGCGCACGCGCTCCAGAACCTGCTGGAGAGCACCGACCTGAAGCCCGCCGAGGTCGCGCACATCAACGCGCACGCGACCTCGACGCCGCAGGGCGACGTGGCCGAGATCAAGGCGCTGCGCAAGATCTTCGGCGACGATGTGGACCACATGGCGATCTCCGCCACCAAGTCCATGACGGGTCACCTGCTGGGCGGCACCGGCGGCGTGGAGACCGTGGCCAGCGTGCTCGCGCTGCACCACCGGCTCGCCCCGCCGACGATCAACCTCGACGAGCTGGACCCGGAGGTGGACGCGGACGTCGTGCGCGGCGAGGCGCGGCCGCTGCCGGGCGAGGGCCCGCTCGTGGCGCTGAACGACTCGTTCGGCTTCGGCGGCCACAACGTGGTGCTGGCCTTCCGCACCGTGTGAGGCAGCCGAACGAGTGAAGGGCGTGCCCCCGGCCGGGGGCACGCCCTTCGGTGTATCAGCCCTCGGTGCGTCCGGTGCCGCCGCCCTCAGCATTTTCAGCGCCGTCCGCGCCGTCGAAGCTGGCGAAGTACGAGGCGATCATGTCCTCGTCGCCGTGACCCTGTCCGACGGCCCGCCGGAACCGCTCCGCGCCCGCGGCCGCCAGGTCCAGCCGTACGCCGGACCGCTCCCCCGCCTCGACGATCAGCCGGGCGTCCTTCTCGGCGGTCTTGGCGGCGAAGCTGGGTTCGAGGTTGCCGCCGAGCAACTGGCCCGCCTTGGCGTGCAGATAGCCGTTGTCCAGCGGTCCGCCGGCGATGGCGTCGAAGAAGCCCTGCGGCTCCACGCCGAGCCCCTTGGCGAGGGCGAGCGCTTCGGCGGTGCCGTGGGTGATGGCGAGGATCCAGCTGTTGACGACGAGCTTGAGCCGGGTGGCCGCGCCCTCCTCCCCGGCCTCGCCGACCCAGACCGTACGGCTGCCGATCGCGTCGAAGACCGGCCGCACGGCGGTGCGGGCGGAGGGCGGACCGGCGGCGAGGACGAGGAGCTGGCCGCTCTCGGCGGGCTGCTTGGTGCCGAGGACGGGCGAGTCGAGAAGGGTCAGGTCCTGCTCGCGGGCGAACGCGGCGAGCGCGTCGAGCCCGTCGAGGCCCGCGGTGGTGGCCTGGGCCCACACCGTTCCGGGGCGCAGTGCCGGGGCGGCCTGGCGCATCGTCTCCAGGGCGGCCGGGCCGTCGTGGAGGATCGTCAGGACGACGTCGGCGCCGTCCACGGCCTGTGCGGGGGTGTCGGTGACGCGTACGCCGTCGGGGCTGAGTGGTTCGGCCTTGGCGCGGGTGCGGTTCCAGGCGCGGACGTCGAGCCCGGCGCGGGCGAGGTTGCGCGCCATGCCGGAACCCATGATGCCGGTGCCGAGGACCGCGACGGAGGTTGCTGCCGGGAGTTGTTCGGTCATGCCGTCACGCTAGGGGGTGTCTTGTCGATACCTCCCAGCGGTAGCTGGGGGAGGCGCTGCGCGCGACGAGCGCGGGGCCGCGAGGTGCCGTGCCAGGCGTCGGGAGCCCGGCATGACCGGCAAGACACTCCCTAGGGGCGGAACGGCGGTCAGACGACCTGGTGCAGCCAGCGGACGGGGGCGCCCTCACCCGCGTAGCGGAACGGCTCCAGCTCGTCGTCCCACGGCTTGCCGAGCAACTTGGCGATCTCCGCCTGGAGATCGCCCTCGCCCCGGGCGGAGCGGGCCAGCGCGGCGCGCAGCCGGTCCTCGGGGATCAGGATGTCGCCGTGCATGCCGGTGACGGCGTGGAAGATGCCCAGTTCGGGGGTGGAGCTGTAGCGCTCGCCCTCGGCGGTGGCGCAGGGCTCGGCGGTCACCTCGAAGCGCAGCAGATGCCAGCCGCGCAGCGCGGAGGCCAGCTTGGAGGCCGTGCCGACCTCGCCCTGCCAGGAGAACTCGGCGCGCCAGGTGCCGTTGGCGGCGGGCTGCTTGATCCAGTCGAGGGTGACGCGCACACCGAGTACGCCCGCGATGGCCCATTCGACGTGCGGGCACAGCGCGCGCGGAGCGGAGTGCACATACAGAACTCCACGTGTCGTCACCGGGGCCTCCTGTGCGGTTCGAGGTACGCCTTCCCCAGCGGCCTCGTGCCCGTACCGGTCACGCCCGGGACAGCACACGTCATTCTGCCCTAATGATCACCCTCGCACCAGTCCCGAGGTTACCTGCGGTGAAATTTATCGGGCAGAATTCTCTAGAAAAGGGACAGGATGTGACGCAGCGTAATGTGACGGTATCGCAATGCTCTTCCTGGTGCTGGGCTGTCGCCCAACTGCCACAAGAAAAACGTACCGCGCGGACCGGCCACAGGAGTGACGTACCGTCGGTCCCGGATAGATATCACCCAACAGTCGGAGGGGGAACAGCCATGCGGGCCAGCGCACCACGCCGGAAGCAGCGGACCACCGCGTCGATGCGCACCGGTGTCGTCCTGCTCACGACGGCCGCCGTCATGAGTTCGGCGGGCTGCTTCGGCAGCTCCGAGGACCCCTCGCGGAGCGGGCCGAGCAGGGGCGGCAAGCATGCCGAGGGGCCCGCGTGGAACACCCGCCCCAGCTCCATCGTCTCCCTGGGCGACTCCATCACCCGCGGCTTCGACGCCTGCTCGGTGCTCTCCGACTGCCCCCGGGTCTCCTGGTCCACCGGCACCGAGGTGGACAGCCTGGCCCAGCGGCTGCGCTCGGGCGCGCGCAGCTGGAACTACGCCAAGACCGGCGCGGTCATGGCCGATCTGCCCGGCCAGATGGAGGCGGCCGCGACGCGCAAGCCGCAGCTGGTGACCGTGATGATCGGCTCCAATGACGCCTGCCGGAACTCGGTCGACGACATGACCCCCACCGACGAGTTCCGCTCCGTCTTCACCTCGGCCCTCACCCGGCTGCGGCGCGAGGTGCCGAAGGTTCAGGTGTACGTCGCGAGCGTCCCGGATCTGAAGCGGCTGTGGTCGCAGGGGCGGAAGAACGTGCTGGGGCGGCAGATCTGGAAGCTGGGCATCTGCCCATCGATGCTGAAGGACTCCGACGCGATGGACGCGGCCTCGACGGAGCGGCGGCAGCGGGTGGACGACCAGGTGGACGACTACAACCAGGTACTGAAGGACGTGTGCGGGAAGGACCTGCTGTGCCGCTACGACGACGCGGTGCACAAGTACCGCTTCACGGAGCGCGAGTTGAGCAAGTGGGACTGGTTCCACCCCAGCAAGGCGGGTCAGCAGCGGCTGGCCGCGATGGCCTACCGCCGCATCACCAGCCCCTGACCTCTCAGGACACCACCACCGCTGCCGTGAGGCGCAGGTCGGCCACGCTGCGGCCCGCCTCCGCCGCGTACGAGCCCGGGACCAGGCGCCAGGCGTCCGCCTCCTCGTCCCAGATCTCCGCCGCGCGGCGCCGCACCGGGATCGCCACCTCCGCCGTCTCCCCCGGGCCCGCCTCCGCGGCCGCGAAGCCCGCCAGGCACCGGGCGGGGCGGCCCTCCGCGGTGACGACGGAGTCGGCCCCCGGGGCCAGATAGAGCTGGACCACCTCCCGGCCCGGCCGGGAGCCCACGTTGCGCACCCGGACCGTGACCGTGCCCAGCTCGCCCGCCGAGCCGTCCGCCGAGTCGCCCGCGGGGGTGAAGTCCACCGCCTCGTAGGCCCATTCGGTGTACCCGAGCCCGTGCCCGAACCAGTACGCCGGAGCGGCCCCCTCCTGCCGCTCCCACGCCCGGTAGCCGATGAAGACGCCCTCGTCGTAGGAGAGTTGGCCATCGCTGGGGGCCACCTGGCTCACCGGCGCGTCCGTCAGCCGGACCGGCCAGGTCGTCGGGAGGCGGCCGCCCGGCTCCTCGGCGCCGAGGAGGACGTCCGCGAGGGCGGCGCCCGCTTCCTGGCCCGGGAACCAGCTGAGGAGGACCGCGGCGACGTCCTCACGCCACGGCATCTCCACGGGTGAGCCCGCGTTGACGACCACGACGGTCGGGGTGCCGGTGGCGGCGACGCGGCGCACCAGCTCGTCCTGGCGGCCCGGCAGCCGCAGGTCCGTACGGTCGAAGCCCTCGCTCTCGACGCTCTCCGTGGTCGCGACCACGACCACGGCGGTGTCGGCGGCGGTGGCCGCGGCGACGGCCTCCTCGATCAGCTCCTGCGGATCGCGCTCCGGGGCGCGGTGCACCAGGCTGAAGCAGACGGCCTGCCAGTTCGCCTCCGCCGTCTTGGCGACCGTGCTGATGAGGCTGACCTCGACCGGTTCGCCCTCGGTCAGCTCCGCCCGCCCGCGCGGCACGGGCGAGCCGAAGAAGGCCTCGAACGGGTCGTCGGTCTCGTCCATCGCCTGGTGCCCGTCGAAGAGCACCTCGCCGTCCACGACGAGCCGGAAGCCGCCCAGCCCCCGGGTGCCGAAGGAGTGCGCCCCGCTCTCCCGCGGGGTGAAGGTGCCGGTGACCTCGACGGTGTGCAGCTCCTCGTACGCGACTCCCTCGGGGAAGTCGCCGAGCCACTGCACCTGACCGCTGGGCAGCCGGGACTCGCCCAGCACCCGCCCGTCCTCGGCCCGGACGACGGCGCGCAGCGCGAAGCCCTGCCCGGCGGGGGCGAGTTCGTCGGTGGGGTCGGCGCCCACGGCGTAGCTCAGCCGGACGTCTTCGGGCAGCGCGGCGCGCAGCCCGTCCAGCGGGGAGACCACATGGTCGGGGAAGACCAGCGCCGAGCCGCCGCCGAGCACCCGGGCGTCCCGCGCGGCGGCGCCGATGAGCGCCAGGGACCGGATGCCGGAGGGCCCGCCCGGGGTGAGCGGCAACGCCTCCGTCTCGTTGCGCAGCAGCACGAAGGACCGCCGGGCGATCTCCCGGGCGAGCGCGTCGCCGTCGATCGGTCCGGGCCGGTCGGCGGGGGCGACGGCGGGCTCCGCGCCGTCCAGGGCGCCGACCCGGGCGGCCAGGGTCAGCACCCGCCGCACCGCGTCGTCGACGTCCGACTCGGCGACCAGGCCGTCGCGCACGGCGGCGGCCAGCGTCTCGCCGTAGACGGTCTGCGGGCCCGGCATGGCGACGTCGAGCCCGCCCGCGAGCGCCCCGGCGGTGTCCCGGGCGGCCGTCCAGTCGGAGACGATGAAGCCGTCGAACCCCCACTCGCCGCGCAGCACGCCCCGCTGGAGGGCCCGGTGCTCGGTCATCGTGGCGCCGTTGACCCCGTTGTAGGCGGCCATGACGCCCCACGGACGGGCGTCTTTGACGATGGCTTCGAAGGGCGCGAGATACAGCTCGCGCAGCGCCCGCGCACCCACCCGGTTGTCGACGGTGAAGCGCTCGGTCTCCGCGTCGTTGGCGACGAAGTGCTTGACGGTGGTGCCCACACCGCCGTCCTGGACACCGCGCACATAGCCGGTGCCGATCGCGCCGGTGAGATACGGATCCTCGCTGTACGCCTCGAAGTGGCGGCCGCCCAGCGGCGATCGGTGCAGGTTCACGGTCGGGGCGAGCAGCACGTGCACCCCCTTGCGCCGCGCCTCCTGGGCCAGCAGCCGCCCCGCGCGGCGGGCCAGCGCCGGGTCCCAGGTGGCGGCGAGGGCGGTGGGGCTGGGCAGGGCGATGGAGGGGTCGTCGGCGGTCCAGCGCACGCCCCGGACGCCGATCGGGCCGTCCGACATCACCAGGGAGCGCAGCCCGATGGCGGGGACGGCGGGCAGGGACCACATGTCCTGCCCGGCGAGCAGCCGGGCCTTGGTCTCCAGGTCGAGCGCGCCGAGCGCTTTCTCGACGACACCGCTCACGCCCGCACTGCTCGCATCTGCCACGACTCGGCCTCCTCAACAGGTCCGGACGCTCTCCACGCCATCGGCGGGGCCCATCGTGGACCCGTTTCCCTGTATTCGGGTAGGTACCGTTATTGCTTCGTTACCAAACCTGCTCTACGGTACTCCCATGGACAGGCTGGACAGGCCGACGGACGACGGCTCCCCGACCGCCACCCGGCGCGGCCAGGAGCGGCGCGCGGAGATCGTCCGCTGCGCCCTCGACGTCATCGCCGAGCGCGGTTACCGGGGCGCCACCCTGAGCGCGGTAGCCGAGCGCGCCGGGCTCACCCAGCAGGGGCTGCTGCACTACTTCCCCACCAAGGACGCCCTGCTCATCGCCGTGCTGGCCGAGCGCGACCAGTGGGACACCGGCGCAGCGCGGCGCGACGGCGGCGGCACCTGGCCGCTGGAACTGCTCGCCTCCCTGGTGGAGTACAACGCGATGCGCCCCGGCATCGTGCAGACCTTCTCCGCGCTGCTGGGCGAGAGCGTCACTCAAGGCCATCCCGCGCGCGACTGGTTCGCCCGCCGCTACGAGCGGGTGCGCGCCGACATGGCGGACACCCTGCGCGCCGAGTTCGGGGACCGGCTGCCCGGCGGGCTCACCCCGGAGGCCGCCGCGCCGCTGCTGGTCGCGGTGCTGGACGGGCTCCAGTTCCAGTGGCTGCACGACCCGGACGCGGTGGACATGCCCGCCCTCTTCCGTACCTTCGTCTCCCTGCTGGGCCGGGGAGACGAAGGTACGGCGCGGTAGTGCGCGTCAGTCGACGGGCACCGGGCAGGAGTACCGCTTCTCCGGTCCCCACTTCTTCAGGATGTCGGTCGCCGTCACCGCCCCGCACAGCAGCGCGGGCCGCGGCGCGCGCTCGGGCGCGCCGTGCAGGATGGCGACCAGCTTGTCGGCGGTCAGCCGCCCGCCCCCGGCCACGCCGTGGGCATCGACCCGGCCGGTCGCCCCGTTGAAACCGCCGCTGCCCAGGCCCTGGTAGAGCACGGCCTGCACCAGCGCCCGGTCCAGCCGCCCGTCCCGCTTCCCGCTGCCCACCCAGGCCTCGTCGATGGCCTGGGACAGATAGCACAGGGCGTCCCAGGCCAGCGGGGAGTGCCCGTCGAGCCGCATCGCCCGGGCCAGCACCCCGCGTTCGCGGCCGTACTGCGCGTCGTACGCCCGCAGATACGCCTGGGCGCTCTCCGCCCGGACCCGCGACGGCTCGCCGTGCGAGACGTAGTACAGGTTCAGCCCCTGGAAGATCGCCCAGGGGTTCTGGCCCAGCAGCAGCGCGTTGGTGACGTCGTCGCCGCCGAGCACGCTGACGGTCGGGCAGTCGTCGGCCATCCTGCTGTACTCGGACAGGAAGGTGACGAACTGGCTGCCGCGGGCCGTCCATACGACGCCCGTCGGCTCGCCGCCGCCCGCCACCCGGCACACCCGCTCCGCGAAGTCCTCCATCGTGTCGTACGACCGCCCGGCCGGTCCGGTGGCGCCCCCGCCCGTCCCCAGCAGCAGCGTCTCGACCGGACCCGACCGGTATTCGGTACGGAACGAACGGGCCAGACCGGAGCTGTACGGGTCCTTCGGATCGGCGATCAGCATCACCCGGCGCGCCTTCACCGGCGCCTGTCCGGGCCCGGTCACCATCGCCGCCTCCCGGACGAAGGCCGCCATGACCTGGGCGGCACGGGAGTCGACGGGCGCGAGCTGGTAGTAGTGCGGGCCCTGGGAGAGCAGGGAGTCGGCCGTGCCGGAGGTGCCGACCATGGGGATGCCCGCCGCGTCCAGCTTGCGGATCGCGGAGTACGTGGAGCCGCGGCTCTGGCCGAGGCCGACGGCGCCCACGATCGACGGGTCGCGCCGGGCCAGTTGGACGATGGAGTCGGCGACGGCCGGGGCGTCCTCGAAGAGATGGCCCGCGTTGGCCACCAGCACCCGCACCGGAACCCGGTCGTCCGACGTCAGTGCCAGGGCGTTGACATGGGCCTGGGCGAGCGCGATCCCGCGCAGCTCGGGCAGCGTGCCGCCGCGCACCGGGTCGTCGGCACCCGCGCCGCCGCTGAACGGGCCGATGTAGACCACGGTGCGATAGTGCGGCGACGCCTCCTCGCGGCGGCTCTTCGCCGCGTCCACCTCGCCGTTCTGCCGGTCGATCTGCTCCAGCACCTCGCTGACCTGCCGCTCGTTGGTGCCCTGGGCGAACCGCTGCGTGCCCGTCGTCACCCCGACGCACTGGCCGTCCTTGCCCAGGAAGGTCTGGCCCGCGCAAGAGTCGTCGCCCCCGCCCCACAGCGGCCGGTAGAAGCCGCCGGCCACCAGCCCCAGCGCGACCAGCACGACGACCGCCGCGCCCCCGATCTCGGTACGCGGGCCCCAGCGGCGGGAGGGCGCGACCAGGGTGGGGCGGCGGCCGAGCCAGTACGACGCCCGCTCGTCGTCCTCCGGCCCCTCGCTCACCGGCACCACGATCCCGGTGGGCTGGCCCGCACGCATGCCCTGCCGCTCGACCAGCTCCAGCTCGGCGCCCGCGTGGGCCAGGTCGGCCGCCTCGATGTCGGGGATGCGGGACGCCAGCGAGCGCGCCCCGGCCGCGATCGCGATCACCGACGTACAGCGCAGGTCCTCGACGGCGGAGCGCAGTTCGCGCAAGAAGCGCTGCACCCGCGAGTCCAGCGCCCCGGCCTCCTCGAAGAGCAGCACGAACCGGGTGGTGCGGCGCATCCGCCACGGGTTGAAGCGGCGGCGGCGCACCGCCCCGTCCAGGTCCGCGAGCAGCGCGTGCATCAGCACCCGGTCCAAGCGCTCCGGGTCGCTGCCCTCGCCGCCCGGGACGTGGTCGAGCGCGGAGCGGAAGAAGTCGGTGGGCGGGGTGCCGCGCTGGAGCCGCGCCCACTCCGCGTACCAGCGGCGGTGGCGGCCGCGGCCGAGCATCCGGCGGCTGGACCGGACGCCGAACAGCCAGCGCGGCAGGGTCTGGCACAGCGGCCCGGCCACGAAGTTCCACAGCAGCTCCACGACCGAGCCGCCGCTGGCGTGGTCCCGGCCGCCGATCCGCCACAGCGTGTTGGCCGTGCGCGACCAGCGGCGGTGCTCGTCGTAGCAGTGGTTGCGCAGATCGCGGTGGCGGTGCTCGATGGGCCCGTCGATGGCCGGGGCCGTGACCACCGAGTGCAGCAGCCGGTAGCCCGGCAGCCGCAGCTGCCCGGTGTCCACCGGCATGCACTCCGCGAGCTGGAGCGCGATCTGCTCGAACAGCTCCAGCGGCGGTGGCTCGCCGCCGGGCGGGAGCGCCGGTACGTACGCGTGCGGCGCCAGCACCTGGCTGCGGCCGCGCAGCCGCGACCGCAGCCCTCCCACGATCCTCCGGCCGGCCCGCCCGGCGCCCTCCTCCGTCAGCAGCACCACCGGCACCCTGCTGCGACTGCGCCGCTGCTGGATGACCAGCTTGTCGAACGCCTCGACGAAGCGCTCGACACCCGGATACGCCGGGATGCGGTCCTGTGGGTCCCCCGTCGCCATCGTCCCCGTTCCCCCTCTCCCCGCCCGCCTCTGCACAAAGGCGGTGGAAACAAGGGATATCCCCCGTGGGGGAGGGGCTCAAGCGCGGCGACAGGGGCGGGTATCACAGCTCGCGCGCCTCCAGCATGATCGCGCGCTCCCCCACGGCCGCGGTCCGCGGAAGCGGAATGGGCTGCTGGCCCACCTCGAACGTGAGCAGGCTGCCCTCCACGAGCGCCGGGCCCGGCACGAAGCGCACGCCCGCGCCGTCCTGCACCGACCAGGAATGTGTGAGGCCGTCGCAGATCGCCGGCCCGCCCCCGAGCCCGTACCGCGCCTGTCCCTGGGTGAGCGTGACGAGGATGTCGGCGCGCGGGACGGTCGCTCCGTCCCGCAGACAGCGGTACGTGCCCGACAGGGCGACGGTGCCGTCGCTGCTCACGTAGCCGACGCGGTTCACGGTGACGTTGTTGCCCCACGGCAGCGGCAGGCTCTGCCTCATCTGCGGCATCCCGGGGACCCCGGCCTCGCCGGACGAGGCGGCGGGGGCCGGTGCGGGAGACGGGGCCGGGGCCGCCTGGGCGGCGGGGGCGAGCGGGGCGGCGATGAGCAGGCCGGTGACGGCCCCGAGGAAGCGGCGACGGTTGCGCATGGGTACGGACCTCCGTGAGCGGGGGGCGGATTCCCTGTGGGGGACGAAGTCCCTGTACAGCTATCCGGCCCGCCCCGCGGCCTGCGGGAACGTCACCCCCGTGCGGCGTGTCCGATACCGCTGGGCGGGTGCTCCCGCGACGGCGCGTTGACCGCCGCGCCCGTCATGCGCCGGGCCCGGCGGGCGCAGTGCGTGCCCAGCAGGATCAGGAAGGACGTGGGCAGGAAGACCGCGTCCGAGACGATCATCACGGCGGACAGGAACGGGATACCGAGGACGACGCCGATCGCCAGGTGCTCCAGCATCATCGCCGCCAGCAGGACGTTCTTGAGCCGCCGGTAGCCGAGCAGGAAGGGGAAGGCCGCCTGCACGATGACCGTCCCGTAGCTCAGCGAAAAGACCACGAGCATGCTGTGGGCGAGCAGCCCGCCGAGGGCGGGCCACGGCATGAAGTAGTCGAGGTGCAGGGCGTAGTGCAGCCCGCTGCCCTCCTGCCACAGGGCGCCCTGGATCTTGTACCAGCCCGCCGTCCCGTAGATCAGGCAGACCTGGACCGCGATCACCAGCATGGCGCAGTTGTGCAGCATCGCCGTCGCCGCGTCGAGCAGGTCGCGCGCCTGGTGCCCCCGAGGCCACCGGTGCGCCGCGTACCACAGGCCGTGGGCCGCCCAGAACGCCCAGAGGACCGCCGCCCACGCGGTGTGCGGGAAGCCGTCGGACACCCACAGGAGCAGCACCCCGAGCGCCTGCCACATCGCCATCCCGGCCCGGTCGTCCACCGGCTTGCCCTGCCGCCGGGCCCGGGCGCGGCGGCGCGCGTCGAGCGACCAGACCGCGCCACAGCGGGTGAACGCCAGATACAGGGCCATCACCCGCAGCGCGTTGTCCCCGGCGTCACCCAGATAGATGTTCCGGCTCTCGATCGAGAGCACGGCCACCAGGAACACCACCGAGGTCGCCCGGGTACGCCAGCCCAGCATCAGCAGGACGGACGCCACGATCGCGCCGTGGTAGACGAGTTCGAACCACCCGTGGCCGCCGGACCACAGCAGCACGCTGAACCGGTGGTCCTCCTCGACGACCCGGGCCGCCATCTCGGTCGACCAGGGGCTGCGGTCGCCGTACAGCAGCCGCCGGTGCGGCCACTCCCGCAGCAGGAAGGCGGCCGCGATCCCGCCGAGGCCGATGCGGAACAGGGCGGCCTGGTACGAGGCGTGGGGGCGGGCGGCGAAGGTGATCAGCCGGGTCAGCCGGTCCAGCGGGGCCAGTCGGTTCACGTCACAGTCCCCTGTGGTCGTCGTCCGTCACCGGCCACCAGGGCAGGGTGCGGTGCGGGGTGTTCCGCACGGGCGCGCGGTCGCTCCAGTGCGGGGGCGGTACGGGAACGGCCCGGCTGCGCATCTGGAGCGCGGTGATCCGGGCGCCGTGGGCGGCGGGCGCGAGGCGGCCCAGGGCGATCCGCTTGAGGTACTGGGCGGAGAGCGCGCCCCGCGCGTCCGTGGGCATCTCCCGCCGGTCGTGGGTGTCCCGGTAGAAGTCCCAGGCGCGGCGCAGCAGGTTCTGATCCGCATGGCTCGGCAGCGGGCTGTGCCGAATGGCCGCGATGTCCTGGGCCGTGAGGCTCGTCCAGCGTCCCGTCCGGCGCGCCCCGGAACCCTCCACGGTCCGCACCCGGGCCTCGACCCGGACGTTCGCCTGGAGCGGCTGGGGTGCGAACAGCTGCCAGTCCTGGCCGAATTCGGGATTCACGTGCGCCTCGATGGCGCTCGCGTACGTCCGCTGCACCGGACCGGGCGGCGCGATGCTCAGGAACACCAGGGCCAGATGCCACAGCGCCGCGCCGAGCAGCACGGCGGCGGTCACCGCCAGCAGGGCGAGGGAAGGGCCGGACCAGGTCCGTCCGGCCTCGACCGGCCCCTCCAGCACGGGCGCCCGGGGCGCACACACCCGGGCGGTCGTCTGCCGCCCGGCGCCTGCGCCCCCGGGCCGCCCGGCGGGGGCCTTGGTGGGCTGTTCCATCACGCTCCGCTCACCGCGACCGGTTACCAGTGCCGCTATCCGCGGATGTTGCGGCAGTTCGCCCCGACGCCGCCGGGCGCGGCGTTGGGCGCGACGCTGAACGCGGCGAGGGACATACCGCCACTGCTACTGGCGCCACTGCTCCCGCTACTCCCGCTACTGCCGCTGGTGCCGCTGGTGCCACTGGTGCCACTGGTGCCACTGCTACCGCTGGTGCCACTACTGCCGCTGGTCCCGCTGCTGCCACTGCTCCCGCTACTGCCGCTGGTGCCACTGCTACCGCTGCTGCCGCTACTGCCACTGCTCCCGCTACTGCCACTGCTGCCGTTGGCGCCCCCGGTGACCTGGCCCCCGAACCGGGTGTCGCAGTCGTTGTCCTGAGTCGATCCGCCCTGGATGAAGGTGCGGAGCAGGTCGTCGGGGTTCGGAACCTGCTGTGCCCGAGTGGCGTGGGTGCCACCGTCCTGGTGGATGCCGCCGAAGGCAACTGCCGCCGCAACGCAGCTACTCAGCAGGATGGTTCGCAGTACTCTTTTCATCTGACCGCCTCTCTCGATGAAAACCTTCGCCGTCAGCGGCGCAGCTTGCCGCCCGCCGGAACGGGGTCACGGCATCGACACGACCGCGTCCGCCAAATGGCCCGGAGTGAGGAGGTCGGGGGGTGATCGGCGTCGTTCGCGCGCTGGGCTTCGTCCCGGCCGCCGTTCGATAACCATTCGACGCAGGACCATTGACACCTCTGACGCCCGGTGATTACCGTCACGCCAAGATTTCGAACGTGTGACGAAATATCGAACATCGCGAAGGGTCATAGCCTTGCGCATCACCGGAATCAGCACGCATGTCGTCGGCACCCCCTGGCGCAATCTCACCTACGTGCAGGTCCACACCGATGAGGGCATCACCGGCGTCGGCGAGACCCGCATGCTCGGCCACACCGATGCGCTCCTCGGCTATCTCCACGAGGCCGAGAAGAACCACATCGCCGGGTCGGACCCGTTCGCGGTCGAGGACCTGGTGCGCCGGATGAAGTACGGCGACTACGGCCGCGCGGGCGAGATCGTGATGTCCGGCATCGCCTGTGTCGAGATGGCCTGCTGGGACATCAAGGGCAAGGCGCTCGGCGTGCCGGTCTGGCAGCTGCTCGGCGGCAAGGTGACCGACAAGGTCAAGGCGTACGCGAACGGCTGGTACACGGTCGAGCGCACCCCCGAGGCGTTCCACAAGGCGGCCACCACGGTGGTCGAGCGCGGCTACCGTGCGCTGAAGATGGACCCGTTCGGCACCGGCCACTTCGAGCTGGACCACGCCGAGACGCTGCACTCGATCTCGCTGGTCGAGGCGGTGCGGGACGCGATCGGGCCGGACGCGGAGCTGCTGGTGGAGATGCACGGGCGGTTCAGCCCGTCGACCGCCGTGCGGATCGCGGGCGAGCTGGAGCGGTTCCGGCCGTCGTGGCTGGAGGAGCCGGTGCCGCCGGAGAACCTGAAGGCGCTGGCGAAGGTCACGGAGAAGACGAACCTGCCGATCGCGACGGGTGAGCGCATCCACGACCGGATCGAGTTCCGCGAGCTGTTCGAGTCGCAGGCCGTCGACATCATCCAGCCCGACGTCGGCCACATCGGCGGCATCCTGGAGACCCGCAAGCTGGCCGCGACCGCCGAGACCCACTACGTGCTGGTAGCGCCGCACAACGTCGGCGGCTCGGTGCTGACCGCCGCGTCGCTCCAGGTCGCTGGCTGCACCCCGAACTTCAAGATCCTGGAGCACTTCAACGACTTCGCCGACGCGGAGATCAAGAAGGTGGTCAAGGGCGCGCCACAGGTCGTGGACGGCTACTTCGAGCTGTCCCACGAGCCGGGCCTCGGCGTCGAGCTGGACACCGACGCGGCCGCCGAATTCCCCCAGCAGCAGGCGCACTTCGACCTGTGGGCCGAGGGCTGGGAGAAGCGGGACCCGAAGGGCGGGCAGCAGTGACCGCGCTCGTCCTCGACGCCCCCGGCGCGTTCCACCTCACCGAGACCGCCCCGGCCCCGCCCGGGCCCGGGGACGCGCTGGTGCGGGTCCACGCGTCGGGCATCTGCGGCAGCGACCGCGAGGTGTACGAGGGCAACCGGCCCGAGGGGTACGTGCGGTATCCCGTCACCCCCGGCCATGAGTGGTCCGGGACGGTCGAGGCGGTCGGCGCGGGCGTCCCCGGGGCGCTCGTCGGCCGCAAGGTCGTCGGAGAGGGGTTCCGCAACTGCCAGGTGTGCGAACGCTGTCACGCCGGGGAGACCACGCTGTGCACGGCGGGGTACGAGGAGACCGGCTTCACCCAGCCCGGCGCGATGGCCACCACCCTGACCCTGCCCGCCCGGCTGCTGCACCCGCTGTCCGACGACGCCGATCTGACCGCGGCCGCCCTGCTGGAGCCCGCCGCGTGCATCGCCGCCGCCGCGCTCAAAGCGAACGCGCAGCCCGGACAGCGGGTCGCGGTGGTGGGCACCGGGACGCTCGGCATGATCGCCGTGCAGTTCCTGGCCGCCGTCTCCCCCGCCGAGCTGCTGGTGGTCGGGACCCGGCCGGACCGGGAGCGGCTGTCGCTGTCCTTCGGCGCCACGTCGTTCGTGACGAACGACCGGCTGGAGGACGTTCACGGCGGCTTCGACGTCGTCATCGAGACCGCCGGGTCCGCCCCCGCCGCCCGTACCGCCGCGGCCCTGCTGCGGCGCGGCGGACGGCTGGTGCTCACCGGGATCCCGGCGGCGGGCACGGCGGACGGGCTCGACCCGACCGACCTGGTCGTCCGGCAGCTGGAGGTGCAGACCGTGTTCGGGGCCGCGCCGGACGCGTGGGCGCACGCGGTGCGGGTCTTCGACGCGGGGCTGCTGACGCTGCTGCCGCTGGTGACCCACGAACTGCCGCTCATCGACTTCGCCACCGCCATCGAGCTGGTGGGAAGCGGTGATCCGAAGGTGGGCAAGGTGCTGCTGCGGCCCGCCTGACCTCCCGTAGCCCGCCGGGGAGCCCCCGCGCACCCCGAAAACCTGAACGGTCCTCAAAGACGAGGGCTTCACCTAGTCCTTACGGCGATACAAGGAGCACCGTGACCACCGCCGCCTCCGCCCTTCCCTCCGGCCCCCGCCGTCCCGCCGACGCCGCCCTCGCCCCGCTCGGCCACGCGGCGCCCGCACCCGACCCCGCCGACGCCTCCGCGCACTCCTTCCCGGACGGCGGCACCTGGCGCACCGAGATCCCGTCCGTCGAGGGCCCGGAGGCGCTGGCCACCGTGTTCAAGGAGGCCGGGCGGCTCGACGTACCGATCCACCGGATCAGCCAGGGCAGCGGTGTGTGGATGCTCACCGACGCCGAGATCACCGAGATGGTGGAGTCCTGCGCGGAGCGCAACGCCGAGCTGTGCCTGTTCACCGGGCCGCGCGGCACCTGGGACATCGGCGGCGCCACCCGTTCCGACTCCGGCGGCGGCGGCCTGCGGGCCCGCGGCCACGACGCGGTCGCCGGATGCGTGGAGGACGCGCTGCGGGCCGCCTCGCTCGGCGTGAAGTGCCTGCTGGTCGCCGACGAGGGCGTGCTGTGGCTGCTGCACCAGCTGCGGACACGCGGTGAGCTGCCCGCGGACACCACCTTCAAGCTGTCCGCGCTGGTCGGCCCCGTCAACCCGGCCTCGTTCGCGGTGTACGAGCAGCTGGGCGCCGACTCGATCAACATCCCCTCCGATCTGACGCTGGAACACCTCACCGAGATCCGCCGGGTCTCCCGCGCCCCGATCGACTTCTACATCGAGGCCCCGGACGACCTCGGAGGGTACGTACGGCTCTATGACGCGGCCGAGTTGATCCGCCGCGGCGCCCCCATCTATCTGAAGTTCGGGCTCAGCAAGTCTCCGGGGATCTACCCCTACGGCGCGCAACTGCGGGACGTGGCGCTGAACAGCGCGCGCGAGCGGGTGCGCCGCGGCCGGCTCGTGCTCGATCTGCTCGCCCGGCTGGGGGCGGACGGCGGGCTGTCGCCGCTGGGCTCCCGGCTGCCGGGACCGCTGCGGCGCTTCCCCGTCACGGAAGCGTCGGACATGTCCGGTGCGGCAGTCGGCACGGCCCCCCAGAAGTCCTGAGCAATGACGCCCCAGGGAAGGACCCCATCACCATGCGTACGGTAAGAGGCGCACGAGTCGCGGCGATAGGCGCCGGCCTCCTCGCGCTCTCACTGACCGCCACGGCCTGTGGCCAGGAGGCGGTCGGTGGCAGTCGGTACAAGAGCAAGGAAAAGGGAGGGACGATCGGCATCGCGATGCCGACCAAATCCTCCGAGCGGTGGATCGCCGACGGCCGGAACATGGCCAAGCAGTTCCAGGCGGCGGGCTACAAGACGGACCTCCAGTACGGCGAGGACGACGTCCGCCAGCAGGTGTCCCAGATCGAGAACATGATCACCAAGGGGCACCGGCTGCTGGTGATCGCGCCGATCAACGGCGGGGCGCTCTCCGACGTGCTGAAGCAGGCCCACGAGGCCAACATCCCGGTGATCTCCTACGACCGGCTGCTCCTGGGCACGAAGAACGTCGACTACTACGCGACCTTCGACAACGAGAAGGTCGGCAGGCTCCAGGGCCAGTACATCGCCGACAAGCTGGGGCTGACCAAGGGCCGCAAGGGACCGTTCTCCATCGAGCTGTTCGCCGGGTCCTCGGACGACAACAACACCAAGTACTTCTTCAACGGCGCGATGAGCGTGCTCAAGCCGTACATGGACAAGGGCGAGCTGGTCGTCCGCTCCAAGCAGACCAAGCTGAACCAGCTCTACACCGAGAAATGGAGCGGAAGCGCCGCGCAGGACCGCATGGAGGACCTGCTCAACAAGGCGTACAGCAACGACGACGTCGACGCCGTGCTCTCCCCGTACGACGGCATGTCGATCGGCATCCTGTCGGCGCTCAAGGGCGTCGGCTACGGCACGAAGTCCAAGCCGTACCCGGTGGTGACCGGGCAGGACGCCGAGCTGGCCTCCGTGAAGTCCATCCTCCGGGGCGCGCAGAAGCAGACCGTCTACAAGGACACCCGCAAGCTGGCGAAGGCCACCGTGCAGATGGCCAAGGCGAAGCTGACGGGCGGCAAGCCCCCGGTCAACGACACCACGTCGTACGACAACGGCGAGAAGGTCGTGCCGACCTACCTGCTCAACCCGGTCAGCGTCGACAAGTCCAACACCCAGGTGCTGGTCGACCAGGGTTACTACACCGCGTCGCAGCTGAAGTAGGGCGGGGTACGGACTATGAGCACCATTCTCGAACTGCGCTCCATCACCAAGACCTTCCCCGGCGTCAAGGCGCTCTCCGACGTCAACCTCCGTGTCCGCAAGGGCGAGATCCACGCCCTGTGCGGGGAGAACGGCGCGGGCAAGTCCACCCTGATGAAGGTGGTCAGCGGCGTCCACCCGCACGGCAGTTACGACGGCGAGATCCTCTTCGACGGCGAGACCTGCTCCTTCAAGGACATCCGCGCGAGCGAGCAGCGCGGCATCGTGATCATCCACCAGGAACTGGCGCTGATCCCGTACCTGTCCATCGCCGAGAACATCTTCCTCGGCAATGAGCACGCCACCCGCGGTCTGATCAGCTGGAACGAAACCCTCAAGCACGCCAACGCGCTGCTGAAGCGGGTGGGTCTGACGGATTCGCCGCAGACCCGGGTCACCGACATCGGCGTGGGCAAGCAGCAGCTCGTGGAGATCGCCAAGGCGCTCTCCAAGGAGGTGAAGCTGCTCATCCTGGACGAGCCGACCGCGGCGCTCAACGACGAGGACAGCGGCAAACTCCTCGATCTGCTGCTGGAGTTCAAGGCCCAGGGCATCTCCTCGATCATCATTTCGCACAAGCTGAACGAGATCCGCAAGGTGGCCGACTCCGTCACCATCCTGCGCGACGGCCAGTCCATCGAGACGCTGACGGTGCGGGAGACCCCGGAGTCCACGCCGGAGGTTTCCGAGGACCGCATCATCCGCGGCATGGTCGGCCGCGACCTCGACCACCGCTTCCCCGAGCGCACCCCGTACGAGGGGAAGGACGCCTCCGAGGTGGCCATGGCCATCGAGGACTGGACCGTGCACCACCCCATCGACCAGCAGCGCAAGGTCGTGGACGGGGTGTCGCTGAACGTCCGGCGCGGCGAGATCGTGGGCATCGCCGGGCTGATGGGCGCGGGCCGCACCGAGCTGGCGATGAGCGTCTTCGGCCGGACGTACGGGCGCTACGCGGGCGGCCGGGTCCTCCGCGACGGCCAGGAGGTCCGTACCCGTACCGTGCCGGAGGCCATCGACCACGGCATCGCGTACGTCACCGAGGACCGCAAGACCTTCGGGCTGAACCTCCAGGACACCATCAGCCGCAACGTCTCGCTCTCCTCGCTGCCGAAGGTGGCCCGCCGCGGCGTGGTCAACGAGCACGAGGAGTCGCAGGTCGCCGAGCGGTTCCGCACGACCATGAACATCAAGGCACCGACGGTCTTCGAGCGGGTCGGCCGGCTCAGCGGCGGCAATCAGCAGAAGGTCGTCCTCAGCAAGTGGATCTTCGCCGGTCCCGAGGTGCTCATCCTCGACGAGCCCACCCGTGGGATCGACGTCGGGGCCAAGTACGAGATCTACACGGTCATCAACGACCTGGCGGCGCAGGGCAAGGCCGTCGTCTTCATCTCCTCCGAGCTGGGCGAGCTGCTGGGGATGTGCGACCGGATCTACACGATGGCGGCCGGTCAACTGACCGGGGAGGTTCCCCGGGCCGAGGCGACCCAGGAAGTTCTGATGCGCCACATGACCAGGGACAGGGACAGAGGAGACGAAGGATGAGCACGGCCACCCAGAAGACCGAGAGCCCGGCCCCACCGCCGGCCGAGGGCTCCAAGAGCCTCGGGACGCTGCTGCTCCAGGGCATGCGGACCAACATGCGGCAGTACGGAATGCTGGTCGCGCTCGCCCTGATCATCGTCATCTTCCAGATCTGGTCGGACGACATCCTGCTGCGCCCGCTGAACGTCACCAACCTGGTGCAGCAGAACGGCTACATCCTGATCCTCGCGATCGGCATGATGGTCGTGATCATCGCGGGGCACATCGACCTGTCGGTCGGTTCGCTCGTCGCCTTCATCGGCGCGGCCGCCGGCGTGATGATGATCAAACACGATATGCCCTGGGGCCTCGCCGTGGTCCTGTGCCTGCTGCTCGGCGCGGTGGCCGGGGCGTGGCAGGGTTTCTGGATCGCGTACATCGGCATCCCGTCCTTCATCGTCACCCTGGCCGGCATGCTGGCCTTCCGCGGTGGCACCCAGATCCTGCTGGACGGGCAGTCCCTGTCGCCGTTCCCCGACGGCTTCGAGAAGATGAGCACCGGCTTCATCCCGGAGATGGGCCCGTACACGCAGTACCACAACCCCACGATGGTCATCGGCCTCGTCGTGTGCGCGGCCGCCGTCTGGCAGGAGTGGCGCGGCCGGCAGCAGCGCGCGGCCTATGAGCTGGAGGTCGTGCCGCTCGGGCTGTTCTTCGTCAAGTGCGCCGCGATCGTTGCCGCCGTGATGGCCTTCACCATGACGTTGTCGAGCTGGCACGGGGCACCGTACGGCCTGCTGATCCTGGCCGTGCTCTTCGTGATCTTCAGCTTCGTCATGCGCAACACCGTCGTCGGACGTCATGTGTACGCCCTCGGCGGCAACCAGTCGGCGGCCAAGCTGTCGGGTGTCCGGGACAAGCGCGTCACCTTCATGGTGTTCGTCAACATGGGCGTGCTGTCCGCCCTCGCGGGTCTGGTCTTCGCCGCCCGGCTGGGCGCCGCCACCCCGAGCGCGGGCCTCAACTTCGAACTCGAGGCCATCGCCGCGGCGTTCATCGGCGGCGCCTCGGCCAGCGGCGGTGTCGGCACCGTGCTGGGCGCCATCATCGGTGGTCTGGTGCTCGGCGTGCTCAACAACGGCATGTCGCTGGTGGGTATCGGCACCGACTACCAGCAAGTGATCAAGGGACTGGTCCTGCTGGCGGCGGTCGGCTTCGACGTCTGGAACAAGCGCCGGGTCGGCTCGTAGCCCGCCTCCCCCACTCCCCCTGACGCATCGACTTCTATGGAGCCGCACATGACCACGAGCAGACGCACGGTGATCACGGCCGCGGCGGCGGCCGCCGGAGTGGCGGCCGCGGGCCCCGCGTACGCGAGCACCGGCACCACCCGGAAGGGCGAGGGACACGCGGTGAAGGAACACTTCGGCACGCTGGCCGACGGCACGAAGGTCGACCGCTGGACGATCGAGAACGGCCGCACCAAGCTGAGCGTGCTGTCGTACGGCGGCGTCGTCCAGACCCTGGAGATCCCCGACCGCCACGGCCGCCGGGCCAACGTGTCGCTGGGCTTCGCCGACCTGGACGCGTACGTCGCCAGCAGCCCGTACTTCGGCGCCCTCATCGGCCGCTACGGCAACCGCATCGCCCGCGGTACGTTCACCCTCGACGGCACGAAGTACCAGCTGCCCGTCAACGACGGCCCCAACAGCCTCCACGGCGGCGACAAGGGCTTCGACAAGCGGGTCTGGACCGTCGAGCCCTTCCGCAAGGGCGCCGACGTCGGCCTCACCCTCCGCCGGGTCAGCCCCGACGGCGAGATGGGCTACCCGGGCGCGCTCACCGTGCGCGTCGACTACACCCTGACCGCGGCGGGCGACTTCCGCATCGACTACGAGGCCACCACCGACAAGGCCACCGTCGTCAACCTCACCAACCACACCTACTACAACCTGGCCGGGGAGGGCTCGGGGTCCATCTACGACCACCGCCTCCAGATCGCCGCCTCCCGCTACACCCCGGTCGACAAGACCCTCATCCCCACCGGCGAACTGGCCAGGGTGGCCGGGACCCCGTTCGACTTCCGCCGCGCCAAGGAGATCGGCCGGGACATCCGGGAGGCCCACCAGCAGGTGCTGTACGGGCAGGGGATCGACCACAACTTCGCCCTCGACAAGGGCCTCACCCGCCGCCCCGAGCACATCGTGACGGTGACCGAGCCGGAGTCGGGCCGGGTCATGAAGATCGCGACCACCGAGCCCGGCGTGCAGTTCTACACGGGTAACTTCCTGACCGGCACCTTCGCCGGAACGTCCGGCCAGGTCTACCGGCAGGGCGACGGCTTCTGCCTGGAGACCCAGCACTTCCCGGACTCCCCCAACCAGCCGTCGTTCCCCTCCACGGTGCTCCGCCCGGGCGACACCTACCGCTCCACGACGGTGCACTCCTTCTCGACCCGCTGAGCGATCCGTTCTCCCCTCCCACCCCGTCACGCGCACGGGGCGGGAGGGGTTCGTCGTTTCCGCTGCCGTCTCGAAAGGCCCTCGCATGACACCGATACGCGCCCTCCTGGCCCTCACCCTGGCCGCTCTCCCCCTGGCCCTGACCACCACCCCCGCGACCGCCCGGGACCGCACCCCCACCGCCGAAGAGCAGCGGCTCGACCGGGCCGCGCCCCAGGAGATCCTGCGCCGCAGCGGCTTCGACGAGGTGGCGCCGGACTTCGCCCGGGATCTGGCGGGCGTACGGTCCGCCGCGGAGGCCGAGCGCGTCGTACGGCGGGACGGGGGGCGGCTGTGGCGCCGGGCGGTGGACCGGGTGCAGGGCCGGGGGCCCGCCGGTGGCGACCTCAGCCGGGACGACGACCGGCCGCTGTACTGGGCCCGGCTCGGGATGACCCGGGCACTCGGCGAGTGGCGGCCCGGCTTCCCGCTGAGCGAAGCCCGCCGCGCCGAGCTGCTGACCGCCCTGGAGCGCGGCTCCCGCGGGCAGGACTCCCTCGACCTGCCCGCGGGCAAACACATCAAGCGCATCGTCGTCACCGGCTTCGACCCGTTCCAGCTGGACGCCGACGTCCGCCGCTCCAACCCCTCCGGCGCGGCGGCGCTCGCGCTGGACGGGATGACGCTGCGTACGCCCCAGGGCCCGGCGCGCGTCGAGACCGCCGTCTTCCCCGTCCGCTGGGCGGACTTCGCGGACGGCACGGTCGAGCACACCCTGCTGCCGGTGTTCCGCCCCGGCCCGCGCCGGGTGGACGCGTTCATGACGGTGAGCCAGGGCCGGGTGGGCCGCTTCGACGTCGAACGCACCAACGGCGCCTGGCGCGGCGGCTACCCCGACAACGCCAACGTCTCCCGGACGGAGACGGTCCCCGTCCCGGCCGGTGTGCCGACACCGCGCCCGCAGCCGCAGTGGACGACGACCACGCTCCCGTACGCGGCGATCGTCGCCGCGAACACCGGGCCGTTCCCCGTGCGCGACAACACCGGCGTCACCGAGATCCCGGCGGGCGCCACCACCCCGGTGGTCCGCCCCGACGGCCCGACGCCCGGCTCGACGGCCCGTGCGGGCGGTGGCGGCGACTACCTCTCCAACGAGATCGCCTACCGCGCCACCCTGCTGCGCGACGCCGTCGGCCTGAAGGTGCCGGGCGGCCATCTCCACACCCCGGTGCTGCAATTCGGCCCGGACAACACCGACCCGGCGACGGGCCGGATCACCGACCCGGACTTCGTCCGCAACCGCCAGACCATCACCGCCCAGGTGCGCGCGGTGCTCACCGTGGTCGCGGCCACTCCCCGCTGAGGTTCGTCATCCGGCGGGTTCGTCGGCTGACCGGGACGGTCCGTGGGCGAGCAGCAGGGCCAGGGGCCCGGCGGGCAGGAGGAAGCGCCCCTGCGCGGCCGCGTCGATCGCGTCGGCCATCGGCCACCAGGACAGTGTGAAGTCCCGTTCGGTGGGGCTCAGCTCCTGCGGCCCGCAGATGAGGCGCCGCGCCTCGAAGAGGTGCACGCGGGCGGTCGAGGCGAGCGTGATGGCGTACGAACCCAGCGGCCGCCACACCTCGGCGGTGATCCCCGCCTCTTCCCGCAGCTCACGCCGCGCGCACTCCTCCGCCGTCTCCCCGTCCTCCCGGCGCCCGCCCGGCAGGAAGAGGTACTCGCCACCGTGGCGGGGGAAGGGGGCGCTCAGCAGGGCCACCAGCCCGTCCGTGTCGCGGGCCACCACGACGGAGGCATCGCGGGCCGGGTGGTGGTCCGTCACGCGCTGCCCAGCGCTCCCGCCGCGGTGTCGCCCCGGGCCGGGGCGGCGGCCTCGGCCGTCAGGTCGCGGACCAGCAGGGTCGCGCCCGCTACGGCGCCCGGCATGAGGAAGACCGAGACCAGGGGGAGCAGGAAGAGCACGGCGAGGGGGAGGCCGAAGCCTACGGTGAGGAGGCGGCGGCCGCGGAGCATGCGGCGGCGCTCCTCGAGCAGGACACCGCGGCGCAGCAGGGCGACCGAGGTCAGCTCCTCGGCGAGGAAGAAGCCGGTCACGCAGAGGGCCAGGGCGGGGATCACGGTCTGGCCGACGACCGGGACGAAGCCGAGCGCGAAGAAGAGCACGCTCCACAGGGTGACGCGGATGAGCAGGGCGATGGCCTCGCGGATGCCGATCCACACCTCCTGCCAGGTCGACAGGCCCGATTCGGGGACCTCGCCGCCTTCGGAGCGGTCGACCTCCTCGGAGAGGGATTCGTAGAAGGGCTGGCCGACCAGGAGCGTGACCGCGGTGAACGTGATCACCGCGAGGAAGAGGCAGGCGGCGGCGAAGAGGATGGCGAGGGCGCCGCGGAAGACGCCGAGCCAGGGTGAGGCCCAGTCGTCGGCGAAGGGGGTGGCCCAGGCGATGACGTCGTCGGTCCAGAAGAAGAGGACGACGAGGGCCGCCGCGTAGCCGACGAGGGTGATGAGGGCCGGGAGCATCCCGATCCCCCACCACCTCCCGTGCCGGGCCACCCAGCGTTGGCCCTTCACCAGATAGCCGATGCCCACTCCAAGATCACGCATGGGCGGAAGCCTACTTGGCTAGCGTGACGCGTAGATGACGCCCAGCTTGTCGATCTCGTCACCGGCGCGGCCGGTGAAACCCACGATCTGCCAGCCGTCGGGAGCGGTGAACGTGGCGGTGTCGGAGGTGGGGGTTCCGGCCGACACGGTGCGGCCCTTGTCGGTGGTGAAGGCCGCGGAGAAGAGACGGGTGCGGCCGTCCTTCCGGCCGCGGCTGAGGGTGGCGGAGGTGAGGTGTTCGCCGGAGCCGAGGGTGAGGGAGGCCGGGGTGCCGCCGCTGCCGCCGTGGGAAAGGGTTTTGCCGCCGTTCAGGGTCAGGGATACGCCGTCCAGTCGGGAGCCGCCGCGCAGGGTGAGGGTGCGGGGCGCGGGGGTGGCGGGCAGGTCGTCGGCGTCGTTGAAGGCGGTGCCGTGCGGCCCGCCGAACTGGTCCCCGGCGCGGAGCCCGTCGGCCGCCTTCCACGAGAAGTCCACGGTGTGCGGGTAGTGGTCGGACAGCGGCTTGCCCTCGGCGTCGAGGAAGTCGGTGTTGTCGTTGTTGTAGCGGGTGGCGGTGAGGGAGAGGAGCGGGCCGGAGCGGTAGAGGACCTTGTCGACGACCTCGCAGGTGTTGGTGACGTTTTCCGGGTCGCACACGAGCGCGTCGGACCCGGCGGGCGGGGCCGAGCCACCGCGGACGAGGTTCACCCAGGCGTCGGTGAGGCCGTTGCGGGTGGCGAGGTCGCGGATGTTGTCGGCGGCGCGGGTGTAGCGGGTGTTGGTGTCGCCCATGACGAGGACGGCGTTTCCGGCCGAGTTGGCGGTGATGAAGTCGGAGAGCTGGGTGATGTTGGCGCGGCGGGCGGCGAGGTCGGCGTCGGTGGTGCCCGCGTTGGTGTGCACGTTGTAGAGGTCCAGGTACGCGCCTTCGGCGAGCCGCACCCGGGCGAGGGAGAAGCCCTTGGGGGTGAGGCAGTCGGTGCCGTTGCACTTGCCCCACTTCACCCGCTCGAAGTCGTCGTACGGCAGGTCGGAGAGGGTGTTGAGGCCGTCGCCGAAGGCCGCGCCACCGCTGGTGGGGGTGCGGTACGGGTGGTCGTCACCGGCGTAGAGCGCGGCGTGGTAGTTGAAGTCCTCCTGGACGTTGACGATGTCGTACGCGCCCAGGCGGGGCGAGATCAGCGGGGTGTTCTTCTCCGGGTGGCCGGAGGACAGGCCCTCGGGGAGTCCGGCCACGTTGTACGTGAGGACGTTGAACGAACCGGAGGGGGCGGCCTTGGCCTCCGCCACCGCGGGCGTGGTGGCGCCGAGCGTGCCCGCGCAGGTGGCGAGGGCCGCCGCGGCCGCGACGGCCATGCGGCGTCCGATGAATCTCACGAAAAGTGTCCTCTCGGGGAGTTGCGAAGGTCAGAGCTTGCCGGTGCCCGCCTGGGCGGTCACCGAGGCGACCACCGACGACGCCGGTTCCGCCGTGTACGCGTACGGCGGCTTGGTGAAGGTGCCGGGCTGGGAGACCTCGGTGGCGCCGCCGCCCAGGTCGTTTCCGCGCAGCACCGCGTAGCCGTCGACGTCGCTGCTCCGGCTGGTCGTCACGGCGATCTTGGTGTCGCGGAACACGTTGTTCTCCACCAGCATCTGCGCGCCCATCCGGGAGTGGACGGCGGTGTCGGCGCCCTGGACGTAGTTGTCGTAGAAGTGGCCGGTGCCGAAGCGGAGGCTGGGGATGCGGGAGTGGACGTTGCTGAACCAGTTGTGGTGGTAGGTCACCTTGAGGTGCCCGGTGTCCTCGCCGGCGTTCTTGTCGCTGTGCCCGACCAGGCTGCCCTTGAAGTGGTCGGCGAATGTGTTCCAGGAGACGGTGATGTTGTCGGAGCCGTGGTTGATGTCCAGCAGGCCGTCGTCATAGTCCTTGTCGTGGTCGCGGTCGGCGGAGAACGTGTTGTGGTCGATCCACACCCTGGTGGACTCCTGGACCGTCACCCCGTCGGACGGCTTCCTCGGCTTGCTGATGGCGAGGTTGCGGATGATGACGTTCGTGGCCTCCTTCAGCCGCAGGCCCCCGCCGGTGAATCCGGAGCCCGAACCGACGCCCAGCACGGTGGTGTTGGAGCCGATGTCCACCTGGCCGGTGAGGGAGAGCAGACCGGACACCTTGACGACCTTGGCGCCGTCACCGGCGACGGCGGCCTGGAAGGCGGCGAGGGTGGTCACGGTGGTGGCGGTGGCGTTGCCACCGCCGGTGGTGCCCGCGCCGAAGCCGATGGGGGTGTCCGCCACCGCGGCGGCTCCGCGCGGGGCGGCGTCCGCGTCCTGCGCCGAGACCGCGGCCAGGCCCCCGAGCGCGAGGGTGGCGGCCACGCCCGCGGCGATGGCCGTCAGCCGGCGCCGGTTGTGGCCGATGCCGGGGCCGGGTCCGGTGGTGGTGTCCGTCGTGAAGTGGTCACCTGTGGAGTTCATGAAGGATCCCTCTCGGTCGGAGGATCCCCACCCGGAGGGGCAGTCGCTTGCGGGAGCGCACGGCAAGCACGTCGGTCACCGGGGCCGGTGGAGATCGTCAAAGGTGCGGCTCTGACGGTGTCTGACGGTGGCGTCATGCGCTGCCCGGACGCGGTGTGGTCAGGACCGTCCCAGCAGATGACAGCCATCACAGGAGAAGCTAGTAAGCGCTTGTTCGTGGTGTCAACACCGCTGACTCATAAGGGAGTTGGCGATAAGAAGAGTTGACGCGCGGAGACTTTGCCGAACTGACAGGCGCCCCACAGAAACCGCCCTTATTTTCCATGCCCATGACAGACTCATCCCCCGTCCCCATCGGGCGACGCAGAGTACTGATCGCCGGAAGCGCCGCCGCCGCGGCCGTCGGAATCGGCGCCGGAACCGCCGCCACCCGCCCCGGGGCGGCCGCCACCGGCGCCACGGACGCGGTCCCCGCCGCCCACGCGATCTGCACCCTCACCAAGCAGCTCACCGAGGGCCCGTACTACCTCGACCACGCCCTCGTACGGGCCGACGTCAGCGAGGACAAGCAGGGCGTACCCCTGGAGCTGGTCCTCCCCGTCGTCGACAAGGACACCTGCGCACCGCTCAACAAGGCGCTCGTGGAGATCTGGTACTGCGACGCGCTCGGCGAGTACTCCGGCTTCGTCGGCAACAACGGCCACCAGGAGCCGGACAACGGTAAGTTCCTGCGCGGCGGTGTGCTCACCGGCACCGACGGCGTGGCCAAGCTGAAGGGCATCTACCCCGGCTGGTACCGCGGCCGCTGCATCCACATCCACATCAAGGTGCACACGGGCGTGACCCTCACCGCCGACGGCTCGTTCACCGGCGGCAACGAGATCCACACCGGTCAGCTCTTCTTCGACGAGAAGATCACCCAGGCGGTCGCCAAGCTGACCCCGTACTCCACCAACACCGTCCCCCGCACCCCGCTCTCCTCCGACGGGATCTACGGCAACGGCGGCACCGCCGCCGGGCTGATGGCTGTGACGGCGCTGGGCAGCACCCCGTCGGCCGGATATCGCGGCACCCTCACCCTGGGCATCGACGCGGACGCCTGACCGCACCCCTGGCCGTAACGCCGCACGAAAACATCCCCACGTACGTCGTCCCCCATCCGTCCCCTACCGCTCGGTCCGCCTGCCCCCTCCACATCACGCCCCGCCCGGATCCCCCGGGCGGGGCTCGCCTTTGCGCCAGGAAGCCTCCCGGGGGTCTTGACGATGACCGAAACCCCACCTACGTTTCCTGGACATCAGATGTCTGATGTCCGAGCTTCCGGCAAGGAGGTCGACAGCAATGCCGCTGTCCGACGACATCGCCGAGGCGCTGCTGACCTCGATCATCGACGGCCACTATCCGCCCGGCACGGCCCTCCCCCCGGAGGGCGTACTGGCCGAGCAGCACGCCGCCAGCCGACTCACGCTGCGCGAGGCGATCAAGGTCCTGCGCTCGCAGAACGTCGTCCGCATCCACCGGGGACGCGGTACGTACGTCAACAATCCCGACCAGTGGACCGCACTGGAGCCGATGATCCGCGCGGCCGCCACCGGGCCACGGGCGGGCGGGGCGATCTCCGAGAAGCTGATCGAGGCCCGGCAGATGATCGAGGTCGGCGCCGCGCAGCTGGCCGCGGTCCGGCGCACCGACCACGACTTGGCCGAACTCGCCGAGCTGCTGGACGAGATGCGGGCGGCGGCCGCGGCCGGGGACACCGAACAGTTCGTGACCGCCGACATCGCGTTCCACGACGTGGTGATGCGCGCCTCCGGCAACGCGTTCGTCCCGCTGCTCTTGGAGCCGTTCGGACAGCTGCTGATCGAGGGCCGTCGGCAGACCTCCGCCGTGCCCCAGATCCGCACGAACGCCATCGCCCACCACGAACTCGTCCTGGAGGCGCTGCGCGGCGGGGACCCCGAGAAGGCCCGGCGCGCGATGGCTGCCCACATGACGCAGACCGCGGGCGACCTCCGGACGCACGTCATCGAGCCGCGCCGCTAGCCCCTCCCCCTCTCTTACGCACATCGCCGCACCGGCGGTGCGCTCCGGCCTGCCCGGAACGTACGATCGCGCCGGGCTCCGAGAGAACACGTTCCATGGTGAGGGCCGCCCGGAAGCTGCGGCCCACCGCTGATGTCCACCCCTGTATCTCGCGCACCGTACTCATATAAGTGCACTATACAAATTGTTTGCCGCTCATCCCAAACGGATCACCCCAAACGGATCACGTTCCAGGACATCGGCTCCAGCGTGGCGGTCAGCACCCCGTCCGCGAGCGCCGTGCCCGCGCCCACGTGCGGGGTGACGCGCTCGGGGTCGGCCAGGGTGTTGCGGGCCTCCGGGTCGGCGTCGGCGAGGACGCTGTGCTCGACGACCCGACCGAGCGCGAGACCGTGCAGCGCCACCTCCAGCGGGAGCGGCCGGTGCTGGTCGCGGTTGACGGCGAAGACGGTGACCTCGCCGGTCTCCTCGTTCGTCACGGCCGTGGCGTGCAGCAGCGGCACCTCGCCGTACCGCGCCGTCTCGTGCGCGGGGCTGTCGACGGCGACCTGGAGCACCCGGCCGCGGCCGTACGCCGAGGCCTGGGCGAAGGGGAAGAAGGTGGTCTGGCGCCAGGCCGGGCCGCCCGGTTCGGTCATGATCGGGGCGATGACGTTGACGAGCTGGGCGAGGCAGGCGACCGTCACGCGGTCGGCGTGGCGCAGCAGCGCGATGAGGAGCGAGCCGAAGACGACGGCGTCGGTGACGGAGTAGTTGTCCTCCAGCAGCCGCGGCGCCTCGTCCCAGTTGGGCGGCTCGGCGGCGTGGAAGCGGGCCTGGTACCAGACGTTCCACTCGTCGAAGGAGAGGTTGATCTTCTTCTTCGACTTCAGCCGGGCGCCGACGTGGTCGCAGGTCGCGATCACGTTCTCGATGAAGGACTCCATGTCGACGGCGGAGGCGAGGAAGGAGTCGCGGTCGCCGTCGCGCTCCTCGTAGTAGGCGTGCAGGGAGATGTAGTCGACCAGGTCGTAGGAGTGCTGGAGGACCGTGGCCTCCCAGGCGGCGAAGGTCGCCATGCCCTGGTTGGAGCTGCCGCAGGCGACGAGTTCGACGTCCGGGTCGATCTGCCGCATGGCGCGGGCGGTCTCGGCGGCGAGCCGTCCGTACTCCTCGGCGGTCTTGTGGCCGGTCTGCCAGGGGCCGTCCATCTCGTTGCCCAGACACCACAGCCGGATGCCGTACGGCTCCTTGTCGCCGTGGCCGACGCGGCGGTCGGACAGGGCGGTGCCGGACGGGTGGTTGGCGTATTCCTGGAGCTCCAGGGCCTCGGCGACGCCGCGCGTGCCGAGGTTGAGCGCCATCATGGGCTCGCCGCCGACCTTGCGGACGAAGTCGATGTACTCGGAGAGCCCGAAGCGGTTGGTCTCGGTCGAGCGCCAGGCGAGGTCGAGGCGGCGGGGGCGCTCGTCGGCGGGCCCTGTGCCGTCCTCCCACTTGTAGCCGGAGACGAAGTTGCCGCCGGGGTAGCGGAGGGCGGTGACGCCGAGTTCACGGATGAGATCGAGGACGTCGGTGCGCAGCCCGGCCTCGTCGGCGGCGGGGTGGCCGGGCTCGTAGATCCCGGTGTAGACGCAGCGGCCGAGGTGTTCGACGAACGAGCCGAAGAGGCGCGCGTCGACGTCGCCGACGGCGAAGGCGGGGTCGAGGGTGAACCGGGCGGGGGCGGTCGACTGCATGGCGGCGCCTCTCTACTGCTCTGTTCGATATGCCGGATAGGGGTCGCATATCCGAACGTGACGGTAAGAGCTGGTCGCCCGCGCGTCAACGCCTCCCGCCCGCGTGCGTCAGTACGCGGTCGGCCAGCCGCCGCTCCAGCTGAGCAGGTTGACGCCGAGCTTGGCGGTGCCGCCCGCCTGGCCGTCGTAGTAGTGGTAGACGAGCAGGTCACCGTCGGTGTCGCTCATGATCGACTGACCGCCGGGGCCGATGTAGCGGCCGTGGGACTCCAGGACCGGGGAGCCGCCGTTGTTCATCATGGCCACCCCGTTCTTGTCGCAGTACGGCCCGGTGGGCCGGGTGGCGCGGCCGACCTTGATCTTGTACGTGGAGCCGGTGCCCGCGCAGCAGGTGTCGTAGGACGCGAACAGGTGGTAGTACCCGCTGCGCTTCACGACGGACGGCCCCTCGACCGCCTTGGTACCGGTGGGCCGGGAGGCGATGCCGTAGACCGTCTTGTCGCCCCCGTACTGCTTGCCGGTGGCGGGGTCGAGGCGGGCGGGCAGGGCGAGCCATCTGGTGCGGTGACGCGTTGTCATGCGGCGTGTTTCCTCTCATGTGCTCATGAGCCGTGCGGTGTGTGCTCTCTTGACCGGGCTGGGGGCCGCCTCTAGCGTGCGGCCGACGTTACGGAAACGTTCCGGAAGTTTTCGGAGCCTGGGAAGGGAAGTTTTCGTGATCAAGACGGTCCGTACCGCTCTCGTCGGCGCAGTCGCCGCCGCCCTGATCCCTCTGGCCATGCCGTCCGCCGCCGCTGAGCAACCTTCCACCCCCGGCGCGGATTTCGGAAGGCCTCTCCAGCCGATCGATGGCTTCGGTTTCTCGGAGGCCTTCCAGCGCGCCGATCTGATGCGGGGCGCGGGCGGGCTCACCCCCGAACACCGGCGGGAGGTGCTGGATCTGCTGCTGAACCGGCGCACCGGCGCGGGGCTCAGCATCCTGCGGCTCGGCATCGGCTCGTCCTCGGACGAGGTCTACGACCACATGAAGTCCATCCAGCCCACCGACCCGGGCGGCCCGGACGCCCCGCCGCGCTATCAGTGGGACGGCAAGGACGGCGGCCAGGTGTGGCTGGCCAAGGAGGCGAAACGGTACGGCGTACAGCGCTTCTACGCCGACGCCTGGAGCGCGCCCGGCTACATGAAGACCAACGGGACGGACGCGAACGGCGGCACCCTGAAGCCGGAATGGCGGCGCGCCTACGCCGACTACCTCGTCCAGTACGCGAAGTTCTACCGCCAGGAGGGCATCCGCATCACCGACCTCGGCTTCACCAACGAGCCCGATCTCGCCACGTCGTACGCCTCCATGCAGTTCACGCCGGAGGAGGCGGCCGAGACCGTGAAGGCCGTCGGCCCGGCGGTCCGGCGCGCCGGGATCGACCTGGTGTGCTGCGACGCGGCCGGATGGAAGCAGCAGGCCGAGTACAGCGCGGCCATCGAGGCGGACCCGGAGGCGTCACGGTACGTGGGCACGCACACCGGCCATCCGTACGTCACGCCCTCGGACCAGCCGCTGCCGACGACGCGGCGCACCTGGATGTCGGAGTGGAGTCCCAACGGCACGACGTGGAACGAGGCGTGGGACGACGGCAGCGAATATGACGGCCTCACCGTCGCCGAGGCGATCCACACGACGCTCGCGGACGCGCGGGCGAGCGCGTACGTGTACTGGTTCGGCGCCTCCGTGGGCGCGACGCGGGGGCTGATCCAGCTCGACGGCGCGGACTACCACGTCTCGAAGCGGCTCTGGGCGCTCGCCGCGTACAGCCGCTTCATACGCCCCGGGGCGGTGCGGGTGGCGGCGTCGGTCGGGGCGGCCGCGGCGGACGGCGTGAAGGTGACGGCCTTCCGCAACCGGGACGGGGGCCGGGTGCTGGAGATCCTGAACACGGGCCGGGAGGCGGTCCGTACGGACTTCGCGGTGAGCGGCGGACGCGGTGGCGTACGCGGCGAGGTGTACCGCACCGACGAGACGCACTCGCTGAGCCGGGTCGGCCGGGCGGTGGTGCGGGGCGGCACGCTGGACGTGGACCTTCCGCCGCGCGCGCTGACGACGGTGGTCCTGCCGTAGGGGTGCCGTGGTGCCGGGGTGCCGTGGTGCCGGGGTGTCGGGCAGATATCAGGGCCGACGGTCCGGTGTCGGCGGCCTGTCGGCGGGGTTTGGGACGTTTCCGGTGACCCCGCCGGGCGCCCGCCCGGCACCCGTGCGACACACAGGGAATCACCATGACCCCTCACGTCACGATCGTCGGCGCCGGGCTCGGCGGACTGACCCTCGCCCGCGTCCTGCACCTCCACGGCATCCCGGCCACGGTCTACGAGGCGGAGACCTCACCGACGGCGCGCGCACAGGGCGGGATGCTCGACATCCACGACTACAACGGCCAACTGGCCTTGCAGGCAGCGGACTTGATGGACGAGTTCCGCAGCCTCATCCTGGAGGGCCGTCAGGCGATGCGGTTCCTCGACCGGGACGGAACCGTCCTGTTCGACTCCCCCGACGACGGCACCGGGGGCCGCCCCGAGGTGCAGCGCGGCGAGCTGCGGCAGATCCTGCTCGACTCGCTCCCGGCCGACACCGTCCGGTGGGGGCACAAGGTCAGCGGCGTCCGTGCCCTCGGTGAGGGCCGCCACGAGGTGGCCTTCGCCGACGGCACCACCGTCGTCACGAACCTGCTGGTCGGCGCGGACGGCGCGTGGTCACGGGTCCGCCCGCTGCTCTCCGACGCCACACCCGCGTACACCGGCAGGTCGTTCGTCGAGACCTACCTGTTCGACGGCGACACCCGCCACCCGGCCGCGGCGAAGGCGGTCGGCGGCGGGTCGATGTTCGCGCTCGCGCCGGGCAAGGGGATCCAGACCCACCGGGAGAAGGGCGGCACCCTGCACACCTACGTGGCGCTCACCGAGCCGCAGGACTGGTTCGCCGCCATCGACTTCACCGACGCGGCCACGGCCGCCACCCGGATCGCCGAGGAGTTCGACGGCTGGGCGCCGGAGCTGACCTCGCTGATCACCGACAGCGACACCGCGCCGGTCCTGCGCCCGCTCTACGCCCTGCCGATCGGCCACCGGTGGGACCGGGTGCCGGGCGTGACCCTGCTCGGCGACGCCGCGCACCTCGCGGCCCCGAACGGCGAAGGCGCCAACCTGGCCATGTACGACGGCGCCGAACTCGGCAAGGCCCTGGCCGCCCACCCGGACGACGTCGAAACCGCCCTCACCGCGTACGAGCAGGCCATGTTCCCCCGTGGCGCCAAGGCCGCCACCGACGGCACCCGACTCCACGAGTACCTCTTCGGCGACGACGCGCCCCATGGCCTGATCACCGCGTTCACCGACGCCGAGCAGACCCCATGAGGGCCAGCGTCTCAGTCGTCGAGGGCGACGATCATCTTGCCGATGTTCTCGCCGCGGAGCATGCCCAGGAAGGCCTCCACCGCGTTGTCCACGCCCTTGACGACGGTCTCGCGGTAGCGCAGCTTGCCCTCCCGCACCCAGGCGCCGACCTCCTCGAAGAACTGCGGCTGGAGGTGGTTGTGGTCGTTGACCAGCATGCCCTGCATGCGCAGCCGCTTGCCGATGAACAGCGCCATGTTGCGCGGGGCGGCGGGCGGCTCGGTCTCGTTGTAAATCGAGATCATGCCGCAGGTGGCGATGCGGCCGTGCACCTTGAGGCTGCTGAGGGCCGCTTCGAGGTGCTCGCCGCCGACGTTGTCGAAGTAGACGTCGATGCCGTCGGGGGCGGCCTCCTTCAGTTGCTCGGCTACGGGTCCGTTCTTGTAGTTGAACGCCGCGTCGAAGCCGTACTCGTCGATCAGCAGCCGCACCTTCTCGTCCGAGCCCGCGCTGCCGATGACCCGCGAGGCGCCCTTGAGCTTGGCGATCTGGCCGACCTCACTGCCGACCGCGCCCGCCGCGCCGGACACGAACACCGCGTCGCCCTCCTTGAACGACGCGACCTCCATCAGCCCCGCGTAGGCGGTCAGCCCCGTCATCCCGAGCACCCCGAGGTACGTGGTGAGCGGGGCGACCTCCGGGTCCACCGTCACCGCGCGCTTGCCGTCCACCACCGCGTACTCGCGCCAGCCGCCGAAGTGCAGGACGTGGGCGCCGACCGCGATGCCGTCCGCGTTCGAGGCGATCACCGTGCCGACCGCGCCGCCCTCCATCGGCTGGTCCAGCTGGAACGGCGGTACGTACGACTTCACGTCGTTCATCCGGCCGCGCATGTACGGGTCCACCGACATGTACAGGTTGCGGACCAGCACCTGGCCCGGGCCCGGCTCGGCCACCGGGGCCTCGCGCAGCGCGAAGTCCTCCGGCTTCGGCCAGCCCTCCGGGCGGGCGACGAGGTGCCATTCACGGCCGGTGGCGGGGATCGCGGACATGGGGGTGCCTCCTCATACTTACTTCATCATCTGAAACAATCATGGGCCTGGATATTTCATGCTGTCAAGTAAACGGGTAACCTGAGGGGCATGACGTCCCGCACCGACCCGCTGACCCTCGAGGTCGTCGAGCTCATCGGCACCATCGTGGCCCGCTATCACGAGGAGTACGAGGAAGCCGCCGCCAAGCACGCCCTCACCGGCGCCCAGGCCCGCGTCCTGGGCCTGCTCTCCCGGGGGCCGACGCCGATGCGGCGGATAGCGCAGCAGCTCAAGTGCGAGCCGTCGAACGTCACCGGCATCGTGGACCGCCTGGAGTCCCGCGGACTCGCCGAGCGCCGCCTCGACCCCGCCGACCGGCGCGTCAAGCTCGCCGCCGCGACGGAGGCGGGCCGCGAGACCGCCGAGCGGCTGCGCGGCTCGCTGGACTTCGCGCGGGAGCCGTTGGCCGGGTTGTCCGCCGATGAGCGGACGGTGCTGCGGGACCTGCTGCAACGGATGCTGGGCGTCACGCCGTAGCCGGAGTCCTCGGTTCCAGGGCACTGAAACCGCGCTGAAGCCGCGCTGAACCCACCGCGCCGCAAGCTGTGCGGCATGACGACGACATCGAGCGCACTCGCCATCGCGGCCAAGGGGCTGCGCAAGTCCTACGGCGACAAGGTCGTCCTCGACGGCATCGACCTGGCCGTCCCCGAAGGGACGATCTTCTCCCTGCTCGGCCCCAACGGCGCCGGGAAGACCACCGCCGTCAAGATCCTCTCCACCCTCGTCACCGCCGACGCCGGCGGCCTGCGGGTCGGTGGCCACGACCTGGCCGCCGACCCGCAGGCGGTGCGTGCCGCGATCGGCGTCACCGGGCAGTTCTCCGCCGTCGACGGCCTGATCACCGGCGAGGAGAACATGCTCCTCATGGCCG